>CALGGH010000188.1 GCA_937916415.1 uncultured Lachnospiraceae bacterium
CGTGTCCGGGGCTGTCCGCGAACAATTGGATGTTTTGAGAAGCCGGATGAAGAATCACGATCTTCTCTATCGCCAATGGGGACTGTGCGACATCGATCCGATGGGCAGACATACGGCCTTCAACTTGTACGGACCTCCTGGAACCGGCAAAACCATGTGCGTGGAAGTTTTGGCGGCAGAGTGGGGGATGCCCATTATCGATGTCAACTATGCGGAAATAGAATCCAAGTATGTCGGCGACACCGGAAAAAACATCGTAGCCGCGTTTGCAGCCGCAAAAGAGCAGAATGCGCTTCTGTTTTTTGACGAGGCGGACGCGCTTTTTGCCAAGAGGACGGAGGTCAGCGGTTCCAACGACAGGTATTCCAATTCGGAGACGGCTTATCTCCTGCAGAAGGTGGAGGAATACGACGGCATGTCGATACTGGCCACCAACCTCTATGCCAATTTCGATCCGGCATTTTTAAGGCGGATCACTTATTCCGTTCACATGGAGAGTCCCGACGAGGAGGCACGCTACGCCCTGTGGACCGGCATACTTCCCGCTGAGGCGGAGGTGGATCCTCAGATAGATTTCAGGTTCCTGGCGGATACGTTTGAACTCTCCGGCAGCAACATCAAAGCCATCCTGTACAGCGCCGCCTACATGGCCGGCAGCGAATCGGCGCCGATGGGGATCGGGCACGTGGTCAGGGCCATGCAGTATGAATACCGCAAGCTCGGAATGTACGTGGACGTTTCACAGTTCGGACCGTATGCCTCGTATCTGGCTCCGCAGTAGAATGCATAAACCTTGTTGGATGTTTGCTGGATAAGTTATACTATAAATGTTAAATAACCCGAAAGCATGAACCATAAATAACTGAGGTGAAGCTTGCATATTTGATTAGGAGGATCAGCATGGCTAATAAGGAAAACGCGACCGATCCCGTAATGGAGATCAGCCGCACGATCAGTGAACTGATGGAAGGACTGTTTGGAGGGGTCGATGAGGCCGAGGGGGGGATACTCAGGACCAGGATATCCCATCTGGGAGTCACCGACGTGGATGCGATCCTGGAGGTTGCCCTGGAGAACGGCATCGAGGAGGACGCGCCTTACGGAGTGCTTCATTTCCACACTACCTTTGCCGAGGACGTGCCCGACGAAGCCCTGGCCGACGTGATCGTGACGCTTAACGACCTGAATCATGCCGTGAGCGCGGGCGCTTATCCCGGATTCGGGTGTTTCTGCTATTATCCGCCGCTTAAGCAGATCTATTATTCGTATCGCATGCCCATAAACTTAAGTCAGGTGGAGGCGGAGCTTAACAACGTCAGGTATTGTCTCGCGGCCCTCTACGATCAGATGGACGTGTTTGCTGATCTCGTGATGTTCATGATCAACGTTCCGGGATCAATGAGCATCGAGGACTACATGGATTACGTGGACCAGATTGCGGATCTGGATGAAGTCGAGGATAAGCTCCAGGCATTGAACGAACTCATTGCCAGGACGAAGGAAGAATCGGAGGATTGATCATGCCGCCTGAATATAAGGTAAACAAAACATATAAAAAATCCGAAGCTGAAATGAACAAGGCCGCGGAAAACGGCACCTATTCCAATAAGTTCGGATCATATATCGCCGACGGCGCGGCGGGCCTGCAGGACAGGATCGTCGGAGGCGTACAGAGGGTTGACGTCGTTCAGAAAGTAAGGCTGAACCTGCTGAAGCAGATGAACGATGCCAACGAGGTCAGCCGACAGGCGGCCGAGGCCAAGAAACACGAGCATTTCCAGCTGTCCGAGCAGATAAAAACGGCGCTCGCGGCGGCCAGGGAAGCCTCCATCGAAAAGAAGATGCTGGACGCTCAGCTCATGGAGGAAGAAAGCAAGAGAAATGAGGCAAAGGCGCAGAATGCCGAGGAAGGCCTCAGTGCCATCCTGAGCGGCATGCCCATGGGCATGATCATAGAGGAAACGAATGCCATAGAGGAAGAGGAGAATGGGAATGCAACTGCAAACGCCCAGGCTCAGGCTCAAGGCGCCGTCAACGCCCAGGCCCCGGTTCAGGCAGCTGCCAACGTCCATGCTGCAGCCCCGGCCGCACCGCCGGATGAAAATGACCTCATGGAACAGGCCAGGCGCCGCTACGTCAGGAAGGTGATCCTGGCCAGGAGGGCTGCTCAGAATAACGCTAACCGTGAGCATGGCTCAGTGCTTGGCAAGCTTGGCCGTGCCCTGAGCAAAAAGAGGGCGCGTGACGAGATAAAGGAGAAGCAGCAGGCCCAGAGCGAGATCCTGGAGAGACAGCAGAGGGTCGTCGCGGAGAAATCGCGCTCCTGGAACGCACTGCGCAGAAAATACGAGCTTGAGACCTACAAGCGTCAGTCCGCGGCGTTTGACGAGGCCGCCTCGACTTATTACATGCTTAACAGGACGGCTGAAAACCGCGTGAGGACGGCAGACCTGCAGATGCTGGTGAATCTCAAGAACATACATGAGTACGTGGGCGAGTTTGACGAAGCCCGGCTGGGCGCCAAGCTGGCCGAGCTGCCTGCCAATCCCTTTACGACGATCGATTCCTACGTCGTCAACAAGAGGCAGGTCGCCAAGCAGATCGGCGATGGCAGCCTGACCAAGACCCATAACAGGATCGCCCTCCTGGGAGAGGAAAACGAAGCCGGGGAGAGGAGCAGGTTCAAGATAAAGCTCAACGACGGAAACCTCGTCGGATACCTGGCTGCCAGACAGTTTGAGCGCGGCTCCAAGGATCCCACGGCCCTCACGGCAAGGAACAGGGAGCTTGGGGCAGACGCGGCCGCACTGAACCTGGAGGAGGCCGGCCTGGACATAGAGGCCAGGGATGCGGGAAACAAATATATCACCAGCCAGGACAACATAGAGATAATCCAGGCCCGCAAAAAGAAGGACAGGTGGTATCATCATGCCAATGCGGAGCAAAACGGAGTGTTCATCAACGGACGCTTCGTGCTGGCTGACGAAAACGTCGTGGCCGATCAGTCGAAGTATGAGAGCAGCACCTTCAGATGGGAAAAACTTAAACAGAAGGAAGACATCCGCAGGGCCGTGCTCAAGGCACAGGTCTTCAGGCACGTCAACTCCCGCACCATCCAGGATTATGCGGGATACGGGGCCGACGGATCCGCGGACGAGCTGGGGCTTGCGGAATTTGCCAAGTACCTGTGCGGCGCAAACGCCACGCAGGATCAGATCGATGCCAAGGTAAACGAGCTTAAGGCAGCCGACGGGATCTATGGCAGCAACTACGCCAGGAGCCTAAAGGACAACAAGGATCCGGGAAGAGTTTTCCCCAACGCTGCCGTAAATAACGTGTTGTCCATCCTGAACGGGTCAGATCTGGACGCCAGGGAAAAGCTGCCCTCAAAGGTCAAGGCCAAGGCGGCATTTGACCTGATCAGGTTTAACCATTCGGATGCACATGACCTGCGTCCGAACCTGCGTGCGGAAGGAACCCTCGTCGGCAACGTCATGAACAGCCTGAGGGAGGACCGCCAGGCTCTAAAGGACCTGGCCACCATGCTTCTCTCAGACGAAAGCATGCCCGCGTACTGGGAAATGGCCCAGGAGATCTGCGAGAAGATGCTTGAGGGCAGATTCACGAATACGATCAAAAGGGCGCGTGTCGAATCGGGACAGATGCTCAGGATGGCACTGCTGGATGAATTAAATGCCGATCGCAGCAGGGTCAAGCTTTCAACGCTGTTTTCGCTGTCTGACAAGAGCATTGCCTGGATGCAGTACAAGGAAGATGCCCAGGCCATGCGGGGAGTCAAGGCGTACTTCAAGAGAAAGGTTACCGACATGTCCATAGTACCTGCCATCAGCACGCTCATGGGCGGTTTCATGGATACGGTGGCCGCCACCGGTGATGCTTTCGGACGTACCGGAAAGATCATCTCCGCGTATAACGGCCTGATATCATATGCAGTTGACATGGGCGCGATCACCAACGTGGCAGCTTATGCGATCGACGATGTCAAGCATAAGGACATGTATGACGGTGAACTCAACAAGGACAATGAGATGAAATATGCGTCTGATGAGCGCAAGAGTCAGATAACCACCATCTACTACCTCATAGCAAACATTATCTCGGCAGTCAATGCCGTGATCACCTTTTGTAAGGATTACAGTGCCAGAAAAAAAGAAAAGAAACAAAACGACGGACATTCCTTTGATGACAGGGACCGCCTGGTCAACATGAAACATTATTTATGGGGCTTTATTTCGCAGGCCACCTGGCTTGGAGGAGCCATCGCTTCAGGCATAATGTCTACTTTTTTTGATCCCAACAAGGGACAGAGCGTCATTCCTGACCTCATAGTGAACAGCGTCAACACCTTTAGTGAATTTATCAAGAGCATATCATCATGGTGCAAGGTCAGTGCCCTCAAGGGAGCCACTGAGGACTTTAAGAGCGCGATGCAGGTCGACGAGGATGCCCTGAACCTGGCCAATCCGGAGGATCTGCTCAAGAAACAGAAGGCCGATGCGCTCAAGGACAATTCCCAGCTCATGTGGGGCTTAAGCTTCGCCCGCAAGAAGGCCAGGGACGACAGGCTGCATTCGGGGATCGGCGCGTTCTTTAACGGCATAAAGGTCGGAATATCTGTGGTCAAGGGATTTCTGCCGCCGGTTGCGGATAAGATATTCTACAAGATAGGCGCCGCGATCACGGGAAGCGTGAAGTTCGTTTCAACCACGATCATAGATGCCGTCAGGACCTGCCGTCAGAACGGCAGGACCATATCGGACATGCTGGGCAAAAAATACGTGACGGCCGACGTGCACCTGCTCAACAGCGTGCTGAGACGTGAAGCCGGCATTGAATCCACGGATTACCTGACGGACTTAGCCCGCATCTTCTCGGCCGTGGACACGCACGTATTCATGAAGACGGCTGCGAACGAAGGAGAGAAGCAGGTCGGAAGCCAGCTGGCGCAGACGCTTTTCAACAACGCCAATTTCACCGGGGACAAGCTTAACAAGGTGAAAGTTTCGCAGCTGATGAACGCATACGGAGTGGAGGGCAACTTCCGCAAGATACTGAAGTATTCACTTCACAAAAAGAAATCGGCCTGAGGTATGTAGCATGGCAGTCAGGATTAGTTGCGTTACCATAAACGATGACAACGCCGGACTTTTTGAGTTTTTCACGGCCCCGGATCCTTCATTGGACTCAGGCGGCAGGAGGCGGGACATCGGCATTCTGGCGGCGGACGAGCCCATAGGCAGGGTCGCGGTGGACGTATATGACGACCGTGTTGAGATAAAGAGCGTCAGGATCCGCAGGGATCATTCCGTGGGCGAGGCCATGGACGTGCTGCTGGATAAGCTCGTCAGGGAGTGTCGTGCCGGATCCATACGCAGGCTTACCTGCAGCTTTGCCGGGGATGAGTCAGGCGAAATGCAGGCGGCCCTGAAATCGGCCGGTTTTGAACTTACGAAACGTCCCATCCGCACGTACGTGATCGACGCGGTCATGCTGGGATTCATGCTGCGCGACAGCGCGGAGATCACGATGATGAAAAAAAACTATGAGGATCTGGCGGGATCCGGCAGGATACGCAGCTTTGCGGACGTGGACGTGAACCTGGCAGACAGCCTTGGGTGGCATGATGCGGATCCGGACCTGAGCTCCGTGATACTGGATGCGGACGGATTTGTGACCGATTACGCAGTCGTATCCAGGATCAGCGACGAAACCGTGTATTTTAACGGCTTTCACGTGTCAAAGGGCGATGAAAAGGACGCTCCCGGGCTCCTGTATTCCTGCCTCTGCAAGATATTTCTGGACATAGAGCCCATGGGAGAGCTGATGGTGGCTGCCATGGATGAGCAGACCGAGAGACTGGTGGAGCATCTGACCGAGACGGTCCGGGCAGGGATCGATGAATATGACGTAAACCGGGCAGAGCTGACATTTGGATGATTTCCGTATCGGATCATTGCCATTTGGATGATTTCCGTATCGGATCATTGACATTTGGATGATTTCCATATTGGATGACTGCTGTTAGGGATCGTATCCAAAACGGAGGAAATAAGATCATAATGAGTGAAGAGGCATTGACAAAAGCTGAAGAAATCATAGACGGGGTGCTGCGCGAATCCATGGGCGGACTGTTTGGGGAATGCAGCGTGGATGAAGACGGCACCTACAGGTCACAGGTCACGCACCTTGGTGAGGTTGACGGATACGTTACCCTGGAGGCGGCGATCGAAAAGGGATTTAAGGAGGCGTATGAATACTGCGTCGTGCATTTTCATGCGGCAATAGCTGCCAACGTGCCGGAGGATGCCCTGCCGGATCTCATGATAGCCCTTGGAGCGCTCAACCATACGGTAAACGCCGGCGCATATCCGGGATTTGGATGCTACAGCTATTATGATCCGCTGAACAGGGTGTACCTGACGTACAGGCTGCCGGTCAATCCGGAGGATCCCGCTGGGGCCGAGGGGGACGTAAGGTATGCGGTGGCGTGCATCTACGAGCAGCTGGAGGCCTTCGAGGATTACGTAATGCTTACGCTGACCAATCCCGGCATGGCGGACATGAAGCAATATCTCGATTATCTGAAGGAAAAGGAGATAGCGGAAAAAGAGGCAATGAACAAGTAGCAGGCAAATGGCTGACGAAAACATGGAGATGCTGCACAAACATAAAAACGAAGAGATCGACACCAGAAAAAAAGCCGCTGACCGGCAGGCCATGCCCGACAATCCATATGCCCTGGGTTATGATGATTACCTGAGGGCCCGGGAATATGAGCGTGAGCAGCGTGAACGCCAAAGGAGGGTCAGTGAGCAGGACGGGGACGAAGACAGGATAGTCAGGGAAGCCAACAGGCGTGAACTGCTCTTTGGAGACTACAAGACCGAGAAACGCATGAAGGACAAGACCAGGCCCGGACATAACAGCGATTACGCGGCGAACGTGCTGAAGTCACTCCTTACCGGATCGGAAATGGTCCTGCTCAAGGACACCAAGGAGATCCACGACATAGCTGACGGCATCCTGAACCTGCAGGACGTCCTCTCACGCAAGATGCCTGCCGTCAAAGCAAAGGACGGAATGATCGACACGGTTGCCGAACGGGAGCTGGAGGAAAGCCTGAAGGAGGCGGAAAAAGAGATCGCCGAACAGATGAAAAAGCTGCAGGAGGCCATCACCAGGTTCGGCGTCAAGTACGGTCTCGAGCATCCGGGACTGACCGGCAGGCTGGATTCACTGTCTGCCCAGTGCGACAGGGATCTTGACGGACTTGGGGACGGCATACGGGCGTACAGGGAGGAAATGGCACGTAATCCGGAGCTGCCCGATTCACCGACCTGGCTCGACGCCCTTAAATACCTTAGGACCCAAAAGGCAAAGGAATGAGTCCCCTCTGAGGGGAGTTACGTGGAAATGCTGATTTAATCTGCATTTCCTTAATTGCGTAAATGACGTAAAATGCTCTCGTATGGATGGTGGGAAGATTAACCATAAGGACAACAAAAAAAGCATATATTCCCACGTGAGGAAGAGGCTGCTGGTCATATTCCTGGTCCTGGACATTGCCATTACGCTGGTCAATTCGACGGTGATCGCGCGACTGTGCATTGAACGCTCCGTAGAAGACGCGAATAAGATGGCAGGTCACGTGGCGTCCGAAATGAGCGAGTACAAGGCCATCGGCGGACTGGTTGAATACTGGCATGATCATGCCGATGAGATGGAGCTGGTTTATGAAGAACCCAGGATCGATGCCATGGAGGGCGCGTTCCGTGCGGAGAACATGGGGATCGGCAAGCTGTCCAGCATTACCGAGGATGGATTCGACAAGCTGACGGAGGAGGCCCGAAAGCAATATGCCGAGATATGCCATGGAAGGCTCAGCGTAGAGTTTGACGGGATGAAGACTGACTTTGACCCGCTGTTTTTGAGCAGCTTCATCGTGAAGGACGGAGTTTGAGCTCTATGCTTCCATGACGCCTGCCGGGCAGGAGATGGTCTGCTTTCTGCAGGAGATGGCCCGTGACACCCGGATCAGGCTTGTGGAATGCGAGCACATGGATGACCTGGAGGCCGAAGGCGGTCCGGCAGACGTTCCGGACGACGCCAGGCCTGATGCCGGGACGGAGGATCGGGCAGGATCCTGGGACTGCGCAAGTCTTACCTGACGTCCCACAGTTACGTGTATTTTGACAAAGAGCGTCATCCCGTTGGCATGTTCCTGATCAAAAAGATAAGGAGGAACCTGATGGTCGACACGTTTTCGGCGCATGGACCCGACGGACGCGAGATACTCTTTGAAATGCTCAGGCAGGCAATGCTGGATGAAGGCGACCTCTCGCCGGATACCATGATCATGATCAGCCCCCACAGGAAGAGTTCGCTGGCGCTCCTTAAGAAGCTCACGGGCGACATGGTCGCACACGCGGGCAAGACGAGGCTCATGAAATGGACTGCCACGAGAACCGCCCTCGGCAGGATGACCTTCTCGGACGGAAAGAAACCTGCGGAAGGCACGTACGGCATGCAGGGCGGAACGGATGATCAGGGCGGCGGTTCCAAAAGAACCGAAAAGGAACAGAATGAACGCAAGGCCAAGGAAGACGGCATGACCAGCTATAACAAAAGAAACCTGATGTTTGGTGATTCTGAGCAAAACGGCTGAACAGACGGGATCATCACCATGGACATGCACAAGATCAACTGATGGAGGAGGGCAATGAATTACGCAGAAGAATCGTTAAGGTTACACGGAGAATGGAAGGGCAAGATAGAGGTGATCTCACGCGTCCCCGTTAATGACAAGGAGGACCTGTCACTGGCATACACCCCCGGAGTCGCAGAACCCTGTCTGGCCATTCAAAAGGATATTGACAGGTCTTATGACCTGACCAGGCGTCACAACACGTGCGCGGTCATCACCGACGGCACGGCGGTGCTCGGACTCGGTGACATAGGCCCTGAGGCGGGCATGCCGGTCATGGAGGGCAAGTGCGTGCTGTTCAAGTCCTTTGGAGACGTGGACGCCTTTCCCCTGTGCGTCAGAACCAGGGACGTGGACGAGTTCGTGAACGCCGTGGCCCTCATCGCCGGATCCTTCGGCGGCATCAACTTAGAGGACATTTCCGCTCCACGCTGCTTTGAGATAGAGAGAAAGCTCAAGGAGAAGACTGACATACCGATCTTTCATGACGATCAGCACGGCACCGCCGTGATCACGCTCGCAGGGCTTACCAATGCCCTCAAGGTCGTCGGCAAGAAAAAGGAGGACGTAAAGGTCGTTACGTCCGGAGCCGGAGCCGCTGCGGTCGCCATAGTTAAGCTGCTGTTGTCGGCAGGGTTTAAGGACGTCACGATGTGCGACCGAAATGGCGCCATATATGAAGGCCGTGAAGGCCTAAACTGGATCAAGAAGGAAATGGCCCTGGTCACCAACCGGGACAAAAAAGCCGGTTCGCTGGCTGACGTCCTGGCGGGAGCTGACGTCTTCATAGGAGTGTCCGCTCCCGGAACCGTCACCACCGACATGGTCAGGACGATGAACAGGGACGCGATCGTATTTGCCTGCGCCAATCCCACACCGGAGATATTCCCGGAGGACGCCAGGGCAGGCGGCGCCGCCGTAATAGCCACCGGACGCAGCGACTTCCCCAATCAGATCAACAACGTGCTATGCTTTCCAGGACTCTTTCGCGGTGCCCTGGACGTTCGCGCTACAGATATAAACGAGGCAATGAAGCAAGCAGCTTCCTATGCACTGGCAGATTTGGTTTTACCGGACGAATTATCGTCAGAATACATATTACCCTTGGCTTTTGATAAAAGGGTCGGACCCGCGGTTGCGCACGCAGTTGCAAACGCTGCGATCTCAAGTGGAATTGCCAGAATTACATCATAAGAGCAAGGGGTCACTCCAGAGGAAGCGCTTGATAAGCTTAGGATGATGAGCCGTGACAATGTGTGTACTCCAATGTGGTCATCAGCAGCGAATTCCCTGACTCGGAGATTTCTTGTGGTACGTCGTTGAATTCTGTGGTATCACGTGTCTGGGCCATTGGGATCCTCCTCTACAATCGTTGTTTCGTCACTTCCATTGTATCGGATTCCCAGTCGTCTTTCTAACGCCTTTTGGCGAACGCTTATTTCACGCCATCAATACTACGGATCCCTGCCGATGAATCTTCCTGCGTTGTATGATTCCGGGAGATGCGATGCCGAAGGGAGAATTGACATCCTGCTTATAATGAAGGAAGAAAACCCGAAATGAATAGAAGGTCCAGTATGGAGCAAGGAAAAATGATCATACTCTTTGGTTCTGCGCTTGTAGTGGCAGATACTCTGATCATGCATCCCACGGTTACGGATGGTTGAGTAGGCAATCCAAGCCGGTCCATCCAGAAGAATCAGGAGGAAATGAGCGAATGATCCATATCAAAGTCATGAATCAGTCTGGAGAGGTTCTCCGCGAAACCATTCATCCGATGGAAGCCATGGTATGCGTGGATCGCATCTGGGAGAAGGGGGATACCGTTCTATTCCTTGCCCCTGCCGGCTCCCATCTGCAAATCGCGGTGGATGCCTCCATGCTTCAGGGAGAAGTGTATCTACCAAACGGGATCATGCATTGGACGGTCCCCTTTGGCGAGCACCGTTTGGCTTATATGCCGGGATTATTTGAGGGAAAACGGCATATCATTACGGCTCGTTTGCTTTCCGAACGGGAAACGGCAGTATCCCGCGATGTGGCCAGGAATCCACTGGATCTGCGGGGGGATACGGACTTCTTCCCTCACTGTACGGCCAATGTGGAAACGAGAAACGAATCGGTTTTCGCCGCCCGCAATGTGATCGACGGCCTGCGCTTTAATCAATCAGATCGGAAGAGCAC
>CALGGH010000189.1 GCA_937916415.1 uncultured Lachnospiraceae bacterium
GAGTTCAGACGTGTGCTCTTCCGATCTAGCAGGTAAAGAACCTGGCACAGCAGATCAAGGTGCTGGTAAACAACGTTGAGGACAACCTCGAGAGCGTGAACGCTGGCACCGCACAGCTGACCGAGGGAATGGCGAGCGCCAAGGAAGCCCTGCAGGTCAACATCGAAAAGGCCGAGGAGGCAGCAGGCGTGGTTGAAAAGATCAATGACGCAGCAGCAGGCTCCGACGCGGTGCAGTCCGAGATAGAAGACATATCCGCCAACGCTACCGACGAGCTGAAGGTGTTCACGGGCGCACTGAACCAGATCGAGGATCAGTACAATTTCGTACAGGGCCACATAGAGGAGGCAAACAGCCTCGGAACCACCAAGAGCGTGATCTTTGAGAACATCGACAACATGCTTTCACAGGTTGAGCCGCTGATAAAGGAATTTGAAAAATGATCGGGGTATTCTCTGACTGAGCGGGCGCGTTAGAGTCATGTCAGAATGTCATGTCAGAACGTCATGTCAGAACGTCATGTCAGAACAGGATGTCAGAACGGCATGTTGTCAGAACGTCATGTCAGAACAGCTTTTCAACTAGCATCTGATATACTTCCTGGTTGTTCTTCTCCCAATTCTCACAAATGTGAGCGGCGGTTTCCACATCGGGGACCGAGAGGGTGAGATTGGCCAGCGCGATGCCCTTGTCAAGGGCCACCAGATGAGCCTCGTATTCGCCGGAAGTGGACTTGTAGTACTCCGACTGGATCGAGACCTCGTTCCTGAGCTTGATCTCATTGGACTGTAAAAAAGAATCTATCTGACGAAGGGTCACGGGACTGAGTCTTTTGCCAAAAAGCTCAAGCGCCTGTGATCCTTCTTCCGTTAGGGAGAGATGCGTGCGGTTACGCATGGACCGGGCCATGACCATGTCGGCGTCCATCAGCTCGCTCATGGCCTGCTGCAGGGTGATGTAATCCGTGTACTCGTTCATGAGCACGAAGTCAAAGATCTGTGCCTTGGTCAGCGGAAAAGGCACCCTGTCCAGCATGTAGAGGATTATTAACTTGATCTGCAAAAGCGGAGACTGTGATTCCGACTGCATGCCTGTCCTCAATAAAATAATCATAAACCGGGAAGCCCGGATCAATTAGGGAATGCGGATTAAAGCGTTTCCTGAACCAATCCCTGGATCAATCACTGAATTGATCCCCGACGGTCTGTTCATACATCGTCAATCTTATCATCATCGCCGCAAAACTTCAATCTCGCGGATAATGACACTCGGGGACGTCTCGCGGATAATGACACTCGGGGACGGAGTCAGAGTGTCATTTTGGGTTTTTGACACCTGGGGACGGAGTCAGAGTGTCATTTTGGGTTTTTGACACCTGGGGACGGAGTCAAGGTGTCATTTTGGATTTTCCTTGATTAATGAACGTCAGGCATATAAACCCGGTAACACGCTACCGATTTTCTAGGGATGCCTGCTCCCGTTGGAATGCCTGTCATCCCTGCCCGTCGTGCGTATTCCCAGTTCTGAATCCCGCAGGTATTCTTCAAAATCAAAATGTCTCATGATTTACGTGATACAGGCTATGATGCATGATTGGCAATAACATGATCATAAGCGTCCGTTTTCCGGTCATAATCCAGGGTCTGCATCTTCAGACATTTTTCCCTGGGCATACATTTGTCAAGCATTTCAAGGATTCTTACTCTGTCAAGCATTTCAAGGATTCTTACTCTTGACAATCTGTTTAACTGATTTATCATGGTATATTGGGCGTGGAAAAACGTCCATGTGTTTCTGAACACGCCCCATCCCGAGGGTTAAAAAATGCAGCACGAAGAATTTCTGACAAAATACGCTTCAAATCTGAATGAAAACCAATTAAGAGCGGTTCGGGCGGTGAATGGCCCCGTTTTGCTGCTTGCGGTACCGGGAAGCGGCAAGACGACGGTGCTTGTTACCAGACTCGGGTACATGCTCTACGTAGAGGGAATAGACCCCTCCAACATTCTCACGGTCACGTATACCGTAGCCGCCACCAGGGACATGGAACGGAGGTTCGAGGGGTTGTTTGGAGAAGAGTTCTCCGGGAAACTTGAGTTTCGCACGATAAACGGGATCTGTGCAAAGGTCATTTCCTCATATGGCAGGATGATTGGAAGGGATCCTTACGAGTTGGTAACCGATGAGAAGGAAATGGGGCGCATTTTTCTGAACATCCTCACCAGACATCTCAGGGAATACCCTACCGAAAGCGACGTCAGGGAAGCCAGGACCATGATAACCTATTGTAAAAACATGATGCTGGATGATGATGGGATAAAGGCACTTGAAGAAGATTCCATGATGCCCGTGCTGGACGTCTATAAGGAATATAATTCCTATCTTGCATCCAATAAGCTGATGGATTATGACGATCAGATGACTTATGCATACAGGCTGCTTAAGTCAAGCCCGGAGCTGCTGGCTTCATATCGGGATAAATATCGGTACGTCTGCGTGGATGAGGCCCAGGACACCTCCAGGATCCAGCATGCCATAATCACCCTGCTGTCCGGCAGTGCCGGCAATCTGTTCATGGTGGGAGATGAGGACCAGAGCATATATGGGTTCCGGGCCGCATGCCCCGAGGCTCTGCTTGAATTTGAAAAGGGGCATCCTGGCGCACAGGTGCTCGTCATGGACGAAAACTACCGTTCCAATGCCAACATAGTAACTGCAGCAGATGTCTTCATACAGAGGAACGAGGCAAGACATGCCAAGCACATGGTGGCAGTCAGAACCGCGGATTCACACATAAACTACGTCGAGGTGTCAGGCAGGGCCCATCAGTACTCCTATCTGTTCAGGTAGGCTCAGGACTGCAGGCGCGAGACGGCGGTTCTGTACAGGGACAATGAGAGTGCGATTCCGTTGATTGACCGCCTGGAACGTGGCGGAATCCCGTACAGGATCAAAAGCATCGACATGACGTTCTTTACGCACAGGGTAGTGACCGACGTGACAAACATGTTGAGGTTCGCTCTTGATCCGAGGGATACGGGCCTGTTCATGGGGATCTATTACAAGTGTCAGACCTACATGAAAAAGAGGGATGCCGAGCGGCTGTGTGCGGTAAGTGAAGCGGAGGGAATCCCTGTATCCGGATCACGTCGTGGTCAAAAAGGAGGGCAAATTCTGGACCTGCAGGGGAGAATCCGCCAGAACCGTGTCGTATCTGCTGGGGTTTAACCTGGGCGGCAAGCCTGATAACCCCATGACGGGAACGCCCAGGCTTGAAGCAATAACCGATGGCCTTAAGGATAACTTCGTCAGCTACGTCGTCGTTGAGAACGGGGAGATCATAGATCAGGAGGATTGATGCAGGTGATCGTGAATGGGTTTTGCACAGGAACAGATCATAACCGACTTTATGAAATTATATGTCCGAGCTCACCTCTTTCCGCGATTCGCCGGGAATTCCGGTACCACGATGTTTGATACTTCAATTGGCGGCTTGATCGGTTTGACGGGCCCGGCATCTACGGGCTGATTTACGGGCTTTATGTCAGTGGTTCGTGACGTAAATCTTAAGAAAAATAATCCGGCGTGGATGTACCTCGGCCTCGACTGTGCTCGCATGTCTG
>CALGGH010000190.1 GCA_937916415.1 uncultured Lachnospiraceae bacterium
GGGAGTCAGGCAGAGCCTGACTCGGCTCAGTATGACACGGGCCTATTTATACTCATCCTTCAATCCGTCCTCCATGAGGTTGGAGTCGTATACCGCATCCAGGTCATGGAGCACGGCCTCGTCAACGAGTGTCGAAAAAGGCTCTCCCAGCTTCACCATCTCCCTGGCGATCAGTTCCCCGAACTTCATGGCTCCTTCATACTTAAGGTGCGTGTTGTCCGTGGAGAGTCCCTCCGGCAGCCAAAAGGCTTCACCGGGCCTGACGTGCATGTAATACTTCCTGGTCGGCTCGTCTCCCGTGGCCTCCAGAAACTCCCGGCTTGTCTTAAACAGGTCTACGATCGGTACATGGAACTTTTCGGCAGCCTTATGATATGCCGCCACGTAAGGCGCGTGCCGTGACTCCTCCAGAGTAGCGTGATCATCCTTAAAATTCCTTCTCTCAAGAGGCGTGATGAACAGCGGAATGGCACCCTTGTTCCTGGCCGCGGCCACGAACTTCCCCAGGTTCTCAATGAAGTCCGTATCCGGATCAGTGTATCTGGCCAGGTCGGTCTCTTTTTCATCATTGTGCCCGAACTGGATGAACAGGTAATCGCCCTCCCTGATCTCGTCATAAATAAACGCCAGCCTGCCCTGGTCGATGAAGCTCCTGGTGCTCCTGCCGTTGATGGCATGGTCATACACGACCACGTCGAATGCGGTATAGCGGTCAAACGCCTGGGCTATGCCGGTCTGCGGATACTTGTTAGCCTTATTGCAGGTGTTCGTCGAATCTCCCGCCCAAAATATTACTCTCATTTCACTTCGTCTCCATCATATATAAAAGAACTAAGGCCCTGCACTGCATGATCATTCGTAAGCAGGTGCTTCGAAAGCCGCCGGTGCTTAGCGAGGTTTTTCCGAGCTTAGCATCCGCTGCGAGCTTTCGGCAGTGAGAACGTGCCTGCGGGGAATGATCATGCAGTACAGGGCCGGTGAATCAATGATGCCTGCGGTGAATTATTATGCTGCACAGGGCCGGATGTTTTTTAGTTTTACTCCTTTACGGCTCCCACGTTCACGCCCGTCACGAAATACTTCTGAAGGAACGGATACAGTGCCATGAAGGGCAGTATCGCGCAGATGATCGCCGCATAGTATAGCGTCGTCTGCGACACGCTGTATTGCGTAACCGGAGTGTCACCGTCCATGACCATGACCCTCAGGATGTACTGGAAGTTAACCTGATCGCGGTTCGTGATGTAGATCTGAACCGTTGAATAGTCATTCCATACGGTAACGGCGAACATCAGTCCGATGGATGCAAGTGCTGCCTTGGACAGCGGAAGCACGATCTTGAAGAAGATTCCCATGGGGGAGCATCCGTCTATCTTGGCTGCCTCAAATAACGATCCGGGAATTCCCTCAAAGAAGTTACGCATCAGCACCAGGTTATATACGTTCATGCCGTGCTTAACTACCAGTATCCACATGGAGTTAACCAGATGGAGCTTCTTCATTACCAGGTACTCAGGGATCATTCCTCCCGAGAATATCATGGTAAAAAGAAGGAAATACGCTATCGCGGTCCTGCCGGGCAGGTCCTCCTGCGCGAGCACGTATCCGCCGAGCGTGGACATCACGAGTCCGAGCAGGGTGCCCAGGATCGTGGTTACCACCGAATTGACGAAGGGCCTGTACAGCTTCTGGGTGGTCATGATGACCTTGTATCCGTCAAGCGTAAACTTGTTGGGGAAAAGCTGGAACTTGTACACTCCAACCGCATTGAACGAATCCGAAAGCACCTTCCAGATCGGTATGAGGATGATCATTCCGATAACGATGAATACAATATAGTTTACGACGTCAAAAACGCCGGTCTTTCTTTTTCTTCCTGCACCAAAATCTTTATTCTTAGCCATGTCACGTTACCTCACAGTATTCCGCGTCCGCGTACTTTCTTGCTAGCCCAGTTGCAAACGATAACCAGGAAGCAGCCTACGAGTGACTTGAAAAGACCGACCGCCGTCGTGTATCCGTAATTAGGTATGGCCGTCAGGAAGGTCTTGCGATAGATGTAGGTGGAAACCACGTCCGAAACCTCAAAAACACGGTTATTGTACATTACGAATACTGACTCGAACAGGTTCAGAACCTTGGCCAGGTTGAGGATCAGCACGATGATGATCGTGTTGGCCAGCTCGGGAACCGTCACGTACCAGATCTTCTGCATGCGGGTGGCTCCGTCTATGTCCGCCGCCTCATACAGCTCGGGATTGATGCCGGCCAGCGTGGCCAGGAATATTACCGTGCCCCATCCGGTTTCCTTCCAGATGTTGACGACGTAGTAAACCGGCCGCCACAGGTGCGTTTCATGCATGAAGTCGATGCTCTCCTTGATCCAGCCCCAGCTCTTCAGGGTCTCGTTTACGAAACCGGTGGAAGAAGTGGAAAGAAACAGCGTGAAGATGGCTGCCGTAACCGTCCACGACATGAAGTGAGGCAGATAGATGACCGTCTGCAGCACCTTCTTGGCAAAGAGGTTTGCCATCTCGTTGATGAACACCGAAACTATAACGGATGCCGCCGTGGTGATGAGCAGCTTGACTATCGACAGCACCAATGTATTGGTAAAGGCCTTCCAGAAGTCTTTCTCACCGAACATCTTCTGGAAATGTTTCAGGCCAACGAATTCGATTTTCTTCAGGGTATAATCATAGAAAGAATAGCGTATGCCCAGCATCGGCCAGTAATACACTATCAGCACGTAGATCAGAACCGGAATGAACATCAGGTAGAAGCCCCTGTTGTTCCATATTCTCAGTTTCAAGGGTTTTTTATTGATCTCCCGCCCCGTGGAAGTTTGTGTGATTTTTTTTGCCATATACCTCACCCCATACTGCCATGCTCGTGAACGCAATTAATCAGCGTCGTCAGATCTGCCAGCTGCCGCGTTCACTCGTCATGCGATATATGTATCGGCAGCTATATGCGTTAACAAGCATAAGTTGTGCGTGTGGGCATCCTTGCGCACGGATGCCCACACATCTTAATTACTTACATGCAACGTAATTATTGCTTAGAAAATACTGATGAATGCCGATCAGGCGTTCCCGTCATTCTGCTGAATTGAGTTCCTCAAGGATTGCGGCAACGGTGTCGCCCCACTTATCCTGATATTCAGCGACTGCATCCTCAGCGGTCTTCTTGCCGGCTACCACTTCGTTCATGAGGGTAGTCTTGTCAACTACGAGGTCAGCCTCAACCTCCGTCAGCATCTCACTCGAAGGTGACTGAGGAGCGTCTACGCAGTTCTCGGTGAAGAACTTGTTGCCCTCTTCGATAAGGGGATCGTCATCTACGAAACCATTTGTAAGAGGAGCGATGACAAGCACGGGATCCAGGTGATTCTTCTTCCATACGGAGTTAGGATCGTTGGGAGCCTGCTTAAGGTGGAACTCACCGTCTGCGTACTCATAATCCTTCTTCTTGTCAGGATCGTCAGGGTTGGTCGTGAAGGACTCGGCCTTGGTTGACCAGTGAACGTCTTCTGCGCCATAGGTCCAAAGGGTCTGAACGGTATCGCCGTCAAGCATGGTCTCGAGCAGTGCGTCAAAGATTGCCTGCTCACGAGCGTCGTCGCCGTCAAGGTCATCGGTGATCACCCAAACGGGAGCCTCACGGTTGAGGTATCCGCCCCAGGTGTCCTTGATCTCCTTGATCGGAGGAAGCTGTACGAGCCTGTCGTCTCCAAGTTCGGTGTCAACCTCGTTCTTGTCAAGGTTGTCGGTCAGGGTACGAAGCCACGTGCCCGCCCAGTAAGTGAATACGCCCTCTGAAGTGGACTGGTCATTGGAGAACCATTTCTCCCTGGCGGTCTTGGTGGATGCTTCCTCAGTATCCTTATCGATGACGCCGTCAGCATAACCCTTGGCAAGCCTGGTCAGTGCATCGATCGTAGCCTGCTCCTGAAAACCGTCTACCCAGGTTCCGTTGTTCTGATAGATCGCCGGATAAGCGCCCTGCCAGAATTCAGGCATGTAGTTGATGTAAGGAGCCTCGTCAAGCTTACCGAAGCCGGCTGCGATGACGCCGGTCTGTCCGCCCTGAGTGAAGTCCTGAAGGAGTGCATAATAATCATCAAAGGTCTTGATGTCGTCTACGGTCTTGCCTGCCGCATCCAGCCACGACTGCTTGATATAGGTAACGCAGCCGTTGCCGTAAGTAGGTGCGAATCCGTAAAGCTCACCGGATGAAGTCTTCATGTTCTCGTTGATCGAGGGAAGGGTGATCCTGGACTGGAACTCTGCGTTATCATACGCATCTGCCATGTTCCAAAGGATTCCGGTGTTCTGATACTGCTTAAACATGGTTGCGCTCATGATGAGTGCGTCGGGATACTGTCCGTCTCCGGGCTGACCCGTGGTAAGGAGCTGGGATACGTTGTCCTTGTATCCTGAGTGCTCGGGCTGGTTGATGTGAAGCTTGATGGGATGACCGAGCTTCTCGGACACTGCAGCTTCCCACTGCTCGATGAAAGCGTCCTGACCGCTGTCCACGTTGGCGGTAAGGGTACCGTCTACCGTAATGTAAAGGTCAGTGAGTTCGTAGTCGCCGGCCGTCGCGGTCTCTGCTGCAGCTTCGGATGAGCCTGCATCAGAAGCGGTGTCAGCTGCTGCTTCCGTGGTCGTTGAATCACTGCTGTCACTTGCCGCAGGCGCATCGGATGAACCGGAATCCGAGCCGGATCCACAGGCTGCAAGAGATACTGCCATTGCAGATGACAAAAGGATTGCAAGCAATTTCTTTTTCATTCGTTTTCCCTCCTAAAATTAACAGACTTCCCTTGAAATCTGTGCCACTATAACGGATTATAAAGCGAATGCCCGATTTAATATAGTGGTAAACTTGTTTCAGACTTTGCAAAAATTGCTTTAACTTGCATTTTCCTTTGATTCTTTTTGGTAAATGTGATTATGATGAATCATGGTTGCTGACTTAATCTATTCAATTTGAACAAACCAAGGTACAATGTTATCCGAATATATAAGGTAAGCAACGTCACGAAACCAGCGTATCAACCAAGACATTCATTAATACGGAGGTGTAAATTATGTCAGGAATCTTGGACAGTTTCAGGCTTGATGGCAAGGTTGCATGGGTGACCGGAGCATCATACGGACTCGGTTTTGCTTACGCAAAGGCGTATGCCGAGGCAGGAGCAAAGGTGGTCTTCAACGACGTCAATCCCGAGCACTACGAACGCGGCATGGAAGAATATAAGAAAGCCGGCATCGATGCATACGGCGCCATCTGCGACGTCACCAAGGAAGATCAGGTACGGCAATTTGTGAAAGACGTTGAAAAGAACGTCGGCCCCATCGACATTCTGGTAAACAACGCAGGCATCATCAAGAGGATCCCCATGGTCGAGATGGAGCTCAAGGACTGGCAGCTCGTCATCGACATCGACCTTACCGGTCCCTTCATCTGCTCCAAGGCAGTCCTTCCTCACATGATGGAACAGAAGAGCGGCAAGATCATCAACGCCTGCTCCATGATGAGTGAGTTCGGGCGCGAGACCGTATCCGCTTATGCCGCAGCCAAGGGCGGACTCAAGATGCTGACCAGGAACATCTGCTCCGAGTACGGTCAGTACAACATCCAGTGCAACGCCATAGGTCCCGGCTACATAGCCACCCCTCAGACGGCTCCGCTGCGCGCAAGGGGCGAGGACGGATCCATGAATCCTTTTGACCGCTTCATCCGTTCCAAGACTCCCGCTCAGCGCTGGGGACACACCGAGGACCTGATGGGACTCGCCGTTTTCCTCGCAGCGCCCGCTTCGGACTTCATCAACGGACAGGTCATCTACATCGACGGCGGAATCTCAGCCTACATCGGTCAGGATCCCGGCAACCTGGATGAGTCCAGGTTTGCGGCCGAGGAAGAGAACGAGGACATCATCGTTAAGGATTGACGTTGCGTACCGGTAATGGTTTGGCAGCCGGATGAGCCCGGTCATGGACGGTTGGCATGAGAGAAAAACTTACTTCCAATTATGATGACAGACAATACATGGGGTCCGATGACTTCGAGCTCTACTACTACCAGGACAACAACCAGAACAAAAGAACGGGACTGCATTCCCATCCCTACTACGAATTCTATTTCTTTTTGGAGGGTCATGCGGAGGCACAGGTAAAGAAGGATCACTACATGCTTAATTACGGTGACATCCTGATCGTGCCTCCCAAGACCTCCCACGGCATTTTCGTTCATGACTTCGAGATTCCCTATCGCAGGTTTGACCTCTGGCTCAGTGCCTCATTCTACGGCAAGCTCCTGGCCATGAGCCGTGACTACGGCTACGTCATCGATGCCGCTCAGAATGATGACCGCCACGTGATCCACACCGACAGGATCTCCTTTAATTCCATTCTGTCCAAGCTATTTTTTATAGTCGAAGAAGACAAGGGTGACCGCTTCGGCCGCAGCATGCAGCTGCGGATCAGCGTTGCCGACCTGGTCCTTTCGATCAACCGTCTGGCCAGCGAGCAGTTCTCTCCCCGCAAGGTCACCAAGGACGCTCTATATCAGAACATCTGTGATTACATCGAGCACAACATCGACGGAAATCTTTCGCTGGACAACATAGCCGATCACTTTTTCCTGAGCAAGTATTACATTTCCCACGTATTCAAGGACAACATCGGCATATCCATACATCAGTACGTCGCCAAAAAAAGGCTCCAGCTCTGCCATGAGGCCATCATGGGAGGGGAGCCGATCTCGCAGGTCTACAGTTCCTACGGGTTCGATGATTATTCGAGTTTTTACAGGGCCTTCAAAAAAGAATACAGCCTGTCGCCACGCAAGCTCGTGGCACAGTCCAAGATCGATGCTTCGGATGCCATGCAGCCGTCCGACAATTGATCGCAGACTGACCGGTCAGTGCTTTACGGATCATCATGATCCGTAAGATGCTGCGCTCAGTCCTTTAGAAACGCTCCAAGGGAACCTCCCGGGATCGAGCAGGTCACTAAAGGGCAGGATCGAATTCTCACCAACGAACTGATAATATGACGCAGACGCACTTGACACGGTAAGGTCACCGCGCACGTACGGCGTACAGCCGGACATCACCGTGTCAAGACGATTGTTACCTGATTCAGTTTTTGGACTGCGTTCGATCCTCATGCCAGTGTAGCGTTTCAATGACTTCTTTACTTAAAATGCTACACTATGAATAATATGCCAACCGGGTCTAAAGGTCAAAGCATTTACGTCACGTAGGGAATGCTTTTACGTCGCGTAGGGAATGCTTTTACGTCGCGTAGGGAATGCTTTTACGTCACGTAGGGAATGCTCAGGTTAATTCGCTACAATTCCTTACATCGCGGTGTATCCGCCGTCAACCGGCAGCACGGCTCCGGTCACGTAGGTCGTGGAAGGTGATGCCAAAAAGATCGCGGCCGTATCCAGCTCTCCCTCGTTGCCATACCTTTCCATGGGGATCATGGTCCTGGCATTGGCCTGGAAAAATTCGCTGTCGAGGGTTTCCTGCGTAAGGGGCGTGTAGAAATATCCGGGGCAGATCGCGTTAACGGTGATGCCGTACTTGCCCCACTCTGCGGCAAGCGCCCTGGTCAGGTTTACCACGCCGCCCTTGGCTGCGTGGTAAGGAGACGCGGGAGCTACCTTGTTGCCAACCAGTCCGTACATGGATGCGATGTTGATCACGCGTCCGTACCCGGCGGGGATCATGGCCTTCCTGGCCACCGCCCTGGTCACCTTGAAGCTGCCAAAGAGGTCAATGTTGAATTCATTCTCAAACTGCTCATCGGTGATGTCCTCGGCAGGAGCAACTGCTCCGGTGCCGGCGTTGTTGACCAGCACGTCTATCCTGCCGTATTTCTCAAGCACCTGATCCACTGCCGCATTGACGCTCTCCGTATCGGTGATGTCACACCTGATGCCGATGGCGTTGACGTCGTAAGTCTCACGTATTTCAGCGGCAACCTCGTCTATCAGGTTCTGTCTCCTGGCCATGCACACGATTGTCGCGCCCTGATTAGCCAGTGCCTTGGCCATCTGAACTCCCAGCCCGCTGGAAGCGCCGGTCACTATCGCTACGCTGTCTTTCATGTCAAAGTAATTTCTTGTCATGTCTGTTCCCTCCCATGCTTCATTATTATGGATGGCGTAAGGATCTGCACCATCTGAAACTGAATATAAGTATAACGTCATTATTTTTTTATGGAATTGTACGGCGATGCATAAACATTGTAATTCTTGTCCAAGTTGCATGATCGGATCGCAAGCATGCGCCTTATTCCATCCGATGCCCATGCAGCGGAGCAGGGATGCCCATGCATCATGACGTCCGTTTTCTCATTCCACGATCCGAACGGAATACTCACGGTCCGTCTTGACGTCGCTCACGACCTCACCGCCGCGGCGGGTAAACGTGGCCGTAAGGGCAATCTCGTTGTTTTCGTCATAGATCACGGTTGACGCCGTCTCACCCTCGCCAAGTCCGTAAACCCTGAGTTCCGCGCCGTCGGCATAATCATAATCCGGCCTGTCGTCACGTGCGCCTATCGCGATCACCGACCCGGGACGGACGAACAGCGGGATGTCCAGATAGCCCCTGGTCTCCTCATGCCACTTGCCGCCCTCATACTTTTTCTCGGTAAAGAATTCCGTCCAGGTGCCCTCGGGCAGATAGAACTCGGCACGGGACTCGTCGTTAAAAATGGGCGCCACCAGCAGGCAGTCTCCGAACATGTACTGCTTGTCCACGTAGGGCACGTTTCGGTCCCCCGTAAATTCCAGGATCATGGCCCTCATGGTGGGCACGCCGGTACGCGAGGTCTCGACTGCAGTCTTGTAAATATACGGCATGAGCCTGGCCTTGAGCCTGGTAAAGAACCTCACCACGTCCACGGCTTCCTCGTCATAGAGCCAGGGCACCCTGTAGGACGACGACCCGTGCAGCCTCGAGTGTGAGGACAGCAGGCCGAATGCCACCCATCTCTTGTA
Organism: uncultured Lachnospiraceae bacterium; assembly: GCA_937916415.1. Classification (GTDB taxonomy): domain Bacteria; phylum Bacillota; class Clostridia; order Lachnospirales; family Lachnospiraceae; genus XBB2008. Next base: position 9,028 of record CALGGH010000190.1, read on the forward strand.
AACGTCGGCAGTCGAGGTCTGCTCGAAGCCGCCTATGTCATGTGCCCAGTAGCCGAAGCCCGACATCTGCAGCGAGAGTCCGCCGCGGATGCTCTCCTCCATGGATTCGTAGTCAGACCAGCAGTCGCCGCCCCAGTGAACCGGGAATTTCTGGCCGCCCGCGGTAGCGGACCTGGCGAAAAGCATGCCCCTGCCCTTGCCGAGCTTTTGCTCCATGATCTCAAACACGGCCTTGTTATACAGATAGGTATAGTAATTATGCATGCGCTTCGGATCGGATCCGTCGAAGTAAGCCACGTCGTCCACGGGGATCCTCTCGCCGAAATCAGTCTTGATCGCGTCCACGCCCATGTCGATCAGACGTGCCAGGAATCCCTGATACCAGCGCACGGCTTCGGGATTGGTGAAGTCCACGAGAGCCATGCCCGGCTGCCACATGTCCCACTGCCATACGTCGCCGCCCGTCCTGTGCACGAAATATCCCTTTTCCACGCCTTCGTCAAAGATGTCATTGCCCTGGGCGATATAAGGGTTGATCCAGACGCATATGTTTATTCCCTTTTCCTTGATGCGCTTAAGCATGCCCTTGGGATCGGGGAATATCTTTTCATCCCAGGTAAAATCGGTCCAGTGATAGTCCCGCATCCAGCAGCAGTCAAAATGAAACGTACGCAGCGGAATGCCTCTGTCCAGCATGCCGTCTATCATGCTCATGACGGTCTTTTCGTCATAGCTGGTCGTAAACGAAGTGGACAGCCACAGGCCGTAGGTCCAGGGCGCTGGGAGCGTCGGCTTGCCCGTCAGGTCCGTGTAGCGAACCAGCACGTCCTTCATGCCCTCTCCTGCCATCACGTAGTAATCCAGGTATCCGCCCTCGACGGCGAATTCGCACTTGACCACGCTGTCGGAACCGATCTCGAAGTCAAAGGGCTCCGGATGGTTCACGAACACGCCGTATCCCTTGTCCGAAATATAAAAAGGTATGTTCTTGTATGCCTGATCGGTGGAGGTGCCGCCGTCCTTGTGATCTATCCTGACGGTCTGGCCGTTCTTCACAAAAGCGGTAAAGCGCTCGCCGCATCCGTATACGTGCTCGTCCACGGTGATCGAAAGATTCTGTCTCATGTAGGTGTTCGCAGTATCACCGGCCACGTCATAGGCCATGCCCCGAAAATCCTTTTTGATGCAGGCCAGGTCGCGTCCCTTGGACGCGGTGATGAGCTTCCAGCCGCGGGCGTGGGATCCCTCTCCGCTCCTGAGATGAGGTTCCCCGGCATCATCACATGCCTTATAATACCTGAGGGCAAAGGGGAACTTGTCCACCTCCAGGCGTATGTTTCCGCTGGTGACCGTAAGCAGGTTCTCGGTGTCATCCACGTCCGGCGGCAGCTCCTCCGTAAGCTGCAGTTCGAACTCGGGCAGCTTCTTTTTCGATCCCGCATGATGCCAGGTCTGCAGCCTGATGATGCCCTCCGCCGGACTCGATATGCGCAGCGTCAGGTTCACGCCGCCCAGCGTGTCGCCCTTGCCGGTGATATGCGTGGTGGGCACCGTGAGCAGCAGGGCGTTTCCGTCCCTTTTTACGTAATATACCTGCGTCGCCGGGAAACAGGCATAGCCTTCGTCAAATATCCAACATCCGTTTTCAAATTTCATATGAACCCTCCCAATGTGATTTGATTAATCGAGCAGCAAAATACCCATTTGTCACGCCGGTCGTCAAACGTGTGCTCCCGTCGGCACGGCATGCGCCTGACAACCCTTTCTTAGTTAAAAAGAACCACTCCCCCGCTTACTGCAAACCAGAGGAATGGTTCCAAAACAGATTTCTCTTATTTCTTGTCGGTCATAGGCTTAACCAGGAACAGGCATGCGCACAGAGCGATGACGTACAGGATGATCGTGAAGATCAGCACGTTCTGATAGCCCGTAGGGTTAACCGTGGCGGTATGCTCCACGCCCTTTTCCATGTAGGTGATGGTCTCCTCAACGCCTGTTTTGCGTACGATCAGCGAAGCGACCTGGTTGCCGGTAAGGCCCGCGAAGGCCCATGCTGAAAGGGTGATGCCGTGGATGGCGCTTATGCTGCCCATGCCGTAATGGTCGGACAGAAGCGTCGGCACGTTGGAGAAGCCCCCGCCGTATCCTGCGTTAACGACGTATACGAGCGCGAGCACGAGAATGGCCAGCGCCGTGTTGCCCGAGCCGGTCTTTATGCCCTGAGTGATCATGACGAGTCCGGTAAATGCGATCGACAGGATGAAGATCAGCTTGTAGATCGTGTTCCTGTCCTTCATGGTATCGGCCCATGCGGAGAATCCGAGACGTCCGCCGGCATTGAATATGGCG
>CALGGH010000191.1 GCA_937916415.1 uncultured Lachnospiraceae bacterium
GATCTCATGCTCATGCATTCTTTTGTTTTCTCCCCATCAAAATAATGATCAAAAGTATCGGTTTCTCAATTATTCTCTTCAGGAAAATGTGAAACCCTATGTCCCTGCCCAGCGGACGCACGAGATAATTGGCGAGGCCTGCCCTGTTCGCACCCCAGACGTCCGTATATATCTGATCTCCGACGCACAGGACCTCTTCGGGACGAAGCCCCATCTTGTCCATCACTTCACGGTATCCCTTTCCCAGGGGCTTTCCGGCCTTATAAGCATAGTATAACCCGGCGGGCTCGGCAAATGACGAAACCCTTTCGTAGCCGTTGTTCGACACTACCCCGCATTTGAAACCGATGTCCCCCAGCCGGGCGAGGAGGGCTATGGACCTCTCGTCCTGAGGGGCATTATGTCCGACCAGGGTATTGTCTATGTCAAACAGGATCCCCCTGAACCCGCGGGAATACAGTTCCTCAAAGTCAATGTCATACGTTGAATCCAGATAGGCGGTAGGTATCAGGTTCCACACGTCAGCAATCCCTCCCCTGCACAAAAAAGCCCGCAATCCATCAGGACTGCGGGCGAACGTTCAATTAATCACTTAGGTATCACAAGACCGTCTTCGTACTCAGCTACCATCTGCTCGGGCGTGGGACCCATGAAGGTACGATATCCCGAAAGAATGCTATCCCTCTTGGAATCCGATACGACCTTATCCATGTCAAGCCTGGCAATGTCGGCATCCCTGCCAATGGTCCCAAAGTCGTCCTTTTTATTAAAAGTGATGGAGACGTCTTCGAGATCAGCAGTCCTGGGAGCACGCGGAGCCGCGGGCTGTTCGGGTCGAACGGCCTTCCCCTCTTCTGCCCGTGCGGAAACATCCTGTTTCTTGGATTCCTCAACCGCAGGCGCGGCAACGTCAACCCTGGGTATCTGCTGCGCACGATAGCTGCTTATGAAGTTTGAATAATCTAAATTCATTCCAAGAGCCATGTTCATACCTCTGTCAAATACTAGCTGTCATGTTATATATCGGCACAAACAGTCAAAACTTAACAGTCCGGATAAAAAATTATTCAAGAACTTTTTTCAGTTCGTCCATGAAGGTGTTAACGTCCTTGAATTCACGATAAACAGATGAAAACCTGACGTAAGCAACGGCATCCAGGTCCTTGAGCTTATCCATGATCAGCTCTCCAATGACGCTGGAGGCAATCTCCTTTTCCTCCCTGGAAAAGATCTCCACTTCGACGGCCTCGACCAGGTTCGAGATCTGATCAGCGCTGATCGGGCGCTTATGGCAAGCTCTGAGGACGCCCGCTTCTATCTTGGTCCTGTCATACGCTTCCCTGTTATTGTCTTTCTTTATTATGATAAGAGGTATGGTCTCCACCTTTTCATAAGTGGTAAATCTCTTATCACACTCATCACAGATCCTTCGTCTGCGGATGGAACTTCCGTCATCGGCCGGCCTCGAGTCGATCACTCGGGTGTTTTCATGGCCGCAAAATGGACATTTCATTGATCAAACCTCAAACTTTCTATTTCTTCCTCTCTCCGGTGAGAAAGGCAGGGATCTGTATGGATGCGGTGTCTATGTTGCTGGACACCTTGACCTGCTGAGTGGGTCTCGGCAGCGGAGCCGTATGCTGCGGCTGTGCTGCGGGCTGAACCGGACCCTGAGGCTGAGCCGCGTGCTGAGCCACGTTCTGTACCGGCCTGTGAGCGGCGGCAAAGGGTGACGTGCCGGCAGCGGTCGTAGCCTGTGCCCTGGCCTGAGTCATGGCACCCTGCACGTAAGAAGCTGCGGGACGCTGAAGGGCAGGCGTAGGTATAGCCCAGGAAGAAGGAGTTATGAACCCTCTCTCCATCGGCTGCTGGGACTGCTCTACAGGCGGCTGTTCCGCCTTGATGCCCGTGGCTATGATGGTGATGCTGCAGCTGTCAGCCATCGTTTCGTCATATCTGGAACCGAACATGACGTTTACGTCATCTCCGGTGATGTTGCGCACGTAGGTGGCCGCATCATTTGCATCCATGAGGGAAATGTCTCCGGATACGTTGAGTATGATGTCGGTCGCACCCTCTATCGTGGTCTCAAGCAGCGGGCTCTCCACGGCCATCTTGATGGCTTCAAGCGCCTTGTCGTCGCCCTTGCCCTGTCCGATGCCTATGTGGGCGATGCCCTTGTTCTCCATGACAGTCCTGATGTCAGCAAAGTCAAGGTTCATCTCGGCCGGAACGTTGATCAGGTCAGTGATGCCCTGTACTGCCTGGTGAAGCACCTCATCAGCCATCTTAAGTGCCTCAGGCATGGTGGTACGTTTGTCAACTATCTCAAGAAGCTTGTCATTGGGAATGACTATCAGCGTATCAACGTTATGCTTGATGTTCTCAATGCCGACCAGGGCATTGTCCATGCGTCTCTTGGCCTCGAATGCAAAAGGCTTGGTCACCACGCCAACGGTAAGGATGCCCATGTCCTTGGCTATCTTGGCAACCAAAGGAGCCGCTCCCGTTCCGGTGCCGCCTCCCATTCCGCAGGTTACGAACACCATGTCGGCACCCTTGAGGGCCTGCGTGATCTCTTCGGCACTCTCTTCCGCGGCCTTTGCTCCAACTTCAGGCTTGCCTCCGGCGCCTTTTCCCTGGGTCAGTTTCTCGCCGATCGCGAGCGTCTTGGCCTTATTCAACCTCAATACCTGCTGATCGGTATTGACGCTCAGGAACTCAACGCCTTCAATGCCATTGTCTATCATTCGGTTTACTGCGTTATTACCTGCTCCTCCGACACCAACTACGATGATCTTGGATACGGCATCAACTACTGTGGATTTAATTTCTATCGGCAGCAAGGTCTCATCCTCCCACTTCCCTCCCTCTGACGGGATGGAGTCCGTTCGGAAATGCACGGACACATTTCCAAAATCATATTTTTTCACACACACAGAAGATAATAATACAAATCAGGACGATAATCAATCAGATTTTTCGAAAGTTATGGTTTGTCCGCTTTCGTATTCCGAGAGGTCTATGGTACCCGATTGTCCTTCCAGTTTGGACAGTATGTCGGGCAGGACCATGACCTTTTCATCTATGAAGGAGTCGTCTCCTATGTATACCTCTACGTCGCCAAAAAACAGTACGAGCGAACCGTCCCTGGCGAAATTGATCCTGTCAACCTCCAGCGAATACTTGTTCATGAGCTGGGTGGTGTCGAGCACCCTCTCGAAGACTTCGGGGTCCTCAACCGGCAGCGGTTCATACAGGATGCAATGGTCAAACCTGAGTCCCGTTACCTGGGGAATGCCCGCCGTCCTGACGTTTGAGCTTTCGACCACGGTCCCCGTGCGGTCGAAATACATGTACCTGTCCATGTATTCAACGTATCCGGCCAGGCTTTTTTCGTAAACGGTGATCCTGATGGCGTTCCGGGACTCAATGCTCACCGTCATGGTTTCAATGAACGGCACGTCGGTGATCTCCCTGTCCCTGTATTTCAGGTAAAGGTAGATCGTATTGTCGCCAAAATGGCCGTCCATGACCATCGCCGTGATCTCATCATTGGAATAATGTATGTTCCCGTCCACCATCACGGCCGTAACCTTGCAGTATTTCAATACGTAAGTCATGACCGCGGCAAGCACGAGAACGGCGGCCACGGTCACAAGATATGGCCAAATGACGGGCTTTTCCCTTCGTTTGACCTTTTTTTTGCCCATTTTCAGTCTCCCAGTCTGATCCCGCGTTCAACGCTGAGGCACAGGCCCATTTCGCCCATCAGGAAAAACGTGGCCGAACCTCCGTAGCTGATGAACGGCAGCGAAATGCCCGTGTTAGGTATCGTGTTGGTCACGACGGCGATGTTCAGGATCACCTGTATGGCCACGTGTCCCATGACGCCTATGACCATCAGGGCTCCCAGCAGGTCACTCGCCGAATCAGCGATGATCTTGAGCCTCCATATCAGCAGGATGAACCCAAGCATGAGCGCAAGCGCTCCGAAAAAGCCGAGTTCTTCGCATATTACCGAAAAGATCATGTCATTCTGGGCCTCGGGAATGAAACCCAGCTTCTGCATGCTGCCGCCGAGTCCCTTGCCGAACATGCCTCCCGACCCTATGGCGTACAGTGCCTGCAGCGTCTGAAAACCCTTGCCGGAAGCATACGCTTCGGGATCCAGCCATGCCAGGATGCGCGCTCCTCGATATCCTCCCAGGTTGCCCGGATCAGCGCCCGACGCGTTCTGTACCAGGATCCACACCACCAGTGCCGCCAGTATCGCCACGGCGATGGCTGCATATAAGTAACGTTTGTAGTCCGGCGTGGAGACAAAAAGCATGACGACGGCTATGGCCATCACGATTATGGCGCTGCTCGCATTGGACGTAACGCTCCATAGCAGCAGTGAAATGGGCACCACCAGCCCGAGGATCATGAAAAAGCCGAGCCACGTGGCCACTTCGCTGCCCATTTTGGTGATTCTGCATGCCAGGAATATGATCATGCATATCTTGGCCACTTCAGCAGGCTGCATGGACACGCCAAAAATCCTGATCCAGCGCTTGGCGCCGTTGGCTTCGTAGCCATAAGGAATGATGAGGATGATGAACAGTATGCTGACGCCGTATGCCACCCACGAGAATCTTTCCCAGAAATGGTACGGAATCACTGCCATGATCGTCATGAATGCCACGCCGGCCAGCGTTGCCTTGATCTGTTTGTGAAAATAATAGGATGAATCCCCAAACGTCAGATATGCGTCATACGAACTCGAAGAATAAACCATCACGAGTCCAAAAAACAGCAAAAACCCCAGGACTATGATCAGATTATAGTCAAAGTACCTGTTTCTTTTCTCTGCGGCCTTTCTTCTGGCAAACCTATTGCCTGCCGTGGTTCTTCCATCCATGCGTCAATATTCCTCATCGGGAGAGTCACCAATGGCTCCTTCGCTTTCCTCGGGAACGTTCTCCAAAATGTCGGTTTCGGGCAGATTAGCGTCGAGTCCGATGGTAGCTCCCGTCACCGGATCAACGTATGCTCCCGTCACCGGGTCGACCGCATACCCCGTCGAAAGGTCTATCACGAAGTCCTTCCATGGTTCTTCGTTGACGATTTCTTCCTCCGGCACGGTTTCTCCGCCGTCTCCGTTCGTCCCGTCTTCCGTCGTCACGGCCGTACCGGAAGCATCTCCTGCAGCTTCGGAAGCATAGCCTG
>CALGGH010000192.1 GCA_937916415.1 uncultured Lachnospiraceae bacterium
ATTTATAGGAAAACCTCTTCTACACGCAACTATAAAAAGCTTTCAAGTGCCAAGAAGGATGTATATAGTCTTATAAAAGGCGATTTTGATTCTGCATACATGGGCGAGAAGTCTATAGGCCAAAAGGTTATTTCGGGATATGATTATTACATGGTCGAAATGTATACTTATGCGGATTCCGGGCTTTCATCAGATGACATTGCCGAAGCGTATGAGGCATATATATTCGACCATCCCATGAATTTTGTGTGCTCAAGCGGACTGCTTTTTGATTATGATAATGAATTGGTATGCTTTGTTACGGAAAGCGCCTGTAAGTCGACATCAAAGATCAATAAACTGCGTTCTAAAATTGAATCCAAGATAAAGAAGGATGGCAAGGCGGAATCCGGCGAGGTTGTTGCCTTCCTGTTGCAGGACGCGGAAGGGGCGGAGATCGGCGACGCCTACAGCGGATATCTCAATATCGCAGATGCAGATGAGGCGGAGGAAACCGTCTATTCCCTGCGCGAGGATACGCTGAGCGTAAGTCCGGATCAGGATAAGGCGGTGGTCACCATCGTCCGGGAGAGCGGCATCGATCAGATCGATTTCATTGCCGTGGGCACAAAGGCCATTGACGCGGTGGCAGGCGAGGATTACGAGGCCGTGGCGAAGGAGCTCTTCTTCGCCGCCGGCGTGACGGAGCAAACCCTGGAGGTACCCATCATCGGCCGGAGGGATCGGGAATCCCGGTTCTGGATCGGCGTGAAGAGCACCGGTGGTGCCCTGCGGGAGGAGAGCGCCTGCCTTGTGACCATTGAGAAGGCTAAGAAGCAGGCGGAAATCTCTGTACTAAACGCAGGGGATGACATAGAGGCTTCATTCAGCACAGAAGCGAAGCCGATGGATGGAGCGGTAGCCTCGCTGCAAACCGAAGCAGAGCAGGCAAAGGCGGAGAATCCGTCTCGCGAGGATTCGGTAGCGGAGCGTGACAACGGACAAAGTGAACTCACCGGTGAGGAGATCTCAAATGCCATCTATACTGAGGATGAAGAGATTTTCGCACTGGGAGATGGAGAAATGAAATATAAGGAGGTGACCATTTACAACAAGTGGGGATATGGGGTAGGCGGCAATGGAACCCGTGTGCGTTTGCTGGATAATATCGATCTTCGTGGAGCGGAATACCTGAAAGTGAATCTTGATCTGGGAGGGGGCTATAGTGTATGGAATCCTCAGACCCGTACAACACAATCATATTGGAAAAAAGAAGTGTTTACCTATCTGGTTGATTCAGCTACTGATCAGGAGATTGCACCATGTATCCACTTTGCCAGGGGCTATGATGACGATATGAATCGTACTCTTGTTTTCAGATGTGAAAATGGCGGCTGCTTTGGCTGCGCTGAGGCGAGTATTGTCGGATTGATGAAAGGCATTGATATGCCTGATTCAAAGGTTTGGGTCAGATTGCAGAAGGTAACTGTCGGCTATGGTGTTTATCGTTGCAAAATTAATTCCAATTACGACCACATGGGAGAATACCGTGAAAAAATCCATACCGGCGAGGGAAAATATGAGAATGGAAAGCTTATGGAGTACCCCAGGCCTTATTTCACGGAGGAAGACGGACAGCATGTTGAAGAAAAGAACTTTGATATCGGACAGACTGTCAGTGCCTCCGTCTGGGATGGAGGCGGCACCAATTCCCAGGGCGTGGCGGCTGATGAGGGAACCCTTAATTTCAAGGGCTTCAAGCTGGCCAAACCGGGGGCTGAAAACTCCCTGAGCGGCTTTATCACGACCTCCGACAGCTTTACATTTGATGTCAATTTCCTAAACAAGTACAAGGATTACCGATCCTCCGACGGCACCTTTACCCTGGTGCCCGTCTATGAGCCAAAGGGGCAGACCGTGGAGTTCGTAAACGATGAGGGCACCGTTGACGGGCAGGCGGACGTAAAGGGCGTCTATGATGGCTTTACGAGCGGCTATCAGTTAAGTGCCACGAAGCTGGATACGATCCGGGTGAGCGCAAAGTCCAAGCCCGGTTACAATATCTCCAGTATGGTGCTGCAGTCACCGAATGGGGCAATGTACAACAAAACAAAAAGCTGGACAAGGTGGGCCACCCGCAGTACCGCCACCGACTCGACGGAGGGTATCACCCTTGCCGCGGCGGTCAATTACAGGGGACAGATGTATACGAACGCTAATTATACAAATTGGGGTACAAGAGATTACTGCCGCGTCGTGACCCACTATGCTGACGTTCCTGCCGGTTCCATCACCATGGCGCCCAGTCCCCGGTCCGTGAACGAGGGGGCGGACGGCAAGCTGACCTATATTCAGGGTCCCGGAGCGGAGAATGATCCCAATTATAACCAGACGAAGGCTGCCGGCACAACCTTTACCATCGACAATATCCACCTGTTTGAACCCTACTTCTTCGGCGCCACGTCGAAGTCCGGTTTCCATGCTTACTGGGTGGACGGAACCCTGGACACGGACGGCGACGGAGTGGAGGATGCGAAGCTTCCCGGCTACGCGTCATTCAGCAGTACCTTCGGGGATCAGTTCAGGTTCATTCCCAAACTGCCGGTGAAGAATAAGGTTTATTATAATTTCGTCAAGGATACCTACGTGGGTAAGGAGGTGAAGCCCCTGTCGCTTAAAGGGCGTCTGCTCCTTAGCGACCGGCTGCTTTTGTCCGGGAAGAAGGTGCAGAAGGGGCTGGGGGGCATCACCGCATTTGCCAGCGGCTTTAAGGCCGGACAGGAGGTGAAGACGGATGCGGACGGATATTATGAGCTTGAAAGCAACGACAGGTTCCAGTACTACGACCTGTACAGTTACAACGTGACCTTTACGGGCGAGAGCGAGGCTGGCACCATCGGCGTGGTCTACTCGCAGAACCCCAGCAAGCGGGGGGAGGTCATTGTTGATGCCAGTGCCGAAGTGAATGTCACGGACGTAAAGCTCCTGGTGGAGCAGGAGAAAAAGGGCGGCAGCGGCAAGGAATATGTGACGGTGGATACCTCGGATGCGATGCTTGCCTCCTCCGGCGGATACTTCGCCCTCCCCAGCGGCGACCGGAACTTTCGCCTGCAGATGAGCGCCCATAGGGGAAGCGAGGTTCTTGCGAAGGGCGTTCTCACCTTTACCAACACGGATAAAACGACGGCGACCATCACGGGAACTGAGGATGCAAGTCACAGCGGCCTGTTCACCTTTGATTTTAACCCGAGGAAAAATGGCATCGGTGCTGGTGCCACGGCGAGGGTTGCCTTTTATGTGGGGGATCGCGCCCTGCTTTCCCGGGATGCCGGGATCAAAGTGGCGGACAGCGTCGGCACACTGCGGATCGTCACCACACTTGCGAGCGCAGGCAGCGGCTTAAAGGCATTGGGTGTTGCGAACGCAGAGGAGGGTTTGATCGGGTTTACGGATCAGGCGATTACCCTTGACTGGAGCGGAGATTTTGATGCTATCGCCGATCATTTAAGCGACGTCTATATGGACGGCGACGACCGGGTAGTGCGCATTGGGCTTGGCAAGGAAGTCTTAAGCGCAGGCGGTGAGAAGGCGGAGCTTTTTGAGCTGGCCCGTGCTGCCGCCATGGCGCAGGATGAAGCGGGGGAAGCCGGGAATGCCGCCGCCATAAAGGCACAGAATAAATTGGATGAAAAGCTCGCGGCAATTCAGAATGCGTATAAGGGGGAGGCCGCATTCAGCGAAAACCTTCCCATGGATCTGGGCTATAGCCTGCTCATGACCTTCGGCCGTGACGATGATGACGGCAGATGGTATTTCAAGGACATGCTCTGCATGGCGTCCGTGGATGCGGATTCCGGCGCCACGATCGATTATGAGACGAAGCTCGGACTGACCGTCGGCGTCGGCATGCGGCTGGACGCGGGCGGCAGGACAACCTTCGTGGTGGAGGAGAGACAGGATCTGACGGATGAGGAGCGGAAGGCGAGGCGTTATTATATTACGGACGAAAACAAGGACAGCTTCGATATCTTAAGCGCAGCAAAGAAAGGCGAGGCCGCGCTTAACAGCTATGGGAGCCTGAAGCTGACCCCCTCCATATCCCTTACGAGCTGCGCGGGAATCCTGGGCGATATGGTGCGTGTGGAGGTGGATGGCAGGGCGGAGTATGACCTGACCTACGGCTCCCTGGAGGCCGGCTCAGGAGCGTGCGCCCTCAGTGCCTCCATCGAGGTATCGGTCCTTCATTATTCCGACAGGTCGTCCCTTTCCAACGGCGTTTATTCTGCGGGTGAGAGCAGCTTAAAAGAAGGCAGGTATGCCGATGGTGTATTGAACGCGCTATCCGCAGGCTCTGAGAGGAATTATCTGTATCGGTCCATCGACGTACTGCAGGCTGAGGACGTGAGTTACATGGAAGGTGAAGACGACTGGAATGGCGGATGGAAGGACATCGCCGGGGGTGGTTTGACGCAGGAGATAGAGGCGCTCGGTGCCATAGACTACGGCGGGATCGAAGCATACTTCGAGGGCGTGCTCACGAGCAGGATCGCGCCGGATCCGGGCTTTGACATGGTGTCCCTCGGAAATGGAAGATTCGCCGCGGTATTCCTGAACGTCCCGCAGGGCAGGACGAAGGATAAGGATAATTCCAGGGCGGCTTATTATACCTGCTTTGATGGATCGGACTGGAGCGAACCCGTGATTCTTCAGGACGATGGAACCCTCGACCAGTATCCGCATATTTACTCGCTGGGAGATAAGGGTGCTTTGGCCGTATGGTCCTCGGTGAACGCAGACTACAAGGATACGACGGATAAGATAGAGAGGCAGAATGCCCTTGACCTGCGCGGGAGATTTGTGGACAGCAATGGAAAACTGGATGACGACGTTCTGGAGATCACAGGGACCACCGGGAATGAGGACGCCGCAGCTTCAGGCGCAGGCATTAAGATCAGCGATTTCTCCGCAGACCGCGTCATCGGCGTTTTCACGAACGGGGACAGTTTAGTTACGGTCTATGAGAAGAGAGAATACGGAAGTTCGGGAAGCGGGCAGACAGTAGGAGACATGCTCTATCCGAAGAGCTCACTTATCGCGTACAGAACCTATGACCCGGCGAAGGGTGAATGGGAGGATGCAGACGAGACCTTAAGCAGCATGCCCGGGCTTTCGGCCATCGGAGGCGACGCGGCAGAGGAATTGCTGGCGGTGTATAACGCCAATGTGTACGGACAGAAATTTTATACCGGATATCTTCCCGAAGCAGTACTTTATGAGGATCTGGATGAGACCGGATACTACCGCGAGGGCGGCAGCGGCGTGACGGCTGTAAAGCTGGATAACCCCGGGACGGGAATGCTTCTCGAGGGTGCCGCGGCGTCGTATTCGACAGGCGGAGAGAATATCGGCGTCCTGGCGTATACGGTCGACGTTGACGGCGATCTGAGTACCCTTACCGACAGGGAGCTCTACCTGACGACCTATGACTTCGAGGCAGGCACCTTTGCGGATCCGATTTATCTCACGGGCGTAAACGTGAACCCGGATGCGTCGGGCGCCGCCCGCCCGGAAAACGGCAGTCCGAAATTCGTCAGCGCGGGAGACGCACTCTATCTTATGTGGCTTAGAGACGGCGACGTGGTGGCAATGAACGTCGGAACGCTTGTTCAAAATGAATCCGCACTGGTAAAGGAAGGAAAGGCAGGAGAGATCTCTTACCGGTATATCGACAAGACTCCCTATTCCGAGGGTATGACCGCTGTGTACGATGCGCCGTCTGCGCTTGTGTCAGGCAGGAACGCTTCGTCCTCGGAGAGCCTGGCAGCCGGAGCCATCAGTGCTTTCGACGCGGAGACCGACGGCACGTATATCTATGTCCTTTGGCCGCAGGAGGTGGATGACAGGCCGGAGAGCCTGAAGGACGGCTTAAAGGATATCCAGATGTGGGGCGTAAAGACGAATGCCGCAGACGGTCATCTCTCAGAGACGACGCCCCCTGTACAGATCACGAGCCACTATGGCGAAAGATATGACGACGTGGCATTTGGCGTGATGGACGGGGAGCTTCTGGGTCTGGCAAGCATGATCCCCTCCCGCATGATCACGGCATCGGAGGCCAGGGAAATCTTTGACGATTACGATGAGGCAACCTTTGTGCCCTACGCGATCTGGGATGATGCCGGAGCCACAGCCGTAAAATTCGGGGTCAGCGCGAGCGGCGCCGCCAGAATTGAGAATGCCGGCTTCCTGGATGCGGAAGCGGGCGGGAATGCTTCTTTCTCATTTGAGATTCGTAATTACAGCTTCAATGAACTGAATGGAGCGAGGGTGACGGCCGTTAGCAGCGGCGGCAGCTGTACTTTGTACCGGTACGTACCCTCAGAGACTGAGGACGGCGAGGGAGAGACGATATCCGCCACGGAAGGGATCAGCATAGACCGCATAGGTGGAGGCGAGACGTACGTTGTAACCGGTTCTCTGCCCCTTGCAGAGGATGCCGAAGAGGCTCTGGTCAAGATCACGCTTGCGGATGCGGAGGGCAATGAACTGGGCTACGTCACCATCACCGATGCACTCACCCCTGACGTCGCCATACGGGATATCAGCATCAGCGACTCGGGCACGCGCAACGTCTATAACGTGTCGGGCATAGTCGTCAATGATGGATCGGCGCGTGCGGATGCCGGTGTGATCCGCATCGTGGCGGAGAGAGGTTCGCAGGATAAGACCCTGCTGCAGCTTAAGTATCCCTCGCTTATGCCGGGAGAGAGCTATGAGTTTGGCGAAGAGGATGAGGACGGCAAAAGGTTAGTGGAGCTTGAGACCTCCGATGATGATTTCACATTGATCGCGGATACGTCAGTCAGTGCCGGCACGGCTGAGAGCCGGGAATGGGAGAATCCGGACTTCATCGCGGAGGAACTGCAGCTCTATGCGGTTTATACCGGCAGGATCGGCAGATACAGGATCCCGGTACTTGATGCAGGATCAGGCGGTGATGACGGTGCGGAGCGTAGTTTCATCACACGGTCAATTTCTTCAGAGGAGCTTGAAACTCTGGGATACGTGACCGGGGTTCAAGTGGATGCGGTCAGAGCCGCTAATGATGATGACGGGTATCTTACGGGAGATGTTGTAAGCAGCGGCAACGGCGCGATCACGTTGGAAATCGGCGAGATCGTGGATCTCCAGACAGAGATCCTCACCAATTCACCCGGAAGAGGCGCACAGGCAGCGGTGGATGAGGATGGCAAAACAATAGAGACATCCACCGGAACGGAAGGTCTGATTTGCATTTACGAATATGACGGTGACAATCTGGGAATAGGTACAGATGGCATGTTCCATGCCTTGAGGAACGGCAGAGGCAGGCTAAAGGTCTACGTATATCCGGACGTGCATACATATACGGCTGAAAATGACGCCGGTATTTACACCTCGGTGATCGACGGTGACGAATTCCAGGTCATGAGCGATGAGGGATCCATTACGAAGGATGGGTTCCATTCCCTGCCGGCGGCTGCCATCAGAACCTTTGCGCTGGACGTCGAAGTGGTTGACAAAGGCGAGAGAATTGAGTCGACCGATTCCGTAGTCGCAGGCGGCATACGCTACCGCATCCTCAGTCAGAACGAAGTGGCCGCATGCGGCGTGGAGGACGGTAAGACCATGACGACGCTGACCATCCCGGCCACGGTCGGAATCGACGGCAGGAAATATGAAGTAACGCGCATAGACGCGTATTCCTTCAATAAGGACAACAAGCTGAAGAAGGTGAGCATCGGAAAGAAAGTGACGATGATCGGCAGCGGAGCATTCGAGGGGTGTGAGAATCTGACGAAGGTGACCCTTGGCAGCGGACTTGTTGATATCGGAGAGGGTGTGTTTAGGAACTGTGCCGCATTGTCAGCGATTACGTTGCCCGGTAAGCTTGAGCGTATAAATGCGGAGGCATTTTATGGCTGCTCCGCCATTAAGGCACTGATGATCCCTGCAGCTGTCACATATATCGGGGACAGAGCCTTCTACGGATGTACCGGATTAAATAAGATCACTATCAGATCCGAAAAGCTGACGGGAGATAGCTTAGGCAAGGACGTATTTACCGGAGTGCCGCAGGATGCGATATATCAGCTGACCATCAAAGATGCAGCCGTCAGGGATGAACTGACCGGAATGCTGACGGATGAGTCAGAGCAGTTTACGGATAAAAAGGGCATCATATATCAGATAGATTCCAAGGCTGACGGAACGCTGACGGTTATGGGACTGACCGATGATGCTGCTGCGAAGCTGAAGTCAATGTCAATTCCGGCGCAGATGACCCGGAAGGGACGCAAATATGCCGTCACCGGCATAGCGGACAGTGCCTTTGAGAATAACACGAAACTGACCGGGGTCACCATCCCCGGGACGGTCACGGCCATCGGAGAGAGGGCGTTTGCCGGAGACGTATCATTAAAGACCGCTTCGATCCCTGCAGCGGTGAAGTCCCTCGGCACGGAAGCCTACTCCGGATGCGTTAAGCTGAATAAAGTCACGATCGCTTCACCTGATCTGAAGGTGGGAGAGGATGCCTTTACGGGAGTTCCCGACACGGCGACGTTTAAATATGCCTTTAAGGGCGACGCGGCCGTCATAAAACTCGGAACACAGCTTCTGTCGGAGTCCTCTGACTTTGTGAGCAAGGCAGGACTTAAGTATGAGATACTTGATCCGGAAGTAAACTTAGTCCTGCTTACGGGATCGACCGATAAGGACATAAAGAAGCTTACCGTGCCGGATACCGTGGTCTACCGCGGAGCGAAGCTCAGGGTGCTCTCGGTGGAGGACGGAGCCTTTGCATACCATAAGAAGCTTGCTAAGGTCGTGATCGGCAAGGAGGTCTATGAGATCGGATCCGACGCCTTCGTGGGATGCACCGCCCTTACTTCCGTCACCATGAAGGGAACGAAGAACATATTCTTCAGTGCTTTTAAAGGCTGTACCTCGATCAAAAAGATCACCCTTCCCAAGACGGTTAGTTTCATCGCCAACGATGCCTTTAAGGGCTGCACGTCGCTTAGGACCATAACCATACAATCTGCCTCACCGACGGAGCTTGAGATGATCGGAACGGACGCATTTGGGGACGTCAATGCGAACGCGGTCTATAAGATATCGGCGAAGAAGAAGTCGGACAGGGAGACCATCACCCGGCTCTTGGCGGAGTCCGGAGTCGACGCGGCGAAGATCAAATAGACTTAGGCACTGTAAACAAATAACTTCCTAATCTGCTTGTCTGAATTTCCATGT
>CALGGH010000193.1 GCA_937916415.1 uncultured Lachnospiraceae bacterium
TTATCGTCCACTGCTCGGGCAGATTGATAAATTCCCACTCGCCGCCGCCTTTTCTACTGCGGTGGTAATGCGCGTTTTTCTTCTTCCACGCCGGATGGTCGTATCCCGAATCCCATATTACCTGCGGATCCGGACGCACCAGAATATAATTTCCCCAACGCTCAAGCTTCTCCCCGCCCGAGCAGTCGAGCACCTCGTAATCCTTCCACTTATCTGCAACTATCATCTATGTATCTCCGATTTTTTTTCACTGTTCCTTTGCACACTTCGATTATACACAAAAGGCATTTTTATCGCCACCCTTTTTCACCTCAACCTTTTTCACCTTATTCAAGTCACCCTATCGCCGGGGAGACTTATACAGTTAATCAGTCTTTCCTTAAAACCCTCCGGGGGATGGCACGGATTTTCAAGGGAAATTGCTGCTTCGCAGCGAAAATCCGGCCAGGAAAACGCTTTGATCAGCGTTTTCTTAGTCAGATATTTTTAAAGATTTGTTGCATCTAAGGAGGATAAAAGGTAATCTATATAGGTGCGTTGTAACGATGAGGATTTGTCGGGGACGCAAAGCGAAAAGTTTGCCGAGGAAAGGAAATCACAGGCTTCCCCAAAACAAAATAAATAAGTGGTGGTGGAGCAATGTTAGACAGTATTAAGAAGAAAAAACTGATTATAGCCGGATTGGCTCTGGTCGCGTTCTATGTGGTGTCAGGAATACTTATAGTCGGATGCGGGGTGGAGCCAAAGGAGAGTTTTTGGGCACTTCTTCCGCCGATAATCGCGATCGCGCTGGCGCTGATCACCAAAGAGGTGTATTCATCTCTTTTCATCGGCATCGTGTGCGGAGGCCTGCTCTACTCCGGATTTAGCTTTACCGGCACGATGGAGCACGTATTCGTGGATGGCATGATCGCGCAACTGTCCGACGGATGGAACGTCGGAATCCTCATTTTCCTGGTGGTCCTGGGCAGCATGGTCATGCTGATGAACCGCGCTGGCGGCTCGGCTGCCTTCGGACGGTGGAGCGTTGAGCACGTCAAGACCAAGGTGGGCGCACAGGTTGCCACGATCATCCTTGGCGTACTGATCTTCATTGATGACTATTTCAACTGCCTTACCGTAGGCTCGGTCATGAGGCCCCTTACTGACAAGCACAGGATCTCCAGGGAAAAGCTGGCTTACCTGATAGACGCCACCGCCGCACCGGTCTGCATCATCGCGCCGATCTCGTCATGGGCTGCCGCGGTCACCGGATTCGTGGACGGAGCAAACGGCCTTACCCTTTTCGTGAGGGCGATACCTTATAATTTCTACGCGTTCCTTACACTGGCGATGATGTTCACGCTGACCTTTGCCAAATATGATTACGGCCCGATGAGAAGGGCCGAGCAGGAAGCATTCAAGTCAGAACTGCTGGACAAGATTAATGACAAACTGCCCGAACCCAGCATCACCGGCGCGGAGGATCAGCCGAATCCTCCGATCTCTCCCAGGGGCAAGGTGATCCATCTCGTGCTTCCGATCGTGCTGCTGATCACGTGCTGCGTCATCGGCATGATCTATACGGGCGGATTCTTTGAAGGAGAAGATTTCATCACTGCATTTTCAAACTCTGATGCTTCTGTCGGACTGGTATATGGTTCCGTCATGGCGCTGCTGATCACGATCATCTTTTTCCTGTGCACCGGGGTGCTGGGCTTCTCGGAATGCATGAACGCGATCCCCGAGGGCTTCAAGAGCATGGTGCCCGCGATCCTGATCCTTACGTTTGCGTGGACGCTTAAGGCCATGACCGATTCGCTCGGAGCTGCCACCTACGTGGCCGGTCTGGTGGAGAACATCGCCGACAACCGTGCGATCATGAGCTTCCTGCCGGCATTTGTATTCCTGGTAGGCACGTTCCTGGCATTTGCTACCGGTACGTCATGGGGCACCTTCGGCATACTGATCCCGATCGTCGTCAACGTCTTCGGCGCGGATCTTAACAATGAGCTGATGATAATCGCCATTTCGGCCTGCATGGCAGGCGCCGTCTGCGGCGATCACTGCTCGCCGATCTCCGACACGACAATCATGGCCAGTGCCGGCGCTCAGTGCAATCACATCAATCACGTATCGACGCAGCTGCCCTATGCCCTGACGGCAGCAGGCGTATCGTTCGTGGCATATATAATCGCGGGTTTCGTGCGCAACTGGATCGTGAGCCTGCCGGTGGGCATACTGATGATGGTCGGAGTCCTGATCGGAATCAAAAAGTTTGCCGCGCCCAAGGAAGTATAGTAAAATTAACGTCGAAGCATATGAAAAAGGACGGCGTCATGACCGGTTTTTGCCAGACCGGGTGACGCCGGTGAGATTGGAGGTGGTTTTTTGTCAAGGGAAAAGACCGGCGATAGGGTTTATTATCCCTATAGGTTCTTGGCGCTTTTGTTGTTTGTCCTTCTGTTTTTGCCTGCACTTAATCCTGCCAGGATAAGCAGCCTGATCAACAAGAGCACGTCACTGCTCACTGCGGCCATATCGTATGGCCGCCTTACGGAAAACATGGGGCGTGCGTTTAACAAGGGCTGGATACTGGAGAGCACCATGAAACTTGTCAGGTGGTCTGCCGTCGGGATAGACTTAGGCATCCTGGCTGCGGCTGCAGGAGCCTGCCTGTCGCTTGGCAATCGCAGGTGCAGGCTGATTGCCAACCTCATGAGCCTGGCCGGCGGCGTGTTGGGCGCCGTCAGCATGCTGGGCATACGGTCCGCATACGTTCAGATATCCGCCACTTCCAAGCCGGACAAGGTGGGGCCCATCCTGCCCGGATCGTATATGCTATTGCTGGTTCTCTTTGTCCTGATGACGGCGGTTTCCATCGCGGAGCTCATCCTGTGCGAGAGACCCGCGAAGGGCGAGAAATTCTTCATGGAGGAGAAGTACAGGCTTTTCCTTCTGCTTTTGCCCTTCATCATACTGACGTTCGTTTTCTCATACCTGCCCCTGTGGGGACTCAGGTACGCTTTCTTTGATTACAAGTCGGGCGACACCCTGTCCATGGACAAGTTCGTCGGCTTCAAATGGTTCGCCATGCTGGTGCGCAACAAGCAGACCCGCAGCGACATAGTCAGGGTGCTTAAGAACACTTTGGCCATGTCGGGACTGGGATTGCTGACTTCATGGTGTCCCATGGCATTTGCGATCTTTCTTTCGGAGATCAAGAACACCAGGTTCAGGAGATTCGTCCAGACCTTCACCACGATCCCCAACTTCATATCCTGGGTGTTGGTTTTTGCCATCGCCTTCTGCATCTTTTCCACGGACGGATTCATCAGCTCCCTGATGATGAACGTGGGAGCATGGAGTCAGGGCAGGAACTTCCTGATGGACGGTTCGCATACATGGCTCAAGATGCTGCTGTGGGGCATGTGGAAGGGCCTCGGCTGGAGCGCCATCATATACATAGCGGGCATCTCCGGCATAGACCAGACCCTGTATGAGGCAGCCACGGTGGACGGCGCCGGACGGTTCCAGAGGATGTGGCACGTGACGGTGCCGGGCCTGATGCCCACGTTCTTCGTGCTTTTCCTGATGGCAGTGGCAGGAGCGCTTAACAACGGACTTGACCAGTACCTCGTGTTTGAGAACACGTCCAACACCAATGCCATCCAGGTACTGGATCTGTACGTATACAAGATGGGCATCGTGAACGGTTCGATCCCCTTCTCGACGGCGGTCGGAATGCTCAAGAGCGTGGTCAGCGTCGTGCTGTTGTTCCTGGCCAACAACGTGTCCAAGAGGCTGAGGGGCGAAACCATCATTTGACGGAGGTATGAAATGGCCAAAACAAAACAGGAAAAAATAGATGCGAGGGTCGAGAGACAGTATTACAGGACGCACAAGTCCGCGATACGCCTCAAGCCGTCTGATTACGTGTTCAACGTGATCAATTATGCGGTGTTTGCGGCATTCACCATCATATGCATCTTTCCGTTTTACTATCTTTTTATCAATACAATATCGGATAACTCCCTGGTTCAGAGGGGTCTGATCAACTTCATTCCCCGGGGGCTTAACCTGGACAATTACGTCCGCATACTGCAGGTCAATGACCTGTTCAGGTCCATCGGAGTGACCTTTGCCAGGACCGTGCTTGGCACCGCACTGATGGTTGGGGCCAGCGCCCTGGTGGGATATCTGGTTACCCGGCAGGAGATGTGGGGACGCTCTTTCTGGTACCGGTTCATAGTGGTCACGATGTATTTCAATGCCGGCATCATTCCGTGGTTCCTCAACATGGCCATGCTCGGACTGACCAATAATTTCCTCGCATACGTGATTCCCGGCATAGTGGCGCCCTACAACATCATCCTGGTCAAGACCTACATAGAGTCATCCATTCCCCTGGAACTCCAGGAGAGCGCCAAGCTGGATGGAGCCACGTCACTGCAGATATTCGGCAGGGTGATCTGGCCGCTGTCCAAGCCGATACTGGCCACCATAGCGATCTTTGGAGCCGTGGGACAGTGGAATTCGTTTCAGGATTCGCTGATACTCATGCAGTCCGCTCCGCAGTACTACACGCTGCAGCACAGGCTCTACATTTACCTGAATACCACCAGCAACCTGGCGGCACTCATGAGTGCGGGATCGACCTCCGGCATCAGTCAGTCCATATTGGAATCGGCGCTTAACGGCAAGGTCATCAAGTATACGATATCAATGGTCACGATCATACCGATACTCTGCGTATACCCTTTCATGCAGAGATATTTTGAAAAAGGTATAATGCTGGGAGCTGTCAAGGGATAGGCAGCATGCTGTCCGACCCGGACGGAGCCGGATGTCTCCGCAGGTCAGATGAAGCAGGATCCCGGCCTGATATAATTTCTATTCAAAAAGGAGGAAAACTATGAAAAAGAAACTGATCTCGCTGCTTCTGGCAGGTTCAATGGTACTGGGCCTGACGGCATGCGGAGGCTCGGCTGCTGACACGCCCGCACCGGCGGACGCCGGCACGGAAGCCGAGACTGCAACCGAAAGTACCGATGCGGCCTCCACCGGGACGGCTGACGTGACCGCGGTGGAGAACGTGGCCACTGAGACGCCCGATGAGGAGGACATCTCAGACATCATTCCGTCCGAGACCGTCACGCTGGACGTATATGATCAGCTGGCCAACTATTCCGGCGAGCAGACCGGCTGGTTCGGACAGATCATGCTGGAGAAGTTCAACGTTAAGCTCAACATCATCCCTGAGTCGGACGGTACCTATGACACGCGAATGGAATCCGGCAACCTGGGCGATCTCGTGATCTGGGGCAATGACTCCGATCAGTACGTCGAGGCGGTCAACAAGGGGATGCTCTTTGACTGGGAAGAGGATGACATACTGGCTGACTACGGCACGTACATCAATGACAACATGCAGAAGGCCCTGGCCAAGAACCGCAACCTAAATCCCGACGGCAAGATCCATGGATACGGTTTCGCAGTGGCCACTTCCGCCGCCGATGCAGGTTCCATGATGTATACCTGGGACCTGAGATTTGACCTGTATCAGGAGCTGGGATGCCCTGAGATCAAGAACTATGATGATCTCGTGGACGTGCTCAAGCAGATGAAGGAGATCTGTCCCACCGACGACAACGGCAATCCGACCTATGGCGTGTCCCTCTTCAATGACTGGGACGGAAACATGGTCATGTACGTGAAGTCCACCGCATCGGCCTACATGGGCGGAGACGAGTTCGGGTTCGGTCTGTATGATCCCGCAACCCAGAAGTTCACCGGATGCCTGGAGGAGAACGGACCCTATTATGAGGCCCTGAAGTTCTACAACAAGCTGTATCAGGAGGGACTGCTCGATCCTGACTCCCAGACACAGGGTTACAACGGCATGAACGAGGATTACTTAAACGGAACCGCATTCCTGAACGTGTTCAACTTCATGGGATCCGCACTGTACAATACTCCCGATCACCTGGCAGCAGGCAAGATGATGTGTCCCGTCAAGCCCACCGAGGCAAAGCCCATCCGTTACGGACTGAACGTATACGGCGGCAACCGTATCTGGTCCATCGGTGAAAATACCCAGTATCCCGAGCTGTGCATGGCCATCCTTAACTGGCTGTCCACTCCCGAGGGACGCATGACGGCTGAGTACGGCCCCAAGGATCTGTGCTGGTATTATGATGATGACGGATACACACACTTCACCGAGCTTGGCCAGGCTGCCAAGACCGACATCACCACCCCCATGGGAGCTCCTTACAGCGGAACCTTCGATGACGGATCCTTCAAGATGAACAATGAGACCTGGTCACTGGATACCAGGAACCCCGATTCCAACGGTGAGACCTACAACTACCTCAACTGGGCAAGTTATTCCACTGAGGCAGGCAGCGACATCGAGAAGCAGTGGAGGGAATGGGCAGGCGCCGACACTCCTGATCTCTACTTCGATAAGCTGGGCACCTATACTGTTTCTCCCGGAACCACCTATTCCGAGGGCTTAAGGGATGATGAACTGCAGGCAAAATGGGATCAGGTTGCCGAGTGCGTCAAGACCAACACCTGGAAGGCCATCTACGCAAGCTCGGATGATGAATTCGAGAAGATATTTGCCGACATGGTTTCACAGGCTACTGAGTATGGATATGCTGACTGCGTTGCATGGAGCGAGAACGAGGCTTCCATCCGTGCCGCCGCTGAAGATGCAGCCATGGCTGATAATTGAATGTCAGGGAACGCTGATTGAAGCCTTTTTCGTAAAAAATGGGGACGGTTCTTCCGTGGAGGACCGTCCCCATACATGTTTGTATTTAATTGTTGCCGTAGAGTATCCTGGCCAGTTCAGACTCCTTATCCAGGATCAGCGTCTTGCTGCCGCCCGTCATCGAGTCGAGTGAGTCGAGGCTCCTCAGGTAGTTGTAGAAATCGGCCTTGTCCTCATCGTTGTAGGCAGCCGAGAGGATCCTCATGTATTCGGCCTCTCCCTCCGCTTCGAGCTTGGCGGCTTCCTTTTCGGCATTGGCCTTGATGATCGAAACCTGCCTGTCCGTGTCGTTGCGGATCTTCTGCGCGTCGGACTGTCCCTGCGCGGTATAGCCGGCGGCGATGTTGTTTCTTTCGGAGATCATGCGCTCATACACGGCTTCCTTGTTGTCGTCCGGCAGGTCCAGGGCCTTGATCTCGGCTATCCTGATCACCACGCCGTACTGTGAGATGTCGGAGTTGGATTCCTCGGTGATCATGTTGGTCAGCGTGCTGCCCCTGGCAGCGATGATGGCATCCTGCGTCATCGAGGATATGATGTTTTTGGTAGCGTTAAAGACCGCTGCCTCTATTCGTTCCTCGGCCCTGCCCCTGACGGCGCCCAGCGACTGGTAGTACTTGATGGGATCGTTGACGGACCATATCAGGTAGTCATCCGCGATCATGGACTTTTTGTCTGAAGTGATGACGTCGGACGTCGGTATGTCGTAGAGGTAGTCACCGGTGTACACGTAGGTCTCGTTGTCTATGAATGGTGCATGCAGGCTTAAGCCCGTCGTGGTGTTTACCCTGGTGACCTTGCCGAAACGCGTTATGATCACTGCCTGATTCGGCTTAACCGTGTATGCCGAGCCTGCGGCCACTATGATCAGCGCCAGGGCAATTATGACGAAAAACACTGTTTTTTTGATCGATTTCATGCATTGCCTCCTTTATTGTGCGGACTCTGAATCCGTCGCCGCAGTAACGTCTTCCGGTGACTCCGTGCCGTCTTCGGCAGATTCCGTGAAGCTCTCCAGCGGCAGCATGGTCTGCGTGTCTCCGTCGGTGATCACAACCTTCATGCCGGGCAGGATCTCCTCCATCTTCTCATAGAACATTCGCCGCTTGGTTACCAGAGGATATTTTTTGTATTCCTCGTACATGTCATTGAAACGGGCGACCTGTCCCTCTGCCTCCGCGATCCTGGACTCCTTGTATGCGCTGGCCCGCTGTACGATCGCGTCGGCGCTCGCCTCGGCCGAAGGTATCTGCTGGTTCCTGTACTGCAGCGCCTGGTTCATGGCCGTGTCTGCGCCCTGCTTGGCGGTCTCAACTGCCTTAAAGGCGGATACGACCGACTCAACGGGAGGCCTGGAATCCTGTATCGTGATGTTGACCAGCGAAAGCCCGACGTTCTGCGCATCCAGTGACGCCATGATGTCCTTTTTGATGTCGGACTGGATCTGACTCTTACCGGTGGTCATGGCCTCGTCCACCGTATAATTTGAAACCACGTTACGGATGTTGGCCATCGCGACGTTCTTGAGTATGCCCTCGGGATCCTCCGCATTGTACAGGTAGGCCACCGGATCGGACACCCTGTATTCGATGTAAAAGTCGATGTTTAGCAGGTTGAAATCCGAGGTGATCATGATGGCGTTTTCTTCATCCACCGGATACGACCCTTTCTGCGTGTCATTCTCGATCATGTATCCGATGCTCGTGCCGTGCGTGGTTACGTCTACCTTGCGCACCGACTGCCAGGGTGCCTTGAAATAAAACCCTGCGGTGTTGACCGAGATCACCTTGCCGAACTGGGTGACCACGCCGTTGGTCTGCTCGTTGATGCTGTAGAAGCAGCTGGAGACGACCATCAGGGCAACGATCGTGATCACTGCTATGGAAATGATCCTGGCGACCTTTTTGCCCCGTCCGGATGAATCCTGATAAATCTCTTTGCTGTCCATAACCTACCTCCTTATGGTTTGGATGTACTTTCAGACCCAGGCACCAAGGATGGGGCCGGGCGTGTTCAGAAATGCACGGATGCATTTCTACGCCAAGCACCAAGGATGGGGCCGGGCGTGTTCAGAAATGCACGGATGCATTTTCTACGCCCAATTATATCATCCCCCAGCCCTTAATAAATCTTTTTGTCCGCAAAATAAACATGCCTAACGTATTTCAAACTGCAAGATAGAATGATCACAGGGCATGATTTTATGGTAGAATTAGATTCGGACAGTCCCATCCGTGATCTTGGGATGAAAAATACTCACAAAGGGAGGCAATCATGGGAGAATATTCAATTATCATAGCTACGACGTGGACGGTGCTTGAGATCATCGGAAACTGGCTTTTGTTCAGAAAGGCAGGCAAAAAGGGCTGGCACAGCATAATACCGATCCTCAACCTGTATGACGAATACGACATCTGCTGGAAAGGTTATAAGGGAATCGTATGCCTTATCATGGTTTATCTGCTTTCGGCTTTTGCCGGGGCAGATGACGTCGTTTTGGTAGTGATCGCGGCAGTTGCGGGCATATGGTATCTGTCACTGACGTTCAGGCAGAGCATTAAGCTGGCCAGGGCCTTTGGAAAGGGTACCGGATATGGCATTTTTCTGTTCATATTTGACCGTCTGGGCAGGATAGTCCTTGGACTCGGCCGCGCAGAGTACGTGGGCAAACCCTTATGAGCTGAGATCCGCGTGGGAATATGAATCGTCCGGAGCCTTCTCCTAAGGATCCGTGCAGAAATAATGCTTGAAACGACATGACCATATGGAGTATTCTGTAATAGTTGCATCAAATGGTCCGGTGAAAATTTTGGTGAGTTATTTTGCAACAGTTTCTAAGGAGCTGTTCAGAAATAACTTTTAAATTATGCGATGGATGCTTCTTTGATTGCAAGGAATGGATCGGGGCTTTACCGAGGTACGGCGAGGATTTCTGACGAAGCAATCAGAGAAGCAGACAAGCAGAATTAAAAGTCATTCCGTAACAGATCCTAAAGTCGGTAAACGTCAAATAGTTAACTGATTAGACATTGACGCATACTCAGATCAATTAATTAATGGAGGCTGATCATGAAAGGATACGTGGAAAAGAATCTTAGAAAAAATGAAAAGGTGGTGGCAAAGTGTCACGTCACCTGGATCGCTTTTGTGCCGATCATAGTGAGGGCACTGCTCATCATCGCATTGGGCTGGCTCCTGGCGTACGTATTCGCTGAGACTTTCATTGAGCTCCAGGACCTGGCATCGGGTGACATCGAGTTCTGGGCGAGCGAAACCTATGGCATGATGTCAGCCATTGCCACGATCATCGTGGTCACGGGCCACGTGGTCGGAATAGGATTCGCGATCATTCCGATCCTGAAGCTTATCAACATCGAGCTGGTCGTAACCGATAAAAAGATCATAGGAAAGACCGGCGTGATCTATTCAAACGCCATAGATGCCTATCTGGAGAAAATAGATAACCTGGCAATAGACGAGAGCCTCTGGGGCAGGATATTCAAGTATTCGACCATTACGATCGGTACCGCTTCAACCATGCTGAAGTTCCCTTACATGCAGAACGCGGTTGAATTTAAGAACAAGGTGATGGACTGCTATGACGCCAGGAAGACTTCCCTGATGACGGAGCAGGCAGTGCTGATCAGGGAACAGACAGCCGCAGCTGAGCAGTCGGGGACGGCTGAACCCGCCGGACAGCCCGTGCCCGCTGAACCTGCAGGGCAGCCCGCGCCCGCTGAAGCGGACGTACAGTCCGTAACTCCCGGGATCACGGAAATCCCGGAAACCACGGATAATACGGACGACCGGGCATAAACCTGCATGAATCTAACTATTGAAAACGGAGGCATTTGGGAGAGATCCCGGATGCCTTTTTCACTGTTAAGGCACTTCATGCCGGCCAGGGCATCACTCTCAAAGGCACTCAAACCTGTCCGGAGCATTTACTAAATACCCTCACGGTGATAAAATAATATGTTGTGTGTTTTTTTAAGGGAGGATTGATCGATCATGAGAGAAAGCGGCATTTTGTTTCCCATTTTTTCCATTCCCTCCGGGTTCGGGATCGGATGTTTCTCCAAGGAGGCGTATGATTTTGTGGACTTTTTGGAAGGGGCGGCTCAGGGGTACTGGCAGATACTGCCCGTAGGACCCACGGGTTACGGCAATTCGCCCTACCAGCCCTTTTCGGCATTTGCCGGCAATCCCTACTTCATTTCCCCTGAGGCGCTGATCGAAGAAGGGCTGCTTACCCGGGATGAATGCAACGGAGCTTTCTTCGGCAGTGACGAGACCAGGGTTGACTACGGCGCGATGTATGAGAACCGGGACAAGCTGCTCAGGCTGGCGTTTGCACGTTTTGACGAAAAGGCGTCTGAAGAGGACAAGAAGGCATACAAGGCTTTTCTTAAGAAGGAGAATGACTGGCTCGGGGACTATGCCCTA
>CALGGH010000194.1 GCA_937916415.1 uncultured Lachnospiraceae bacterium
CGCAAATCCGGCGCAGGAAACGAACAAAACGCAAGCATTTTGTTCGTTTCCCATACCTTATGAAATCAGAACAAGGGCCTCCGGCAACGCGCCCATAAGGGCCTCTTCAAGCTCGGCGCCGTGTACGGGCTTGAGCAGATAGCCGTCAAATCCGGCCTGCTCGTACATGGTCCTGTTCTCAGTGCCGGCATTGGCGGTCAGGATGATCACGGGCGTGTCCTGATTCTTGCCGTCCGTCTGATTTCGCAAGGCATGCAGGCACTCTATGCCGTCCATTCCGGGCATCATGTGATCCATGAATATGACGTCAAAATGCTCCTGAGCCGTCAGTTCCAGGCAATCCGCTCCGCTGATGGCGGTTTTTACCTGAACTTTGGTATCCCGCAGGAGCTTGGATTCCACCAGCAGGTTGACCTTATTGTCATCAACTATCAGTATCGAAGCATCAGGAGCCTCGAACTTCTGATGGTATCCGGGCAGCTCGACGTTTTCGCTCACCCTGCCGGAGACGAACTCTCTGATCGAGGAATCATCCACGACCTCCTGCACGAAGGAAACCTTAAACGTCGATCCTTCACCATAAGTGCTTTCTACGGTGATCTCGCCGTCCATGAGTTCCGTAAGCTGCCTGACGATCGACAGCCCGAGACCCGTACCCTCGATGTATTTATTTTTTTCTGCATCCATCCGCGCGAATGCGTCAAACAGATGGGGCATGCTCTCCTCACGGATGCCCATTCCCGTGTCGGTCACCTCATACGTGATCCTGACCCTGCCTTCAGACAGCGTCTCCGGCCATGCCTTAAAGGTCACGCTGCCTTCCCTGGTGTATTTAACGGCATTGTTCAGCAGATTGATCAGAACCTGCTTGATGCGCACCTCGTCTCCCCTGAGCTCTGACGGAAGCGCAGGATCCACGTCCATGACGAACTTCAGTCCCTTGTCCTCGGCCTTGGCCCTTATCATGGCATCGACGTCCTGCAGCAGCTTTTCCATCTCGTATTCAAAAGGGATAATCTTCATGCTGCCCGATTCGATCTTGGACATGTCCAGTATGTCGTTGATCAGGCTGAGCAGCATCGTCGACGCGGCCCGGATGTTCACCGAGTCGTCCGCAACCTCCCTGGAGATGCCTTTTTCTCTCAGTATCATCTCATTCAGGCCGATAATGGTGCTGATCGGGGTCCTGATCTCATGACTGATGTTGGAGAAAAACCTGTTCTGTGCCTTGTTGATCTTGGCGATCTCTATGGCCTGCGCCTTGGACCGCTCGCTTTCCCTGGCCAGCAGCCAGGTCTGGAAATATATCATGACGCACAGCAGCATGCTTACTATGATCAGGGACAAAAATGAATCCGCAAACGCGGTTTCCTCGTCATGTGAAATCACTATGTCAGGCTTAATGATCGAGGCTCCGTATGCAAACACTACGGAAATGATCTCCAGGACGATGAAGATTATGCGGGTCCTGCCCTGCAGCACGATGCCGATGTATACGATCGTAAAGGCATACCAAAGAGGTGCGCCGCCATGAATTCCGCCGCTTGTAAAAAAGTTGAACGGCTCGAACGCAATTACCAGTATGGCCGCTATGACAATGGCCGATACGTCGAGCCTGCCCTTTTTAAAACAGATCCAGGTAAAGACGCCGAATACGATCCCTCCGCCTAATGCCAGCAGGAGCGACTGCAGGTTCTCACCGATGACGATGCCGCCGATGACGGCCGCCGCGATGGACGCGAGCCCGATGCAGGCCGTCAGCACGTATTGCCTGTCCTGTATGCTGACCGAATCGTCTATGAGATAATTTTTTAGTCTCTTGAAAATATTCATACCGAAACCGGATCAACCTGAATGAAAGCAAAAGCCCCCCGCATGTAACGGAGGGCTCTGAGTCAATGTTTCTAAATCACGCCTTGCGGCGAGGTCCCTCACGAGCGCGGCGTCAGTTCACGAAGTGAACGGGTGATCAGCTTTGCTGATCACGCCTTGCCATCAGATCCAAGTACGTACTGGATCTTGTGAGCAACCATGTCCTTAACGGCCTGACGGGCGGGCTTTAAGTACTGACGGGGATCGAAGTGATCCGGATGCTCGTCGAAATACTTGCGGATGTTGCCGGTCATGGCCAGACGGATGTCGGAGTCGATGTTGATCTTGCAGACTGCCAGCTTGGCTGCCTGACGAAGCTGCTCCTCCGGGATGCCTACTGCATCGGGCATCTTGCCGCCATGCTCATTAACCATCTTGACGAATTCCTGAGGAACCGAAGATGAACCATGCAGAACGATCGGGAATCCGGGCAGTCTCTTGATGCACTCCTCAAGCACGTCGAAGCGAAGCGGAGGGGGAACAAGGATGCCGTCAGCATTCCTGGTGCACTGCTCGGGAGTGAACTTGTATGCGCCATGAGAAGTACCGATGGCGATGGCCAGGGAATCGCATCCGGTCTTGTCTACGAATTCCTCAACCTCCTCGGGACGGGTGTAGGACTCGTGTCCTGCCTCTACGACTACCTCATCCTCGATGCCTGCCAGGGTACCCAGCTCAGCCTCTACAACCACGCCGTTAGCATGAGCATACTCAACTACCTGCTTGGTCAGGGCTATGTTATCCTCAAAGGACTTGGAGGAAGCATCTATCATGACGGAAGTAAATCCGCCGTCAATGCATGACTTGCACAGCTCAAAGGTATCACCATGATCAAGGTGAAGAGCTATCGGGATCTCAGGATTCTCCTCTACGGCTGCCTCTACCAGCTTAACCAGATAAGTGTGGTTGGCGTATGCCCTGGCTCCCTTGGAAACCTGCAGAATGACGGGACTCTTCAGCTCGCCTGCTGCCTCGGTGATGCCCTGTACGATCTCCATGTTGTTGACGTTGAAAGCACCTACGGCATATCCGCCGTCATAAGCTTTCTTAAACATTTCGGTTGTTGTAACTAATGCCATGTTTTTTCCTCCTAAAAGATATATTTGGTACGCATCCATGTCTGAACAATGGATTGTTCGGTATCCGACCGCGGGCGCTAAACACACCCGCAAGCCTCATTATATCATTTAAGTTAGACTAATTAAAGATAAACTTTTTTAAGTCAATTAGTCCATTGCCCATTGACAAGCGTGGCACCGTCTTTTTTAACCGTTCCCTTCTTCTGCAGGATCTTGAACGTCAATATCTTGGTTCCTCCGTAGCTGCCTTTGCCGGTAACCGTTACCTTCGCCGTGCCCTTCCTGTCGTTATTTATATACCTTAACTTCCGCGAAATCCACACTAATTAACTGTTTAACTCGCCATATTTCTTCTGTAAAAACCATAAGAACCGCTTAATTACAGCATCTTTTCCTTGACATAATTAATTAGATAATTTATAATAACAATGTGATTATTACACCGAGTTAAAAATCCAAAGGTATCTAATTAATTATGTATGATAATGCTACTATTCGAGTTCCTGTTCCGAAAGATGAACGTATCGTCCGGCACACAAACAAGGCTGGAGGCTATGTTTCCGTTGAACTGACTGTCGAGTACAACTATAATCGTATCACTGGAAATACCAGTCCGACCAGAATCACCTTGGGCAGACTCTGTGATGATGATACCAGCAAGATGTTTCCATCTTCACGCTATAAGGAAATCTACCCATCTGAATGGGAAAAGTATTCCGGTGAAAAAGTTCCTCCTGCCGAAAAGAACTTTGGCGTGTACGCCGGAGTCAAGGCAGTTACATCCACAACTGGGTTAGGTGATATTCTGGAGTGCGTGTTTGGAAGAGCGCAGGCGGATGCGATTTTGGACTATGCCATGTTCTCCATGCTCAATCAGTCGGACTCTTCTGCACACTTTGAGCATGCCATGACCGACGAGGTCTTGTTCAGCAGGGAAATACTTAGCGATTCGTATTACAGCGAACTCTTTGAGCATAAGATGACACGCAGCAAGATCTTGGATTTCAAGGTCAGGTGGGCAATGAAATGCAAGGAGGACGGCGTCGAGGAGGTATGGCTTTGTATCGACGGTTCCAACGATGACTGCGAAAGCAAAGGCGTGGAAATTGCGGAAAAAGGCCACGCAAAATCAAGGAAAAACATCAACATAGTGAGCTTCACCTATGCAGTCACTCCGGACGGGAAGCCCGTTACTTATGATGTATACCGTGGCGGCCTTGTGGATGCCAAGGCCATGAAATCCATTTTGGACTTTATGCAAGAATGCGGAATCAGAGTTTCCGGTGTCATCCTCGACAGGGGCTACTG
>CALGGH010000195.1 GCA_937916415.1 uncultured Lachnospiraceae bacterium
AAACTACCGGGACGGGGCTTGAGAGCGGTGGCAAAACAGCAGGCGGCGGAGCCAGGACAGCAGGCGGCGGAGCCCATACAGCAGACGGCGGAGCCAAAACAGCAGGCGGCGGAGCCCATACAGCAGACGGCGGAGCCAAAACAGCAGACGGCGGAGCCCATACAGCAGACGGCGGTGGCAAAACAGCAGACGGCGGAGCCAGGACAGCAGACGGCAGCGCCAATACAGCAGGCGGCAGCGCCAATACAGCAGGCGGCAGTGCCGGGACGCCGGATGACAATGACGGCAAACGGGGCATTCCCGACCTCGGAGTGCTCAGGGGCGAACTCGATGAGATCGATGCCCGGCTCGTTGAACTGTATGAGGAACGCATGAGGGTGTGCGGGCAGGTGGCGGATTACAAGATCGCCGCGGGCAAGCGCGTGCTCGATCCCGAGAGGGAGAAAAGCAAGCTCGCCAGCCTGAAGTCGCTGACTCATGATGAATTTAACTCCAAGGGCGTGGAGGAACTGTTTGAGCAGATCATGGCCATGTCCAGGAAGCTCCAGTACCGCAAGCTCAGCGAGCAGGGCGCGATCGGCAGCCTGCCCTTCATAGAGCTCGACAGGCTGGACGTGGAGGGCTCAAGGGTGGTGTTCCAGGGAGCCGAGGGGGCATATTCGCAGCTCGCGATGATGACCTATTTCGGAGAGGACGTGAACTGCTTCCACGTGGATACGTTCAGGGACGCCTTCGCAGCGCTCGACGAGGGGAGCGCGGATTTCGCGGTGCTGCCGATAGAGAACTCGACCGCGGGCGCGGTGGCTCAGATCTATGACCTGCTGGTGGAGTTTGAGAGCTACGTCGTGGGCGAGCAGATCATCAAGATAGAGCATTGCCTGATGGGACTGCCGGGCAGCAGGCTGGAGGACGTCAGGACGGTTTATTCGCATCCGCAGTCGCTGATGCAGTCGGCGAGATTCCTGAACTCCCATCCGGAGTGGAAGCAGATCAGCATGCAGAACAATGCTTTTGCCGCGCAAAAGGTGCTGGATGACGGTGACGCGACGCAGTCTGCCATAGCCAGCGAGCAGGCTGCGGCGATATACGGACTTAAGGTGCTGGTCAAGGGAGTCAACCAGTCGGAGGCCAACCGCACCAGGTTCATCGTGACATGCAATAAAAAGGTCTTTCTCAGGGATGCCTCTCACGTGAGCCTGTGCTTCGAGGTGCCTCACAGCAGCGGATCGCTGTATCACATGCTGTCGCATTTCATATACAATGACTTAAACATGACCAGGATAGAGTCCCGTCCCATAGAGGACAGGGACTGGGAATACAGATTTTTTGTGGAGTTTGACGGGAACCTGTCTGATCCGGCTGTCAAGAACGCGATCAGGGGTCTCAGGGAGGAAGCGAGATCGCTCAAGGTGCTGGGATGCTTTTAGGATACGAGGAACTGATAATATACAGGAATTTTGACCCACGCGGGATAATCCCCGTCGTATGTGACGCCGTGCGCACGATGCAGGCGGGAGAGCACGTGGAGACGCACAGGGACCGGCTCATGGGAGCGCTGGCGGGACTGATAGGCTGCTGCGTGGAGCGCGGTCTGTACGGAGACCTGTGGGCCGCATACGTGGCTGACTGCCTGGCTAACCACGAGAATGCTTTTTCCATGGGCAATGAAGCGGGCGGAACGGCAGACGCCGGGGTGGAGAGCCTCTGCCTGCATGACATGGCGGTGATCGACAGGATCGTTCACGCGGACGTATCGGGGCTGCTCGGCCAGATGGCGCTGGAGCACCTGAAGGTGATGCTTGATTACCCGAGGCCGGACGGCAGCAGCACGTACGAGGAACATGTGCGGGAGGGCATAAGTGAACTCGCCCGCGGCCTTAAGCAGGCCAATGGCGCCGGTGAGGTGCGTGACGTCCTGGGAGGATTCATTTCATCCTACGGAGCCGGATGCCTGGGCCTTCACAGGGCATTTATGGCAGAGCGTGACTCGGAGGGATGCCTGCGGATAGTGCCCGTGCTCAGGATGATCCGGATGACGCTAGACGACCTGATAGGCTATGAGATACCCAAGGCCAGGCTGGTGGAGAACACGGTCAGCTTCCTGGAGAAAAGGCCGGCCAACAACTGCCTGCTGTACGGAGACGCGGGTACCGGCAAGTCGAGCTGCATCAGGGCGATCGCCACGCAGTACTATTCCAGGGGCCTGAGGGTCATACAGGTGGGGCGCGATCAGTACGACCTGCTCGGCGGCCTCATCGCGGAGATCAAGAACAGGAATTACAGGTTCATCATATACATGGACGACCTGAGCTTCGAGGAATTCGAGACGGACTACAAATACCTGAAGGCCGTCATAGAGGGAGGCCTGGAGCAGAGGCCTTCCAACGTGCTGATCTATGCCACGTCCAACAGGAGGCACCTGATCAGGGAGAATTCGTCGGACAGGAACGACCGTGACGAGGACATGCACAGGTCTGACACGATGTCCGAGAAGCTCTCCCTCAGCCAGAGGTTCGGCGTGAGCATTTATTTCGGTTCTCCCGGCAAAAAGGAGTATGACGCGATAGTAAAGGCCCTGGCGGAGCGCGAGGGCATTGACATGCCGGAGGACGAGCTGCTGCTCGAGGCCAATAAATGGGAACTGTCGCACAGCGGACGCTCCGGCAGGACCGCGAGACAGTTCGTGGATCACCTGCTGGGCAGGCCAGCCTGGGATTCGGAGGAAAAAGAGTGAAGACTTTTGCGGCAATAGACGTCGGTTCATATGCATTGGAGCTAAAGCTTTTTGAGATGTCCGTCAAGAACGGCATCAGGCAGATCGATTCCATCAGGCATCAGATAGACCTGGGCTCGGACACGTACGTGACCGGCAGGATCAGCAATCCGAAACTGGATGAGATGTGCCGCGTCCTGCGGGAGTTCAAGGACATCTGCGACGCGATGAAGGTGGATGACTACAGGCTGTGCTGCACCTCGGCCGTCAGGGGCGCCTCCAATTCCGAGGTGATCCTGGACCGCATCAGGCAGAGGAGCGGCTTTGACGGCACCGTGCTCAGCAACTCCGAGCAGCGCTTCCTGCATTACAAGGCGGTCGCCTACCGTGACGGCAGGACTTTTGAACAGCTGCTGGACAAGACCACGGCCATAGTCGACATAGGCGGCAGCTCTCTGCAGGTGTCGCTCTTCCAGGACGGCACGCTGATCACCACCCAGAACCTGATGCTTGGGGTGCTGCGCTTAAATGAGCGCATGATGCACTTAAACGCACGCAGCACCCACTTCGAGGAACTGCTGGGCGAGCTCATAGACACTCAGCTCAGCGTTTTCAAGAAGCTGTATCTGGGCGGCGTGACCATACGCAACCTGATAGTCGTGGACGACTACGTGTCGGAGGCGTATGCGCACCTGCCTGACATAGGCAGCGAAGGCATGGTGACGGAGGCGGACGTGGACTACCTGCTGGACGGCATCCGTAACCATCCCATTTCTGAAATAGCCAAATTCCTGGGCATTCCCGAGGACAACGTGACACTTAGTCACATTTCTGCCCTTCTGCTGAAGAGCATATGTGCCCTCGGAACCATAGATGACATATGGATCCCCGGAGTGACGCTGGGCGACGGCATGGCGTATGAGTATGCCGAGTCCAGGCGCATCGTTCCCAAGGGACACAATTTCGAGCAGGACATCCTTTCATCCGCCCGTACCCTCGGCAAGAGGTACATGAGCTCGCGCAAGAGGGGAGAGACGCTCGAGGCCATCGCCCTGGCGATCTTTGACGCCACGGTCCGCGTGCACGGCATGGGCGACAGGGAGAGGCTGCTGCTGCGCATATCAACCCTGTTGCACGACTGCGGCAAGTACATCTCCATGGCCAACCTCGGGGAATGCTCGTACAACATCATCATGAACACCGAGATAATCGGACTCTCCCATCGTGAAAGGGAGATAGTCGCCAACGTGGTCAAGTACAACCACCTGGATTTTTCGTACCAGGACCTGCTGGTCGGCAATTTCGACCTGGATTCGTCAACCTGCCTGGTAATCTGCAAGCTGATAGCGATACTCAGGCTGGCCAACGGACTGGACCGCTCGCACAAGCAGAAATTCATGGGCGTCAAGGTCACGCTCAAAAGCGACGAACTAATTTTTTCACTGAACGCATCAACTGACATTTCTTTGGAAAAGGGGCTTTTTGACAATCGCTCCGACCTCTTCGAGGAGGTATTCAGCCTAAGGCCCGTGATCAGGCAGAAGGGAACGTGACATGGCACAATCAAGCGTTAAGCAAAAGAAAAAGAATCAGGCTCAGGGAAGCGACCGGGACGTCAACCTGTCGGATCCCTCGCTGTACGTCAACAGGGAACTGAGCTGGCTGAAATTCAACGAGCGCATACTGGAGGAGGCCAGGGACAAGACCAACCCGCTGATGGAGAGGCTCAAGTTCCTGTCGATCACGTCCTCCAACCTGGATGAGTTTTTCATGGTTAGGGTTGCCTCGCTCAAGGACATGGTCGGCGCGGGATACAAGGGCAGGGAACTGGCCGGCATGAACGCCGAGGAACAGCTGGCGGCGGTCGGGGAGGCCACGCACGCCCTGGTCAGGAGCCAGTACAACACCTTTAACCACATGCTGGTCGGAGCGCTGGAGGCCGAGGGCATCGAGCTGATCACCGACCACGCGCTGATGACCGACTCAGAGAGGTCCTATGCGGACAGGTACTTTGACGACAACGTCTATCCGGTGCTCACGCCGATGGCGGTGGATTCGTCGAGGCCTTTTCCGCTGATCAGCAACAAGTCCCTGAACATCGCCGCGCTGCTGTCATCCGGCGAGGGGAGGCTGCTGGGCAACAAGGCCAACAAGGACAGTATGTTCGCCACGGTTCAGGTGCCCTCCGGACTGCCGAGGTTCATCGAGCTGCCCGAATCGTCCGGCGGTCCGCGCAGGTTCATCCTGCTCGAGCAGATCATAGCGGCCAACGTCCAGAGGATATTCGCCGGATACAAGATAGTGGGCACGGCCATGTACCGCATCATGAGGAATGCAGACTTTGACCTCGACGAGGATGAGGCGGCGGACCTCCTGCAGGAGATCGAGAAGCAGCTGAAGGCCAGGCAGAGGGGCAGCGCCATCAGGCTCGAGATAGAGAACAATGGTGAGAAAAAACTGCTCAGGCGCCTGCAGACCGAGCTGGGCCTCGATGATGACGACATATACGTCATAGACGGACCGATAGACCTGACCTTCCTGATGAAGCTCTACGGGATCGACGGGTGCGATCACCTGAAGGAGCATTCGTACAATTCGCCCCAGCCGGTGCCGGCGTTTGAAGGAGAATCCAATACCTTCGCGGTGATCAGGCGCGGCGACGTGATCATGCAC
The DNA here is from genome assembly GCA_937916415.1 of uncultured Lachnospiraceae bacterium. Taxonomy (GTDB): domain Bacteria; phylum Bacillota; class Clostridia; order Lachnospirales; family Lachnospiraceae; genus XBB2008. Next base: position 5,387 of record CALGGH010000195.1, read on the forward strand.
CATCCGTATGAGAGCTTTTCACCGGTGGTGGACTTCATCTCGCAGGCGGCGTATGATCCCGACGTGCTGGCCATCAAGCAGACGCTCTACAGGGTCAGCGGCAATTCGCCCATAATCCGCGCACTGGCCAAGGCTGCCGACAACGGCAAGCAGGTGACCGTCCTGGTGGAGCTGAAGGCCCGGTTTGACGAGGAGAATAACATCGTCTGGGCGAGGATGCTCGAACGTGCCGGGTGTCACGTCATCTACGGGCTCGTGGGACTCAAGACGCATTCCAAGATCACCCTCGTGGTGAGGCGGGAGGCTGACGGCATCAGGCGCTACGTGCACATGAGCACGGGCAATTACAATGATTCTACCGCCAAGCTCTACACGGACGTGGGGATGTTCACGTGCTCGGAGCAGATAGGCGAGGACGCTACCGCCGTGTTCAACATGCTGTCGGGATATTCCGAACCCAGGGGCTGGAACAAGCTCTCGGTCGCCCCGCTCTGGCTGAAGGACAGGTTCCTGCAGCTGATAGGCCGCGAGGCGGACAATGCGACGGCAGGACGCGAATCCGGGATCATAGCCAAGGTCAACGCGCTCTGCGATCCGGACATCATCCGGGCACTCTATGCCGCGTCCAGGGCCGGAGTTCAGATAGACCTCATCGTCAGGGGCATATGCTCGCTCAAGGCGGGCGTGCCCGGCGTGAGCGACAACATACGCGTCAGGTCCATAGTCGGCAACTACCTGGAGCACGCGAGGATATTTTATTTCTGCAATGACGGCAAGGACGAATATTACCTCGCCAGCGCAGACTGGATGCCGAGGAACCTGGAGCGCAGGGTGGAGATCCTCTTCCCAGCGGAAAAGCCGGAACTCAAGGAACGCCTCGCGCACATCCTGGACGTACAGCTGCGTGACACCCTCAAGGCCCACGTGATGGATCCTGACGGGAATTATTCGCGGGTTGACCGCAGGGGCAAGGAAAGCCTGTGCGCACAGCTGACGTTTTCGGAGGAGGCCAGGGAGACGGCCTCGAGAAACAAGGACAAGGTGGCGGCCGGCAGGGTGTTCATACCGGAAAAGGGGCAGAAATGGAAGGCGTGAAGATATATCTGGCCAGCGCCTCTCCCAGACGCAGGGAGCTGATGGAGCGGGCCGGATTTGATTTCGAAGTGAGGGCGTCGGGCGCAGACGAGAGCACGTCCGTCACGGAACCGGCCGGGATGGTGGAGGAACTGTCACGGATCAAGGCCGGAGCGGTGGCCCGCGAGCTGATCGCGGAGGGCGCCGGCGCAGGCTCATGCGTGGTGGTCGGCGCTGACACGGTAGTCAGCATCGACGGGCAGATACTCGGCAAGCCTAAGGACGAGGCCGATGCCTCCCGCATGCTGCGTGAGATCTCGGGCAGGACGCACGAGGTTTTTACGGGAGTTACCCTCATCGCCGTCAGGGACGGTGAGGAAGTCCTGCGCGATACCTTTCATGAGGTGACTAAGGTAAACGTCGCCGGGATGAGCGACGAGGAGATAGAGGCTTACGTAGCGACCGGCGATCCGATGGACAAGGCCGGGGCCTACGGCGTACAGTCCGGGGCCTCAGTCTACGTCAGCTCCATAGAGGGTGATTATTACAACGTAGTCGGGCTGCCGATGTGCAGCCTGTATCAGCACTTGAGGCAAATGACGGGGGAAATGAAATGTACGACTCAGTGATAATTGAATATTTTTTGGAACATCAGCTGGACATGTATCCGGAGCCGGTGGCCGGAACCTACGAGGAAGCGGAAGGGTTTCTGGAGGATTTCTTTGCCGCGGTTGCCGAGAATGAAAACGAACTCATGGAGTATCTGGAGGAAGCGGGCGTGGACACCGAGGGCATGAGCCTCGCGGAGATAAAGGAGATGCCCGAGATAATGTGCGTGGATGACGGCAGGTTCCTGATACTGGAGATATGAGGCATGCGCTTGCCTGCATTTTGCTCATTACCGGGATTTGACATCCGTGTTGGAAATTTGTTGGAACGGGTTTCTTAGCATGTATCGTTTTTGGGATAATGTGTGTAAAAGTTGTGTAAAAGTTTTCCATAAAACTTTCCATAAAACTTTTTGGGATAATGTGTGCAAAAGACTTTTTGGGATAATGTGTGCAAAAGACTTTGCAAAAGACTTTTTGGGATAATGTGTGCAAAAGGCTTGACATGAGGGAAATGCTCGAATAAAATATATACCGCATGTTTCAATTAAACGTCCGTGTCCGATTTAATGAGACATTTCCTAAAATAACGAATTTCCAGACAGGAGGTGTAACTCGTGGCAAACATCAAATCAGCTAAAAAGCGTATTCTCGTGGCCAGAGCCAGAAATGAGCGCAACAAGGCGATCAAGTCCGGCGTCAAGACGGCCATCAAGAAGGTTGAGAGTGCCGTAGAGTCCGGTGACAAGGCTGCAGCATCGGATGCTCTGCAGAGCGCGATGTCCGTGATCGGCAAAGCCGGTTCCAAGGGCGTATACCACAAGAATAACGTTTCTCGCAAGATTGCCAGGCTTTCCAAAGCAGTTTCTGCTATGTAAGCCCAAATCTGACATACATAATACATTAGGCATCCCTGACGGGATGCCTTTTTATGTGCCGTCCCCGAGTGTCATCCCCGAGTGTCATCCACGGCACATTTATGCTTTGGTCATGGCCTTTTTGTAGCGTATCATCTCAGTGATGTAGTCACAGATCTCATCCTTGTCCTTGCCCAGGGCGAACGCGATCTCGGCATACAGCAGATCCTCGGCCTGCTTGAAATACCTCTCGTCCACGGCCGTGTTCTTTTTGCCCTGATTCTCGCGCATCTTCTTGCGGGCCCAGATGGTCTTGATGATGCTGATCAGCGCTTCGGGAGAGCCGCTCCTCACGGCGTCCTTGTAGCACTGCTCCCTGAGCTTGTCGTTTTCAACCCAGGCTTCTTTGATCGTAGGTATGGCGTCTATCACGCCCTCCGCCTCATCCCTGGTCATGGCTGACCTGATGTTGCCATCGGCATTGTCCACGGAGACGTACAGCGTGGATCCCTTGCCATCGAGCGGTGTCATCACATAGTAGAGCTTATCCTTGTCGATGCCTGTCATGTCCAGGTGAGTAATGTCATCGATGTGGCATACTCCCTTGCTGGTCTTCATTACGTAATCACCTATTGCGAACACTGTATTCCTCCTTTCGAGCCGATTACTATAATCATATCACAGAGTTGTCAGATTTTTCAAAGCAAAAATTGCTTTTTTCAGTAGAATTGGCAGCAAGTAGGAATTGGCAGCAAGTAGGAATTGGCAGCAAGTAGGAATTGGCAGTAAGGAGGAATTGGCAGTTATGATAAATGCAGGATATCAAATGTCAGGATACGGAGTCATTTTGAGCTTTCCTTTGTCAGGGAACAAGGGAACAGGATTGCGAGCCAAAGAAAATGGCATCCATTATACGGAAACATAAATGATGATGGATGATCCGGCATGCATCATGACGGGCAACTGGCACTTGTAAGGGATAGATTGAAGATTGAGCATGGAATATAGTAATATAAGGAATGTGGAGCATGCAATGAAAGCAATAAATTATGAAATGAGAGACAGGAGATAAGCAGAACATCATGTTATCAGCAAGAGCAGGCAGGAAGATAAATGACAGGTACGTGACGGATTACGTGGTTTTTGACCTGGAGACGACGGGGACGTCCTGTCAGATGGACGAGGTGGTCGAGATATCTGCCGTCAAGGTCATTGACGGAAAAGTGGTTGATGAGTATACGACACTGGTCAATCCGGGGAGGACGATCCCGCCCGGGGCCTCGGCCGTGAACGGCATCACGGACGACATGGTCAGTGATGCTCCGACGTTTGAAGTGGCCTTAAGGGACTTCAATGATTTTGTCGGTGACATGATACTGGTCGGGCACAACATACACATGTTTGACATGAAGTTCATATGCCGTGACGCGATGAGGTATTTTGGCCGGACGATTGGCAACGATTACATTGACACGCTGCCGCTTGCCAAGGCGTATTTGCCCGAGATGCGTCATCATACGCTGTCGGACCTGGCCGATCATTATGACATAGATTCCGGCGGAGCCCACAGGGCATTGAATGACTGCCGCATGAATCAGCAGGTATTTGAACGGTTGGGTGAGGAGATGAAGCATCCCTCGGAGGCTGCCAGACAGATAAAGAAATGTCCAAGATGCGGCAGCGTAATGAAACTGCGTAATGGCAAATACGGCGTATTCTGGGGCTGTTCCGGATATCCGGACTGCAGGCATACGGAGAATGCCTGATGATTTTTGCACGGGCTGCGCATGGTTGGGATGAAAAGGAAGGTTAATGGTGGGGATCAGGAAAATTTTTTTTGACATGGACGGAGTGCTGGCCGATTTTGACAGGGGCGTAATCGAATTATGCCACATGAAGCCGAGGAACCAGTATGAGCCCCAGAACCCCGCCCTGGATGATGCCATGTGGGCAGCGATCAGGAACGTCGGACATTATTATGACAAACTGGAGCTGATGCCCGGAGCCAAGGAAATGTTTGATGCGGTCTATGGCAGGCATGGCGACAAATGCGAGATACTGACCGGCATCCCGAAACCCAGGAGGCACATAGACACCGCTGCTGAGGACAAGATCGCGTGGGTGCGCAGGCTGCTGTCTGACAAGGTCAGGATACATACCGTGCTTCGCGAGGAAAAGACGGAACACTGCACGGGGCCGGATTGCGTGCTGATCGATGATTACAAGATCAACGTGGATGAATGGACGGACATGGGAGGGACGGCGATCCTGAACGTCACCGCCGGACAAACGATGGCAATCCTCAGGGAAATGGGGATCATCTAAAAGATGATTTATGCGGTACCGATCAGCCCGCGTCCTCAAGCTGTGAGGTATATAGCTTGTAATATAGCCCCCTGAGGGTCATGAGCTCTTCGTGGGTGCCGCACTCGACGATTCCGCCGTCATCGACGTACATGATCTTGTCACAGCCGGTGATGGTGGAGAGGCGGTGCGCGATGACGAAGCTGGTGCGGCCTTTAAGCATGTTGTTCAGTCCCTTCTGGAGGGCACGCTCGGTCTGCACGTCTATGCTGGACGTGGCCTCGTCAAGCACCAGGATCGCGGGATCGGACAGCAATGTGCGGGCGAAGGATATGAGCTGCTTCTGTCCCTGGCTGAGGAGCGAGCCTCTTTCTTTTACCTCCGACTGGTAGCCGTCCGGCATGCGGCTGATAGGGCCAGGATCACCAGATCCGCATAGTAGCCGCCCTTTTGGATCAGCTCCGCATGGGTGCCGTGTTCGGTAATCTCACCGTGATTCATGATGAGGATCTGGTCGGCTTTTCTGGTGGTCGAAATTCTCTGGGCTATTATTATCTTGGTACATTCAAAGGGCAGCTCGTCCAGGCTGTGCTGTATCTCCTTTTCCGTCTCCATGTCGACGGCACTGGTGGTGTCGTCGAGTATGAGTATGGAGGGACGGACCGCCAGCAGGCACGGGGCCATGCGGTTTCGTTTGTTTTTTTCCTTTTGGATATGTGTTCCATTTTATCTGTCTGCCGTTTGCTGCGCCGGATTTTGGCGGCTGAAAGCCGCATATTTCCTTACAAAATCCGTGCGCATCCTCGCGGAGCGTTATAGTAAGCGAAATTTTTAATTTCGCTTGCTATATTTCTGAACAGCTCCTAAAGAAATGCTTAATCAATCAGCATTTCTTTAGCATACGCTTTTTGTGATAAAAAGCAACGTATATTATTAAAATCGGTCAAGAACCTAAAGATTTATCTAAAAATATGGTATGATATTAAAGTCTGACGTTATTTGCGCCCATGCGCGCAAGCGGACGAATCTGCTTGAAGCGAAACGGAGAAAACACGAAATGAGATATCCTAAGACCATATCGGAGGGAGGCACCATCGGATTCGTGGCTCCCAGCTTCGGATGCAGCACGGAACCCTACAGGGCGGGATTTGACAGGTCACTGGAAACGTGGCATGAGCGCGGATATAAGACGCTGCTCGGACCAAACTGCTACGCATCGGACGGGATCGGCATCAGCTCCACGCCCGAATCGTGCGGACGGGAACTGACGGAAGGCTATTGCAGCGGGGAATCGGACGTTATTGTGAGCTGCGGCGGAGGCGAGCTCATGTGCGAGACGATCTCCCATGTTGACTTTGACCGGGTCAGGGCGGCCGAACCCAAGTGGTACATGGGGTATTCTGACAACACCAACTTTACGTTCACGCTGACCACCATGTGCGACGTGGCCAGCATATATGGCCCCTGCGCATCGAATTTCGGAACCAGTCCCCTGCATCAGTCGTATGAGGACGCCTGGAGCATCATGTGCGGAGGAAACAGATTGACTAATATGGTCAAAAAGCCTGCGGCCGACGCTGATCCCGGAAAGCGCGGGAACGGGTCGGATCGCAAGGACGTGCCCTGCCACGAGTTTTCCGGATATGGCAAGTGGGAAAAGGAAGGCGGCAGGTCAGAGGATGATCCTTATGCCCCGCTGAACCTGACGGAAAAGACGGTGCTCCACAGATACGTGGGGGACGGCAGGCCGATGTCGGGTGAGACGGACGAGCCTGACGAGATAGTCATGGAAGGCAGGCTGCTGGGCGGCTGCCTGGACTGCCTCGTAAACCTGTGCGGAACGAAATTTGACCATGTGAGTCAATTTAATGAAAAGTACGGGGATGACGGCATAATCTGGTTCCTGGAGGCCTGCGACCTCAACGTCTTTGCCATCAGGCGCGGCATGTGGGAGCTGGAGCAGGCCGGGTGGTTTGATCGCGCGAGCGGATTCGTCATCGGCAGGCCGCTGCAGTTCGGGACCGAGATGTTTGGCCTGGATCAGTACGCCGCCGTGTATGACGTGATCACCTCGCATAAGGTGCCGGTGCTGATGGATGCCGACGTGGGACACTTAAGTCCGATGGTGCCGCTCATTACCGGCAGCATCGCAAGGGTGCGCGCTCGCGGCAACGACTGGACCGTCAGGATGGAGTTGAGATAACCCGAGATGCGGGGACGGCCCTTACGCTGTGTTATGTTAACTGAAATCAGCTGCTATAAGGAGTTAATATGTTGCCAAAAGACCCAAACATGCTGTTTAGCATGATAAACATGAAACTTAGGGATGTCTATCCAAGTCTCGACGCACTCTGCGATGATCTGGACGAGGATAAGGCAGGCATACTGGAAACGCTGAAAAAGGCCGGGTATGCGTATGATGCGGAACAAAATGCCTTTAAGGCGGTAAAAACCGGTTGACATAACACCGCCGGACTGACCAACATCCGCCGACCCCTGAATGACATAACAAGGTGCAAGAACCGTCCCCGCACCTCCCCCGCACCTATAATGCGTCGTAGATATAATGGACCTCTTTGAATACATGGAACAAAAGAATAAGGAGAAGGAGTCGCCGCTGGCGGCGAGGATCCGGCCCGAGACGCTCGATGAAGTGGTGGGGCAGGAGCACATCCTGGCACCGGACAAGCTGCTTTACAGGGCGATCAAGACGGACCGCATCAGCTCGGTGATCTTTTACGGGCCGCCCGGAACCGGCAAGACCACGCTGGCCAAGGTCATAGCCAACACGACCTCGGCCGAGTTCATGCAGCTGAACGCCACGGTCGCCGGCAAGAAGGACATGGAGCAGGTCGTTGAGCAGGCGGGCCGGACGCTGGCCATGTCGGGCAGGCGCACGATCCTTTTCATCGACGAGATACATCGTTTCAACAAGGGCCAGCAGGATTACCTGCTGCCGTTCGTGGAGGACGGCACCGTGATCCTGATCGGAGCCACGACCGAGAATCCTTATTTCGAGGTGAACGGGGCATTGATCTCCCGTTCGCAGATATTTGAGCTGAAACCCCTCAGTCCCGATAGCGTGGCCGAGCTGATCAGGCGAGCCGTGTATGACGAGACCAAGGGAATGGGCGCTTACAACGCCTACATAGATGACGACGCCGTGGAATTTTTGGCGGACATGGCCGGAGGCGACGCGAGGCATGCGCTCAACGCCGTGGAGCTGGGCATACTTTCCACCGAACCCGATCCCGACGGTCGCATACACATGACGCTGGACGTGGCTTCGGAATGCATACAGCGCCGCGTGATGAGATATGACAAGGACGGCGACAACCATTACGACACGATATCTGCCTTCATCAAGAGCATGAGGGGATCCGATCCGGACGCTGCCGTATACTATCTGGCGCGCATGCTCGAGGCGGGCGAGGACCCCAAGTTCATCATCCGCAGGATCATGATCTGCGCGTCCGAGGACGTGGGCATGGCGGATCCGCAGGCCATCGTCGTGGCCGAGGCCGCAGCCGGCATCATCGAGCGCGTCGGCATGCCCGAGGCCAGGATCCCTTTGAGCGAGGCCGCCATATACGTGGCCACCGCGCCCAAGAGCAACGCTTCGTACCTGGCAGTGGAATACGCGACGGCAGAGGTCGCCCGAAGCGGCAACCTGCCGATACCGCCGTACCTGCAGGATTCGCATTACAAGGGGAGCGCCAAGCTCGGGCGTGGCATCGGATACCAGTATGCCCATGATTTCCCGGGGCATTACGTGGACCAGCAGTACCTGCCGGACGAGCTGGCTGACAAAAAGTTTTTTGAGCCCGGCGAAAACGGATACGAGACGCAGGTGCGGGAATACATGCACAGGATAGGCAAGCTGTAGGCGGCCTGCCGCCCGGACCTGACGTGGCACGCCAACACGGCGATGCCGGTTTATCTTTATGGAAGAGAACAACCTGGAGACTTTTGAAGAATTTAAGGAAAAAAGGCGCAAGATAGGACGCAAGCACCTGATTGTGCTGATAGTGGCCCTCGCAGTCCTCATGGCAGGCGGAGTGGGGGCTTATTTGGGGCACTCCAGGTACGTGGCTTACGAGGCCCGTCGGGCTGAACTGGCTGAAAATGACGCCGTGGCCAAGGAAGCGGCTTACGTGCTGGCTCAGAACACTTTTCACCAGCATGCGGTGGAGGACATCTACAACGGAACCGGCGAATCGGTGGCGGAGGCCATGGTGGGAGCCGGCCTGGCCACCCTGGACGGCATACGTGACAGGCCTCCATTCGTGGAGATCACAGATGCCAACCGGGCTAATTTTGCCAGGGTGGAGAGCGTGGAGATATCGCCCGTCACCGGCATGGTGGAGGTGGCGGTCAAGGCGGACGCCCTGCCGATCTCTGACGACGGCTATTATTATCTTTTTTCCAAGCCGATCTACGGCAGCGCGATATCCGGCGAACCCATCATCAGGATCGAAAAGGACGTGGACTTCACGGTGAGCTGCAACCTCAACTACAACACGGCGGACTCGAGGCTTTTTGACAAGTTCTGCATGGCCCTGCTGCTGGACGGAGAGTACGTCGAAGTCTCGAACTCCATGTACGTGACCAATCCCGAGGCCAAGGCTTCATATGCCTCCGGCCGGGACGGCGCGGGCAGCAAAAAGGGACTTCTCGTCAACCCTGACCTGATCACCAGCGGCCAGCTGGAGGACCTCGGCTGCAAGCATGCGGCATACAACGTGTACATGTCGCTGATCTGCAACGGATCGGGCATCAACTACAATTACAACGGACATTCCTACAGCTTCAACTCATATCAGGTCGGACTCTATGACCTGGTGTTTTCGAGGCTGACCAGCCGAGGGGTGGACGTGAACGCGATCATAATCAACGACCTGTCCAATTCGACGCTGACCTATCCGGGATCGCGCGGCGCCCATGCGACGCTCTATGCCTTTAACCCTTCGGACGAGGAGGGCGTCAGGTACGTGGCCGCGGTCGCAAGCTTCCTGGCCAACCGGTATTCCGGCGCGAACGGACACGGCAAGGTATCCAACTGGATCATCGGCAACGAGGTCAACGAGCGGGTGGTCTACAACTATACCCCGAGCATGGGAGTTGATGCCTATGCCAGGCTGTACGCGGACACGGTCAGGATTTTTTACAACGCTATGTGCGCGGTCAACAGCACCACCAGGATATACGTTTCGCTCGACAACCGGTGGAACATGAACAAATCTGACTCATCATTTTATGACGTGAAGGACATGATGGACGCGTACAACGCATACGTCCGGTCGGAGGGCAATTTTGACTGGCACGTGGGCTATCATCCCTACAACTATCCCCTTACCGAGGCCAGGGCGTGGAACTGGGGCAGGTATGATTCGATGGCGGGCAATTCTCCTTCAACGGCCATCATTTCCATGAGAAACATTCACGTGCTCACGGATTACCTTTCGCAGGATTCGTACCTGGACAGCAAGGGCAACGTGCGGCGCGTGATCCTTTCCGAGATGGGATATACCTCCAGCAAGGGGCAGGAGCTGCAGGCGGCGTCCTTTGCCTACGCATACAAGATCATGGAGTCCAATTCGCACATCGATTACATGCTGCTGTCCAGGCAGATAGACGCGGGCAGCGAGGTTGCGGAAGGTCTCGCGCTGGGCATCCTTAACTCCGGAGGAGGCCGCAAGGAGGCATACACGGCATTTAAGTACGCCGGTACAAGTGAGGAGTCGACATATTTTGCTAAATATCTTAATATAATAGGTATAGGATCTTGGAGTGCGATACAGAACCCGAGGTGAGGTGACGGTGCCAAGCGGTGCCAAACGGTGTCAAACGGTGCCAAGCGGTGTCAAACGGTGCCAAGCGGTGTCAAACGGTGCTGATCAAAAGAACCGTCCCCCTGATCAAGGCTGATCAAAAGAACCGTCCCCCTGATCATATAAACAAACACTATTAACCATTAAGGAGGAATGAGACGTGAAGGAAGTATACGCAAAAAGCGACAGCGGAAATCTGAAGGAAGCGCTGAAGGGGATTTCCTCTCCTGATGCGCTGATCATGATCTCCAACGGTAAGCAGTTCGAGCAGCACGTGAAGGAATTGCAGGAGGCTTATCCGGACGTTCCCAGCATCGGAGGCACCGGATATTTCTATGGCAAGACGGTCAGGGAAGGCGGAGTCGGCATCATAGCGCTGTCCGGAGTTAAGGCAGTGGCCGGCGTCATGAATTACGCCAGCACGATGCCCGTTCACGACGTGGGCGCCCTGCAGAAAAATGTCAGTGCCGTATCGGCCAATTCAAACGACACGGTGTGCATCGACATCTGCACCGGCAATGATGCCTGCGTGCTGACATCAATGGATTCGGTGCTCGGCAAAAGCCGTATTTCACTTATCGGCGGAACCTCCATGGATCCCATGGTTTCGGTTAACGGGGAGATATACAGTGACGCTGCCGTGTACGTGCTCATCAAGAACCAGGGCGGCAGGGTCAAGGTCTACAAGGAGAACCTCTACCGGCCGTTGGATGACACCACCTTCATAGCCAGCAAGACGGACAGGAGCAAATACTACATCGGCGAGCTGAATGGCAAGCCCGCCAAGGAAGTATACAAGAACCACCTGGGCATCAGCGAGAGTGACATCGCCACGCAGACGTTCCAGAATCCCTTCGGCAAGGTGACCGGACACGACATATGCATCATATCGCTGAAGGAAGTCGTGGGCAACGGACTGACATGCTATCGTCAGGTCAATGACTCCGACGTGCTCTGCATGCTTGACATGGGAGATTTCAGGGAGATCACTCAGGAGACCATTAACAACATCAAGAGCGACTTTAACCGCGTGTCGGGAGTTATCTCCGTCAACTGCGTATTCAGGTACATCGTTTTCAACAACAATCATTACATGGACGAGTATCTGACTTCAATGTCGACGATCGGAACCAGCGCCGGCTTCTTTGCCAACGGCGAACATCATAACGGACAGTTCGTGAATCAGTCCATGTCATGCGTGGTATTTGAGTAAGGGAGGTAAACTAAGATGGCATTTTTTAAGAAGAACAACAATGCGGAGGCTGCCGCCCAGGCTCAGCTGGCAGAAGTCAAAAATGACTACACCCCGATAAGGCACATCGCCAAGAGCGTGCTCACGTACCAGAAGGAGCTGGTAGAAAAGGAAGTTGCTTCGCTGCAGGAACTCAGGTGCATTCACGAATCCTTTGACGAGGTGCTGAGGGAGGACAAGGAATTAAAGGAAGAGATGCAGAAATTCGGCGACGTATTCCTGAACCTGAGCGAATCCGCATCCAAGTATGAAAACGTCAAGGCTGACATCTCCAGGTCGGTTGATGATGCCCGCGACAAGATGGTCAGCCTCGAAAAGAGCTCCATAGAGCTGAAGGACGAGTTCGACGCGATCGAGAGCTTCTACGCATCGCTGCAGAATTCCATAGAGAGCATTTCGGAGAACATGAGCGCGATCACCGCCATAGCCAACCAGACCAACATGCTGGCCCTTAACGCATCGATCGAGGCCGCCAGGGCAGGCGAGCAGGGACGCGGCTTTGCCGTGGTTGCCGAGCAGGGAAAGAA
>CALGGH010000196.1 GCA_937916415.1 uncultured Lachnospiraceae bacterium
GCATCAACCAAAACGTACGTGGCCAGCGAGGAACTGCTGGATGCGGTAAACGTGGCCATGGTTCTGGAGAAGCCGCTGCTGATAAAGGGCGAGCCCGGCACCGGCAAGACCATGCTGGCCGCGGCCATAGCCGAAAGCCTCGGCAAGAGACTGATAATCTGGAACATCAAGTCCACGACCAAGGCCCAGGACGGACTGTACGTGTATGATACCATACAGCGCCTGTATGACGGCCAGTTCGGCGAAGAAGGAGTGGATGACATCGCCAGGTACATCAAGCTCGGCAAGCTCGGTGAGGCCTTCAACTCGGATGAACAGGTCATCCTGCTTATCGACGAGATCGACAAGGCCGACCTGGAATTCCCGAACGACCTGCTGTGGGAGCTTGACCAGATGGAGTTTTACATACATGAGACCGGGGAGACCATAAAGACCAAGACCAGGCCCGTCGTGATCATCACTTCCAATGCCGAAAAGGAGCTGCCCGACGCATTCTTACGAAGGTGCATTTTCCACTACATAGATTTCCCGGAGGCTCCGCTGATGGAGGAGATCGTCAGGACGCATTTCCCTGACGTTGAGGAGAACCTGCTTAAGAATGCGATGGACGTGTTCTACTGGATAAGGGGACTGAAGGACGTGCGCAAGAAACCGTCCACGTCCGAACTCATCGACTGGGTAAACGCCCTGCAGATAGGCGGCATGGATCCCGCGCTGATCAAGAAAAACCTGCCAAACCTCGGAGTCATCATCAAAAAGGATGAAGACCTGGCGGTGGTTAAGAGCAGGACCAATGAAATAAAATAAATCCGCATGTTCACAAACTTTTACAATAACCTACGAAAATTTGGCCTGGACGTGACGCTCAAGGAGTGGCTCACGCTTCAGGACGCCCTCGACAGGGATCTGGCCGGTTCATCGCTCACCAGGTTTTATTACCTGTCGCGCATGATCCTCGTCAAATCCGAGACCGAGTTCGACAAGTTCGACATGGCGTTTGAAAATACCTTCAAGTCCGCCAAATACGAGCCTGACGTTACTGATACCATGCTGGCCTGGCTTGACAAGCCTGATGCCTACGAGCAGTGGCTTGAGGAAAAAAAGCATGAGATGAATCAGGATCCCGGCGACAACGCACAGATAGACCGTGACGACGTGGAGAAGAAGTTCAGGGACCGCCTGAAGGAACAGGACTCCGAGCATAACGGCGGTTCATACTGGATCGGCACCCAGGGCAAGACCTCCTTTGGCAACATGGGCGGCCACATGGGCGGCATCAGGGTCGGAGGCCAGACCGGATACCAGTCAGCCTTTGAGGTGATCGGAGCACGCAAGTACCAGGATTTCAGGGATGACAAGGTCCTCACCTCCAGACAGTTCATGGCCGCTCTCAAGAGCCTCAGGCAGTTCTCGACCAAGCTGGACGTGCCCAAGACCGAGCTGGACATAGACGGAACCGTCAACAAGACCTGCAACAACGGCGGATACCTCCGGATAGTCATGGAAAAGCCCAGGAAGAATTCAGTCAAGCTGCTGCTTCTCATGGATTCCGGAGGCACGATGATCCCGTACAGCACGCTGCTCAATGAACTTTTTCAGGCAGTGGACAAGATGGATCATTTCAAGGACGTCAAGACCTATTATTTCCATAACTGCATCTATGCCAAGGTGTATAACACTCCGGAGTGCGAAAACGGAGACTGGATCGACACCGACTGGCTGTTTAAGAATCTGGACTCCGACTATAAGGTCATGATAGTCGGGGATGCCGCCATGGCTCCGGAAGAGCTGTATTCGACCACAGGCAATTACCGCGGTCCCAACAACGGACTGTCCGGGTGGGACTGGCTGCATCTGATGAAGAGTCATTACAAGCACGTGGTATGGCTGAACCCCAAGATGGCGCCAGGAGACGCTCCATGGCGTGAGGCGGAGACCGCCATCAAGGCCGTTTTTCCCATGTACAAGCTGACGGTGGCCGGACTAAAGGCCGCGGTAGCGAAACTCATGGTGAACAGGTAATCCGGTCAATTTCCATGAAACGAAATAAATCAAGAGGCCTCAGGGGTTCGATCCTCGAGGAGATGATAAATCAGACCAATTCGATATATGAGGAGTGGGGACTAGCCTGTGTGCAGAAAATACCGACTCCTATAACTCCCCTTGAGATGGACAAAAAGAGCCATCACGTCACGCTGGCATATTTTGATCAGAAATCAACCGTGGACTACATCGGTGCCGTTCAGGGCATTCCGGTCTGCTTTGATGCCAAGGAATGCGCGGTGGACACTTTTTCGCTGCAGAACATTCATCAGCATCAGGTTGACTTCATGGTTAAGATCGGAAGAGCACACGTCTGAACTCCAGTCAC
>CALGGH010000197.1 GCA_937916415.1 uncultured Lachnospiraceae bacterium
GCAAATCCGGCGCAGGAAACGAACAAAACGCAAGCATTTTGTTCGTTTCCTATAATTCAGTATCATAAATGATTATCGGGGGATTCGCAATAACCTTGTTTTTGTTATTAAAAAGGTGTAAAATGTATAAGATTTAGGTAAAATTTGAATATACGAAGTCTCGTATTCATATTTTTTTTGATCAGCCATGTATACGTGCATTCACCGAGTGCCCTTACGTTCACCGAGTGCCCTTACGTTCACCGAGTGCCCTTACGTTCACCGAGTGCCTGATCAAGCATGAGGGGAGGAGCCAAATGAAATTCAGATACCTGGTCGACAGACAGCCGTCAGCTGACAATGCCGAGACTCTGACCCGGGAGCTTCGCGAGGGCCATGCCTACGGAGCCGTTACGGTAGCGCAGAACAACTTATTCATCAGACGCGGAACCAGGACTTATTACATGCCCTACAATGATGCGCAGAAGATATTCCGGAGAGTCAGGAGGCTGCATGCCAACATTTGCTGCGGCGACGGAGACATTGAGGTCGATTATCTCGTGGTCATGGCAGGGGACAAGGAGATCGCGGAGATCGCCCTTCCCGGCAGGAAGGCCGCCAAGATGCTCATGGATGAGCTGAAGAGTACTTCGCCGGAGACTGACTTTGCCGCACCGCCGCGTGATCCTGAACCTGAAGAAGCATGAGCATCGGCACTTTGCAGTATCATATTGGCAGGGATGCGGTGTCTTTTGGACGGGCGCTGGATGCTGATCAGGTCAGCGAGAGCTTCAGGGAGTCCTATTCCGTATATTACAACGTGCGCACGGAGGACGTGGAGGAACCATTCATTGCCGAGGCGATCTTTGATTCCAAGAGCGAGCAGTATTTCCTGATCAAGGCAGCCAGGGTTGCTGAGATGCACACGGCTGAGCACGTGTTCTTCGCCAGGGAAAAGGAACTTGATTCCACGAGGCTGAAGATCCTGGATGATAAGGCGTGGGAGAGAGGATTGTCACGAGTGGAGCCCGGACCGAATCACAAGAACACCGACGTCTGTCTGATCGTCCTCGCAGACACGCTTACCGATGATGCCAGACAGTTTGCCGTGTCATCCAAACACAGCAAAAATTATAAATTTGCCCTGCATGGGTACTCTAATTATCGTTTGATTGTTATCGAGTTATCTTCCGGTACGGCTTATTTTAACCGGCAGGCCCGCATCCTGAAGGAACTCGTTGGCAAAGTTATGTCAAAACCATATATTTAACGAAAGGGAGATTATGAAATGACAGCATTATTAATCATTCTTGCTGCTATAGCGCTGCTGATCGTTGGTTACGTAACCTACGGTTCATGGCTGGCTAAGCAGTGGGGCATTGACCCCTCAAGAAAGACTCCCGCAGTTGAGAAGGAGGATGGCGTTGACTACGTTGCGGCACCTCCGGCTGTCCTTATGGGACACCACTTCTCCTCGATTGCAGGAGCAGGTCCTATCAACGGACCTATTCAGGCATCCGTCTTTGGATGGCTGCCCGTATTTTTGTGGTGTGTGATCGGTGGCATCTTCTTCGGCGGCCTGCAGGATTTCGGTTCGCTTTTCGCTTCGATCAGACATGACGGTAAGTCACTGGGAGAGATCATCAAGGACACCATGGGACAGAGAGCCAAGAAGCTCTTCCTCGTATTCGGACTTCTGGTGCTCATCCTCGTTATTGCATCCTTCGTAAACGTAGTTGCTGGTACGTTCTTCACGGAAGAAGGCGGTTTCGGATTTGCCGGTAATCCCACCAACAACCAGACTACGGCAATGATCTCGTTGCTGTTCATCGTGCTTGCGGTCATTTACGGATACGTAACCAACAAGATGAACGTCAAGACGCTTCCCGCTTCAATCTGCGGGATCATTGGCATCATCATCATCACGATCATCGGACTTAATTGCGGATTCGTCATGGGACGTACCGCATGGATCGTATTCATCGGCATTTACATCGTAGTAGCTTCCCTGGTTCCCGTGTGGATCCTTCTGCAGCCCAGGGATTATCTTTCCAGCTTCCTTCTTTATGCGATGATGGGCATTGCCGTCATCGGCATACTGGTAGCTGCATTTACCAAGAACGCGCAGTTCACCATTCCCGCCGTTACGGGATGGAAGACCGGCATCGGCACCATGTTCCCCGCACTGTTCATCACGGTTGCGTGCGGCGCCTGCTCCGGTTTCCACAGCCTGATCTCCACCGGTACCACTTCCAAGCAGCTCAAGAATGAGAAGGATGCCAAGCCCATCGGTTATGGCTCCATGCTCATCGAGTCCGCACTCGGAATCGTATCCCTGATCGCGGTAGGCATGGTTTATTCCAAGTATACCGAGGGAGGCTTCGGTTCTCCTTCAGCAGCATTCGGCGCCGGCATCGCCACGATGTTCGGTCCCGAGGGTTCAAGCGTTTACAATACGATAGCCGCACTGCTTACGCTGGCCGTTTCCGTATTCGCGCTGACCTCACTTGATACCGGTACCCGTCTTTCCAGATTCATGTTCTCAGAGCTGTTCCTGACTGAAGACGAGGCTACCTGGAAGGATGCCAAGAACCCCGTCAGAAAGGTTCTTGCACATCCTCTGTTCGGTACGACTTTCATGGTTGTGATCGGATGCATCCTTGGCGGACTTAAGCTTTCAGCCATCTGGGCACTGTTCGGAGCTGCCAATCAGCTGCTTGCGGGCATCGCTCTCCTGGCCGTATGTGCATGGCTTGGCGAAGTGGGCAAGAACAACAAGATGTTCTTCATCCCCATGGCATTCATGCTTTGCGCAACGCTTACGAGCCTGGTGATCACCGTCATCAACAAGTTCAAGGCCATCGGCGGCGGCGAGGGTGTATGGGGTGATTACTTCCAGCTCATATTCGCACTTGCAATGGCCATCCTTGCAGTAATTCTGGTCATCGAAGGCATCCAGACCTTCCAGAGACAGAAGGCAGGCAAGGCTAAAGCCTGATCATTAGACTGGACGTATGGGCCGCCGGAGTTTTCTCCGGCGGCCCGTGGAGAAAAAGAGTATATGGTTGAGACTGCATATCAGAAGGAAAAGGTTAACAACGAAGTAGAGTGGTGCCAGGTATATGACCTGCAGCTTAAGGAAAAGATCGAAAAGGCACTGCTCAGGCACAGGGTTTCGTACTGCATACTGTTCGAGAAACCCAGGCTTTTTTCGTCAGACAAGCGTGAAAAGTACATTTTCTGCGTCAATTCGCTTCAGAAGGAGGCTGCCGACAATGCGCTTACGGACGTCGGTGACGTGGAGGAATTTAAGGGGAAGATCGTATTCTTAAACCGTAAGGTTGACAAGTCTTACGTATAAGCATCGTGGCTGACCGGTCCTAAGGCCTCCGGAGCATGCGCTCCCGGAGCTTGCAACGCCGGTTCGGCTCCGGATCATGGGCATGATGTCATAATGTCTCAGTGTGATACCTGCAGCAATTACATATATGATGAGGATTATGAGGATTACGTGTGCGTCGTGGAAGTGGACGAAGATGAAGCGGCCAGGGGTTTTACCGATGCACGTTATGAATGCCCGTATTATTCCTATGACAATGAGTATCTGATCGTAAGGCATCAGATGTAGGCAATATATGGTAAACGACAAAGTTCTTTTACTTTGGCGTTTACTGCGCCGGATTTTGGCCGCTTTAGCGGCATGTTTCCATACAAAATCCGTG
>CALGGH010000198.1 GCA_937916415.1 uncultured Lachnospiraceae bacterium
GGTTCTCGCCCCAGTTGCTCCAGCCGTCGCCGTCAACATCAAGGTGAGCGTCATAAACATAGGCGTTGGCTTCGTTCGGATTGTAGTAGGTTTCCCACCAGGTCTCCATGAAGTCGTGGTCGCCGACCATCTCGCCATAGTAGGAGTTGGCGGTGATGCGCGAATCGGTGATGACGCTGCTATCGGGCTTGAGGAAGTAGTCCACGACCGCCGCCGCATTGCCGCTTGCATCGGGCGAATGCGCCTTAGTCGGGTCGAGGAAGTGCATTCCCTTGTTCGCCGGCGTGAGATTCATCAGCGAGTTTGGCTGCTTCGTCGCAACCGTATAGTCGCCGAAGCTGATGAGGTACTCCTGGAACTGCACGGAGCTGCTGTTCTGGGGAAAGGCGGAGATGGCGGTAAGCCCGTCATACCCTTCCTCGGCCCCCCGGTCCAGAAGCCCCGCCCGGCTGTACGGCCGGGAGCGAATCTCGGACATTTCCAGGCTCTCCAGGTTCATGCT
The DNA here is from genome assembly GCA_937916415.1 of uncultured Lachnospiraceae bacterium. GTDB lineage: Bacteria > Bacillota > Clostridia > Lachnospirales > Lachnospiraceae > XBB2008. Next base: position 503 of record CALGGH010000198.1, read on the forward strand.
CTGGTCCAGGCAGGCGTCCACGGCAAAGCCGCCGATGCCGGTCCACCAGGCGTTGGTCTGCTCCAGCTGTCCCAGGGTCTTGTCGATCTGGTCCGTCTCATACCGGGCGTTCACCCAGTCCCGCAGGGCCACCAGGGCCTTTGCGTGCAGCTCGGCGCCGCCCAGAGCGTTTTTCAGCAGCACCATGGCCTGGAGCTTTGAGAGCACCGTGGTCTCGGACTGGGTTACCCTGCGGACCAGGCGCGCATTTACTCCGCCAGCACCTCCTTCTATGTCGGACTTGATATCCTCAAGTTCGGAAGATGTGGCGGATATGGATAATTCACATATATCATACGTCGTGGATTCACCGGTGAGATCCTCCAGATCCTCCGGCGACATATACACGTAATCCTCTTCCTTTCCGCCGGTGTCAAGAACTCCCGTCACCGTAAAATCCATATAGTTGTCCAGTACCGCCTCATCACCTTCGCCCGTGGGGTCCTCCGTATCCGGAGCATAGGTACAGGTCAGTTTTCTGCCGGGTTTCAGGTTATACGTGGAAGCTACCGACTTGCCTATCATGATCTCCCCTGATGCAGCTGGCCACTCTCCATCCACGCTCCAGAAGGGGCTGGTGCTTTTGGCTCCATCCATATTTACTCCGGCCGCCATGACAGGCCTGTCATTTATCCTGACGGTCTCATACCGGTACATGGCCGCTCCCACCAGACTATCCGCAGGTATATGCGTCAGGGCGGACTCTGCCTCATCCATGGTCATGGCGTCGCCCGCAGACGTAAGTATCATATTTGCTCCGTAGCTTCGAAACTGCGCTCCCATCTGTCTGGGCACGTCGATATATATGGTCACAAGTCCCGACAGTATGGTGGCTCCTATGGTTATGGCCAGCAGGGCTATGACCATGCGGGATCTTCTCCTGAGGAGGGAAGCCATTATCATGCGCAGGTACATTTGTCTCTTTTTCATAAGCTTACCTCCCGTGTAAGACTTCCGTGGGCTTAAGTCCCAGAAGCATCCTGATGGCCGGAATGCATCCGATCAGCGTCACCGCCACCACCAGCACCGTAACAAGCGGTATGACCACGGGCCTTATGGATATGGATGAATCAAAAACGCTCCGTCCTATGATCTGCGCGAATCCGATCCCCGCAAAAAAGCCGACGGTTCCGCCTATGACAGCCGTGCACATGATCTCCGTAAGTACCAGTCCGTTAATGGCTGCATTCTGCGCTCCTATGGCCTTCATGAGTCCTATCTCCTGGGATCTTTCCATGACTGAGGCCGTTACCAGATTGCATATGCCCAGGGCCGCTCCCACCATGGACAATATCGTGATAAGTATCATGAGCAGCTGGGTTTTTTCCAATATCTGTCCCTCTGAATCAGCCACCTGTCTCACCGCCGATGCTACGGAATCCGTGATGACCTCCTCTATCTGGTAACACACGGAGCTTACGTATGCCGTGCAATACCAGGTCTCATACTGCGATACAGACAGGGATGCAGGATCCCTGGCAGCCTGTTCGGCCAGTTCATTGTCGGGCGTGGTAAGGGCCGATACCTCTATGCTGTCTATCTTGCCCTCAAGGCCTCCAAGTAACTGTGCGCAGTCCAGGGTGGTATATATCTGATCATCCTCGTCTCCTCCGCCGTCAAATATTCCCTTCACCGTCAGTTCGACGTCTCCGGCAGAACCCCTGAGGTGCAGCTTGTCACCCGCACGCATGTCCAGGCTTTGAGCCAGAGTACTCCCGACCATGGCTGCATGATCTCCTCCGGGCTGCTGCTCGTCTATCCATTCTCCCTCGATAACATCCCACCAGCTTCGCAGACTCATCAGTCCCGCGTCCAGTTCCTCGCCGGTAGGCAGTTCCATGTGATGGTTAAACCAGGTCCCGGTGACGTCCACTGTCCGTCCGTCATCCAGATATGCTTCAGAACTAACGAAGGGCGTATAATCCACAATGTTAAAAGCCCAGAATATGGTCTTGATCTTGCCTAACTCATCCTCCTTAAGATAAGCTCCCGTATCAGTCGAATCTCCCACGTCATACAATTCGCTTATCACGGAAGTTTCCTTTGGTACCACCTTAATATTGGCTCCGTACGCCTTCAGTTCCTGATTGATCTTGTCTCCCACGTCCAGCATGACCGAGAGCATGGCCGTAGCCAGCGATGCTCCGAGTGCGATGGTAAATGCGATCATCGCCATCTTTTTCCACTGCCTGACAAAGGCCTTAGCTATCATTCTTGCAAACATTATTTAAACTCTCTTTCGTATTCCAGCAGTCCCGATATGGGCACTCTGATCTGTCCGCCTGATATCTCATAGGGTATGACTATGGGATTGCAGCCGCCCTTGAAGCCTATGGTGGAAATGTTCATCACCACGTCACACAGGTTGCATACCACCTGCCCATCCTTTTCGTAATATCCGGTCTCTCCGCATACGTCGCAGGCATCCAGGCCCACTCCATAGGAGTTTCCGGATTTCTGAATGACTATAAAACGTATCTGCACCCCGTCTGCGGTTTCGTAGGCGAACCGGTGCAGATGGCCGTCGTTTACCAGGTCAAAGCCAACATATATATTCTCATCATCCACGGCTGATGCATCCTCAATGGGAGACAGGGTCACGTCAGTAGCATTCATTGCCTCTGCCACAGTGAGATTGCATACCCCCAGAACGGACGCCATCACCATTGCGGACGCCCATCTTCTGATGTTTCTCCATTTGGCCCGGATCTTACGATGCTCGGCAGGATTGGAGTAGGGTTCATTCTGCCTGAAGCTGCGCACCCACAGCATCACCGCAGATGCGCATACCGCCGCGAGTGCCAGGAATATAAAGTAATCGCTGTGGTTTTTGACGAATACGGTGTAGGTAAACATCGTATGATTGGACTTGATCAATTTCTTTTGAAAAAGAACGGAATAAAGTCCCGAAACCCTGAGCAGCGCATTTATCATAAGTTCTGCTCCGATCAGAATCAGGCGTCCGTTCGGATTCAGCCTCGCGGCACTTTTGCTGACTGCAAAAAAAAGCACCACCATCAGGATCAGTCCGAAAATCATGCCTATCATGCTCATCAGAAAATCAGTAGATATGACGGTCCTCTCCGACAGGTATACGTGATAAGGGTATCCTAAAACCTCAGGCCAGGAATATGCAGTCACCATCGCTGCCTGGATTCCCAAGCACGTGACCCCTGCCGGCTTGGCTATTCTTTTGACCGCCGGTATGACGGATATGAGCCATATCAGAAAAGAGGCCAGCGTGATGGAATATATCCAGCCGTTTAATATGGCTGAATCAACCTTACTCGTGGCATTTCTTAAATACGCCGTGGCGATGGCCATGATCACCCCCGCCAGCTGTAATATCAGGATGATCCTCTTATGATACACACTGTCCAGATCGTATCTGACGTAGGCATTGATGAGTCCCAGGATCACGGTTGACACAAGCAGAGCCCTGGATGTCAATATAAGATAAGTAAGCATTGTTTTCTCCGGTTAAATAAAACGCACAAATGCGATGCGCCGTTTTATGGCGCATCGCAAAAAAAGATTGATCATTAAAGGGGGCAAGTCTTTTTTTATTCGAGACCTGCGAATTCCCATCCCTCATACGTGTATGAAAGATTGCCGTTAGCAAAATGATCCTTGAGCGATCCTCCGGGGCCGGTCTCTGAATCCGAGTGGATCAGGTATCCGTTCTCGCCGGGGCTGTGGATCGTGATGGTCAGGTTGTATGTGCCGGGATCCAGCTTGATGTTGTTGCCGTAGTGAGGTCCGTCTGATGCGGCCATCTCCATGAAAGTGCCGGATACAACCTCAGCTCCGCTCTGATCTTCAATGAGATAATCAACCGTCAGATAGGGAATCCAGTCGCCCACGCCATATCCAAGATCGTTCTCAAGGGCAGAGATGTCAGCCTCGATATGGATGTCGGCATCATCCGCACTGTAGGACGTGGTCTCGTTCTCCATGGGAACGGCCTGGAACCAGACTGCGGAAAGATTCAGGAAATCAAGTTCCTCGTCGCTGAAGATCTCGTTTTCCACGAAACCTGCGTCACCCGCAGCGGCCTCTTCCTGCACGTCAGCTACCACCGTTTCAGCAGTCTCTGCTGCAGTGTCTGCTGCGGCATCAGCAACAGTCTCTGTTGCAGTGTCTGCTGCGGCATCAGCGGCAGTCTCGGACGTGGAACTGCTTCCGCAGCCCGTCAGTGACATGGCACCAAGAGCGCCGACAAGAAGCATTGCCAGTGTTTTTTTCTTCATGTTAAATCCTCCCTTGTATGAATTAAATAAATAAAAGTATTTATATGATCGGCAAACGCCGCGTCATATCATATTGTCCTGCATCCCGTCCGTATCGATCAGGATGATGACCCGCTCTCCATTTCATCTTTCAGTTTTTTATTCTTCCTGAGCCAGTAGACGAACGTAAACACGGTGATCGCCGTGAGTATCAGCTGAGGTACCACGGTCTGTACCGTAGGATATATGCCCAATACCTCCAGAACCGAATTCGACGGTATCCATGCCACCCAGGGCGGAGAGGTCATTGATATCACGTCGCCTTCTATGAGTTCCTTGATGCCGCCTCCAAGGAAGGATATGGACATGACCGCCATCAATATGCTGGTGGCCAGGAAGAACGGTTTAAGCGGCAGTCTGACTGACAGGAGTTTAATGGCCAGATAGACAAATACCAGACACACGGCGCCGGCCACGAAGCCCAGCCATACCATATGCTGATCATCCCCCGTAAGCAACGGCTGATAGAAAAGAACAACCTCCGCGCCCTCGCGATAGACCGCCAGAAACGCCGTAAACGCCAGGGCTTTTGAACTGCCCTTGTCAGCGGCCTCGCCTACCTTGCCTTTGATATATGCATCCCAGGCTTCGGATTCGGATTTAGACACCATCCAGTTGCTCACGTAGAAAAGTACCACTACGGCGATAAGTGCCGTCACCCCCTCTATGACTTCCTGTGAAGCGCTGTTGGCCAGTTTCAGGAGATTAAGCAGCCATGCCGACACGAAGCTCAGTACTATGCCCAGTATTGAACCTACATACACGGGGCGGAGCTGTTTTTTGCGTTCCTCTTCCGACTTATCCGTAGTCTTTGACAGATACGCTATAATCGCTCCGACCACGAGAATGGCCTCGAAGCCCTCCCTGAGTATGATGGTGAAGCAGGCGATGAATTTAGCCACGCCGGCGGATCTGGTCGAGGATTCGTTACCGTTTTCATCCACGCCGTCCAGTTTGTTGGCATCCGTACGGATCATGGTTCTGAGGATGTCTACCTGCTTTACGAATTCTTCTTCGGTGCCGTCCTTTGCGGCCGACTTGCAGGCCGAGAACTGAAGCTCCACTTCGGACTTGCGGGCTCCCGAAATGTATCCCATGGTATTTCTTTCAAATCCCGTGGTCTCATAGAAGCCGTAATATCCGTCATTAACGCAGTCATAAGCACCGCTCCTGTCTCCCGACGCAAAATGCGCCTTGGCGGACCTGAATACCTCCGCCATGGCGTCCGCCACGTCATTCCAGGTCCATCCCGCAGTCAGTCCCGACACCTCTGAGTATTCCTCCCAGGTGGCATAATATTTGTCGTTATATAACTTAGTCGCCCCCGTATCGGTCTCGTCCGCTATCTCAATCTCGATCTCAACGCCATCAAGCTTGTTGGCGGATAGCCGCAGGTCAGCCATAAGTACGTCCTTGGCCGTGATAAAATCATCGGCCGTACCGCCGTTTCTGATCACGGAATTGCAGGCGGTAAAATCAGCCTCCGCTGTCTTTTTGCTGGCCGAGGGGAGTTTCTTCTGCATGGTGATCTTGAAGCCCGACGCTCCCCAGTAATTATTCTTGGCATCCGATACACGTTCGAGAGCCGTCTCGGAATCTCCCTTTGAATAGGCGTCGGATGCGGCGTTCATCACCGTTTCCATACCGTCGACCACGTCATTGTAAGTAAATGAATCCGTCAAGCCGTTCGCGGCCGCATACTCACCCCACGTTCCGTAAGTATCAGATGCATATGCATTCAGGGTCAGACCGATGATCAGAAACAATATGATAAAAGGATTCAGCGCCAGTGTAATTGTTTTTATGCTCTTCATGCCGTTTCTCCGTGTTTCCTGCCGTTTTCTTTGTTAGATGCGGACATGGCTGTCAAGATCGCGCTCGAAACAATAAACATGACCGACATCACTGTCGTAAAGGGTTTCATGAGTGAATTGCACCTCATGTCCGCCATCATGCACATATGCATTATCCTGCCCGGAAGCAAAGCACAGACGATCATAATGACAATCCCCGTCACCGAGGAGACGACGGACATGATCTTGCCATGCGCGTTGTAATTGAAAAAACATGGGGCGATTGTGCAGGCTGCGCTGAGAATTCCCGCTGCGAAGACGCACATCTGAACGTTGTGGCAATTCATCCACATGCCATCCTCCGGTCTGGCACAGGCGCGGAAGGCCGTCATGACGCCGATTGAAAGAAAAACAGCTATCGCCGACGGGATGTATCCGACAGCAGATCTTTTCATAATTTATCTCCTCACACGTTAGTTAAATTAATCTAACTTTGAAATTGTATCACAATATTATATTTAATGCAACTAATTTTGTAATTATTCAGTTCTGAAAGGTAAACCTATTTGCAACCTGCCAATTTTTTGATATTCCGTT
>CALGGH010000199.1 GCA_937916415.1 uncultured Lachnospiraceae bacterium
GGCATGAAGAATCCCACCAGCGGCGACTTCGCCATCATGCTCAACTCCGTCTATGCGGCACAGCATCCCCACAGCTTCGTGTACAGGGGATTCGAGGTGTCCACCACGGGCAACCCGCTGGCACACACGGTGCTGCGCGGATCCGTCAACAAGTACGGACGCAGCCTGCCGAACTACCACTACGAGGACCTGAACACGCTGATCAGGCTGTACTCCGAAAGGGACATCGTCAATCCGGCCTGCATCATAGACGCGAACCACAATAATTCAAACAAGGAATTCAAGCAGCAGATCAGGATAGTCAAGGAAGTGCTGCACAGCAGAAAGCTGAATCCGGACATTCATAATCTGGTAAAGGGCGTAATGGTGGAGAGTTACCTGGTTGAAGGCTCCCAGCACATCGGCGACGGCGTGTACGGCAAGTCGATCACCGACCCGTGCCTGGGCTGGGAAGATTCAGAACGGCTCCTGCTGGAGATGGCCGATCTGGTTTAACCTCGGGGAAAAGTCTTGGAATAGACTTCCCTCAGATGATTCTGATTCATGTTGGCATAGATCTGGGTGGTTGATATGTCGGAATGCCCGAGCATCTCCTGTACGCTCTTCAGGTCTGCACCGTTTTCCACCAAATGAGCCGCGAAGCTGTGTCGCAGCGTGTGAGGCGTGATGTCGGCTTCGATGCCTGCCTTCCTGGCATACAGCTTGATGAGCTTCCAGAAGCCCTGCCTGCTCATCGTCTGTCCCGAACAGTTGGCAAAGAGATACTCCGAGGACTTGTCCTCAAGCATTTCCTCCCTGGTTCCGTCCAAATACCTGACGAGCGCCTCCCTGGCGGGACGGCCGAAAGGCACGGTACGCGTCTTCTTGGCATCCGTCAGCATGATCGTGTTGTTGGACAGGTTGACGTCCGACACCCTGAGCGTGATCAGTTCGGTAACCCTGATGCCGGTGGCATACAAAAGCTCCAGCATGGCCCTGTCCCTGATCTCCTTGGGAGTCTCGCCCGCGGGCTGTGCCAGCAGCGATTCGATCTCCTCCTGAGTCATGATCTCGGGAGCCTTTTTCTCTATCTTGGGCGCATGGAGGGATAAGGAAATGTCCTTGTCAACCAATCCCTGTCCCTTGAGATAGTGGAAAAATGCCTTGAGAGATGCAATGTTTCTGGAAATCGTGGCAGCTTTGAATCCCTGTGCCGAAAGATCGTCTATGTAATCCTTAAGATCCTGCTCAGTTATGGACTTGATTTCGCTGATGCCCCTGCCCTTCAGGAACTTGTCAGCCTTAACAAGATCCCTGCGGTAGCTCATCTCGGTATTCTCTGAAGTATTCTTGGTCTCATGCATGTAAGCTATGAAATTCTGAATGCTAGACTCCATGCCGGTCCCTTTCTACTCTTAGTAGCGCGAAAAGATCTGATCATGATTATGTAAATGATTTTTATGTTAATCAAAACGCGTCTGTCAAACATTATACGCACCCAAAAAAATAAAATCAATGTGAATTTTCCCTTGATTTTTGCTATATTTTCACAAAAAAAGGACGATACACAAGATATCGTCCTTGAAAAAAATTATGTCTACTAGATATTGACATAACTCGTCATAAAATAACGTCAAATTTTAAATCAGGCCTGTTCCAGCAGCTTTTCAACTCCGGCAATTTTTGCACACAAAGTGAATATTTCCAGGGCCTGCTCCAGTTCCTGAATGGGCGGGAACGTGGGCGCGATGCGGATGTTGCTGTCATTGGGGTCCTTTTTGTAGGGATAGGTGGCTCCGGCTCCGGTAAGCGTCACGCCGGCTTCCCTGCAGAGGCCGACTATCCTCCTGGCACAGCCGCACGGCGCTTCGAATGACACGAAGTATCCGCCGTTCGGACGGGTCCACGTGCCGATGCCCAGCGGAGAGAGTTCCTCGTCAAGCATCCTTAGGACAAGCTCAAACTTGGGCCTGATGATGTCCGCGTGCTTCTTCATGTGCTCATGCATGCCTTCCATGTTCTTGAAGTACCTGACGTGCCTGAGCTGATTGAGCTTGTCATGTCCTATCGTCTGGATCGTGAGGATCTTCTTAACGTATTCAAGGTTCTCCTCCGAAGCGGCCAGGGCTGCGATGCCGGATCCGGGAAAAGTGACCTTGGAGGTCGAGCAGAACTTCCATACCAGGTTCGGATTGCCTGCCTTCTTGCACTCGTTCAGGATCTCCAGCAGCTGATCCTCCTTGCCGTTATAGAGGTGATGGATGGTGTAGGCGTTGTCCCAGTAAATTCGGAAGTCCTCAGCCGCGGGTTTAAGATGCGCAAACCTCCTTACGACCTCATCCGTATACGTGACGCCCGTAGGATTGGAATATTTGGGCACGCACCAGATTCCCTTTACCGCGGGATCCTCGTTTACGTACTTTTCAACCAGGTCCATGTCAGGGCCCTCGTCATTCATGGGAATGTTGATCATTTCAATGCCAAAAAGCTCGGTAATCGCGAAGTGCCTGTCATATCCGGGCACGGGGCAGAGAAACTTCACCTTGTCCAGCTTGTTCCAGGGAGTTGACCCCAGCACTCCGAAATCCATCGACCTGGCCACGGTGTCAAACATTATGTTCAGGCTCGAGTTGCCAAAGACTATGATCTCCTCGGGACTGACCTCCATCATGTCCGCCATGAGCTGCCTGGCCTCGTGTATGCCCGTGAGCTCGCCGTAGTTACGGCAGTCGATGCCCAGCTCGGAATGAAAGTCCACGGTGGGGTTGAGGGTGTTGAAGAAGTCAGCCTCCATGTCCAGCTGTTCCGCGCTTGGCAGTCCCCTGGCCATGTTGAGCTTCAGGCCCTTTCCCTTGGCGTCCTCATACCTGGCCTTGAGGTCCGTCAGCTCCGCGGTCAGCTCCTCTTTGTTCATTTCGGAATATTTTTTCATCTTGCTCTTCCTCCCATGCAGGCAATCTCAGGGGACGAAACAACCGTCCCAACTAAATCGGCGCGTTTGTGTATACAATTATACAACACAACTTCACCTATTCTACTACTCTTGCCGTTCAAAGGCAACCACAAAAAAGGCGGCCCCATCGGGACCGCCCTGATTGCTTACTTTGCGTAATCAATTGCACGACTTTCGCGGATCACGTTAACCTTGATCTGTCCGGGATACTCAAGCTCTTCCTCTATCTGCTTGGAGATGTCCCTGGCCAAAAGGATCATATCGGCATCCGTAACCTGCTCAGGAATAACCATGACACGAATCTCTCTGCCGGCCTGGATCGCGAACGATTTTTCAACGCCCTTGAACCCGTTGGAGATGTCCTCAAGCTGTTTAAGCCTGGTGGTATAAGTCTCCAGCGTCTCACGCCTGGCACCGGGACGGGCTGCGGAAATCGTATCTGCAGCCTGCACTATGCAGGCGATCAGTGAAGTGGGTTCGCAGTCGCCATGATGTGAAGCGACGGCGTTGATCACGACCTCAGACTCCTTGTACTTCTTACATAACTCAACACCTAACTGAACATGCGTGCCCTCCATCTCGTGGTCGACGGCCTTGCCGATGTCATGCAGCAGGCCCGCCCTCTTGGCGAGACGTACGTCAAGTCCCAGCTCTGAAGCCAGCAGACCTGACAGGTGGGCTACCTCGATTGAATGCTTGAGTGCATTCTGACCATAACTGGTCCTGAATTTCATTTTACCCAAAAGACGTATTAATTCCGGATGAAGGCCATGCACGCCAACCTCAAGCACGGTGGCTTCGCCCTCTTCCTTGATGATGGTCTCAACTTCACGCTGAGCCTTTTCCACCATTTCCTCGATCCTGGCGGGATGAATGCGCCCGTCCACGATGAGCTTCTCCAATGCGATCCTGGCGACTTCACGCCTGATCGGATCAAAGCCTGACAGAACGACGGCCTCAGGAGTGTCATCCACTATGAGGTCTACGCCGGTCATCGTCTCAAGGGTACGTATGTTGCGTCCCTCTCGTCCGATGATGCGTCCCTTCATGTCATCGTTGGGAAGCTGCACGACTGAGATCGTGCTCTCGCTCACATGATCGGCAGCGCATCTTTGAATGGCCGTGACCACGTATTCCTTGGCCTTCTTGTCGGCTTCTTCCTTGGCCCTGCTCTCCATTTCCTTGATCATGACGGCCGTTTCGTGTTTTACGTCTTCTTCTACGATCTTGAGTAAATAGTCTTTTGCCTGTTCAGAGGTCAGTCCGGAGATTCGTTCAAGTTCCTGTAGTCTCTGCTCGTTAAGCTTGGACACCTCCACCCTAATCTTGTCAATCTCAGCTTCTCGGGTGGCGAGTGTAGCTTCTTTCTTTTCGATAGCTTCAGCCTTCTTATCAACCTGCTCTTCTTTTTGCTGAACCCTGCGCTCATAGCGCTGTGCCTCAGCCCTGCGTTCCTTGATCTCCTTATCGAGCTCATTTTTGTTCAGAATGTTCTCTTCCTTAGCCTCAAGAAGCGCTTCGCGTTTCTTGGTCTCCGCAGTCTTAAGAGCCTCGTCGATGATCTGGCGTGCCTTGTCCTCGGCATTGCCCGTGGTCTTCTCGTCAGCCTTGCGCTTAAGCGTCATGGTTACGAAATAAGTAACGGGAACGGCGATGATCAAGGTAACAACTACCGCAATGATAGCTGGCATCATCTACGTGAACCTCCTTATTCGATTTTCATGGTACAGCATTTATTATCTTAAACCTTTAAGCAAGTTGTTGTCAAACGTTATGTAAAACTTTATCGCCGAACTTTTTAACGTTCCCCGTCCTGAGCGATCAGAATCCTCAGTGCTTCGATCGAAGTCTCATACACTATCCCCATGTCATGAGCCTGGGGATTGGACAGTCCCTGCCTGGCCCTCTCCTGATTGGCCACGACCAAAAGCACGGCTCCGGTCCTGACCTTCAGGGTGCTGCCGACAATGAACAGCGCGGCGGATTCCATCTCAGAGCACAGCGCCCCGCACTTGATCCAGGCATCCCATTTGTACAGCAGGTCCTGACTGACCGGCTTCTTCTCGGGCTCGTGCTGTCCAAAAAAGGAATCCTTGCACTGGGCGACTCCCACGTGATGCCTGGCGCCCGTCTTGACGGCGCCATTTACGAGTGCGCTCAGCACTTCATAATCAGCCACGGCCGGATATTCTATGGGTGCATACTCCCTGGAGGTGCCCTCCGCGCGGATGGCTCCGTTCGCGATCACTATGTCTCCGCCGACCACCTCGGTCTGCATGCCGCCCGACGTGCCCATCCTGATGAAGGTGTCCGCGCCGCAGTGAACGAGTTCCTCCACTCCTATGGCCGTCGACGGACCGCCTATGCCCATGGACGAAACGCTCACCATGACTCCGTCCAGGTATCCTGAATAAGTGACGTATTCCCGGTTGCTGGCCACGAACCTGGGGTCGTCAAAGTACCCAGATATCTCCTCACACCGTCCGGGATCTCCGGTAAGCAGCACGTACCTGCCCACGTCTCCCGGTCCCACGTGAGTATGATATTCGTATCCCGCTCCTTCCGTGTAATCTACCATGTCATTTCCCCGTCAATCTGTTTTTGTACCAAAGGGCAGGCTCACGCAGGTCGCTGTCCCGGTAAGGTCCGGCATAATTGTCACACTCCGGAACGAAGGCAGCGCTGGTCTCGTCGCGGTTGGATATGTTCCACATCAGGTAACTGGTGTCGTTAGCCTCCAGCAGCTGAAGCCAGATTTCGGCTTCCTCCGCATTGTGCGCGTTGTTGCCGTCTGCCGCGCAGGTGCCGAATTCCGAACAGAATACGGGCAGGCCGGCCTTGATGGCATCCTTGTATACCTGCCTCAGTTCATCCCTGTGGGTGTCGGCATAGAAATGAACCACGTACATGAGGTTGTCATCTATGGTGATGGGATCGCTTACGGCTTCATCCAGCCTCTGGCTCCACTTGGGCGTGCCCACCAGAATGACAGCATACTTGTCATTTTTGCGGATGATGGGAATGATCCTGTCTGCATACTGCTTGATGTCGGCCCAGGTGCAGTCCACGTTCGGTTCGTTGCATATCTCGTAGAACACGTTGCCATAGGCGGCATACCTGGACGAAACCAGTTCAAAGAAATCGGCAGCCAGGTCCTCATGAATGAGCGGATTGCTGTCGGATAGGATGTGCCAGTCGATGATCACGTACAGTCCGAGTTCGGTGGCGGCCTTCACTCCCCTGTCCACGACTTCAACCAGCCTGGCCCTGTTGGCATCATCTCCCACGCAGTAACCATCCTCTTCCGCCGTATACATGGCCAGCCTGATGGCATCGATATGCCATTCATCCCTCATGTTCTCGAGGAAATCACGGTTTACGTACTCAGGATACCAGCTGAGCGAATGAGTGGAATATCCGTGCAGGGCTACCGCCTCGCCGTTTCTGTCCACCAGCTTGCCCCCGCTGCCTACGTGCAGGGCACCATACTTGTCATATTTGGTCTTCATGTATCGTCCTCCATAAAACGGGCAAAAACTAAGGGCCGGACGGCCCGGCGCCCGACCCTAAAATCATAGCATCATTACTCGTAAAACTCAATACCGCCAAAGCCCGACATGACCTTACGGATCACGTCCATCCCAAACCCGCGTCCGCTAAGATACGCGTAGGTCCTGCTAAGCTCCCTGGCATCAGCCCTGGCGGGATCAAACGACCTCTTGATCAGGAGCTTCCTGATCTGTGCCTCCTCATCGACCGCGTCCGAGGTCCCCCTGTTTTCCTCCAGGATCTCATTGATCACGTCCTGACTGACTCCCTTGGAGAGCAGGTCGCTCACGATGCGCCTGACGCTCTTGTCCGATGCGTGAGAGAACACGTAATCCCGCGCAAAGGCCTTGTCATCCACGTATCCGAAGCCCTTGACGTATTCGACGGCATCATCCACCACGTCCGCGGGATAACCGCCCTCAGCCAGCTTGGTCCTGAGTCCGGATTCGGTAAAGCCATGCTTCATGAGAAGGTTCATGGCCCTCAGCCTGGATCTCTTGATGAGCACTTCCTGCTTGATGGTCTCACAGGTCTCTTCGGTGATCTCGGCTCCGGGTTCTACGTGATAGGTACTAAGCTCCGCCCCATAGAGCGGACAGAACGGCCTGTCATCTATATAAACCAGGTATCTGCCCCTGGTGCTCTTGGAGACCTTGGTGACGGTCACTTGTCTTCGCTGCCCGAAGCCTTGGCAGCCTTGCCGGATGAGGCAGGCACGGCGGCTGCGGGTGCCGCGGGT
>CALGGH010000200.1 GCA_937916415.1 uncultured Lachnospiraceae bacterium
TGCGCATCCTTGCGGAGCAGTTATCGTAAACGCATTTATTTAATGCGTTTACGATGATCGTGCGCGGGTTACTCCGACGCCATCGTATTTACAAATTGTTCATATTTATTTCAAAACATGTTCAATTCGAAAACATTTTTTCGCCAAAACTTCCCCGTAGAATAAATATTGTAAACAACAAACACGACATATCCAAGTGGTTTAAATAAAACTTTTTCATAATAAATGCCAGGTGACCAAGAGGTTACCTGGCATCCTCCCTTTTATGGGGTATTTCTTCGGCAGGAATCCTGCCTATACGTCGATCACCCATTCCACCAGATTGTCGTTCAGTTCACGGGTGGAACGCATTCCCAGCTTTTCGCAGAGCTTCCTGGAGGGCTCGTTGTCCAGCCTGATCCTGGCGCGGACGCTGTCTACGTCTTCTATCTGAGACGCGTATCTGATGATGGCGGAGGTGGCTTCGTAGGCATATCCCTGCCTGCGGTAGCCGTCACCGACCAGAAATCCCAGCTCGGCCACTCCGGCCATGTCGGTATACTCTATGCCCGCACGACCGATCATCAGGTTGTCGCTCTTGCGGATCATGGACCAGATGCCTATGTTAAAGAATCCGTAGATCTTGTCGATGTAGTTCTGCTGATAATCCTTTTCACTGGTCCGGTCAAAAAGGGGTTCGATGAAGTTGCGTATCTCCGGGTCGTCGTACAGTTCATACAGACGGTCCAGGTCGTTGATCGTGGTTTCGCGCAGCAGCAGCCTGTCAGTCTCCAGTATGTCCCAGGGGATCCCGGCGAGGCGCCTGTATATGCGTTCGTAGTCGTCGGCCGAGATCATGGACGGTTTCTCGATCACGTACCCGACGCTGTCGAACCGCAGGCCGTCATTGCCCGGATGCAAAAGGGCGCAGACCGGGAATCCCAGCGTCAGCAGGGTGGAGGCTACCTGCTCCGAGTCACAGACGTAGAGAGCATCGGGATAATTGCCCTTGATGCGGATCATGCCGGCAACCTCCGGAGAGCATTCCGTGGTAAATTCGGTGACCACGTCCGGATCCGAGACGTACAGAACTATGTTGTGCAGATACTTTTCATTCATATAAAAGGCCTGTCAGGATTTCCTTTCTGATTAACCGGCGGTTAATCTACGCATGGCTACTTAATCTCCATCTTCAAGCATGGACTGAAATATGTCGAGAAGTTCCTTTAATTCAACATTGTCCTGTGATGCATCCAAGGCTTTTTTGAGCTTGTCGATCACCAAACGCAGAAAACCCTGGAACTGTTTATTGGTCATTCCCATATGATTTACCTCCTTCTTTACGAAAAACCGGATATTTGATCATCCCATGATCTAATTATATCATGTATGTATACAGTTGACGAAACACTTTTATTAGTGATAATATATTTTACTGTATGACAGAGACGTCTATGATGGATGTACTCTGTTTTTTGATGTGAGGATCCATGATCCGTGAATTTGTCATTTGGAACGGGATCGTGGGAGCAGTAGTTGGGAGCTGTTCGGACATAGCTTTTTTATGAAAATAAAGTTATTTTGTAACAGATCTTTAATGAGGAGGAGACAATGATCGACGTAATCACGAGGGTCAATGACACCATCAACGGACTCGTCTGGGGATGGCCGGCGCTGATATTGCTCGGTTTCACCGGAGTCATCATGACCGTAATGACCAGGTTTTTCCAGGTTACCCATTGGGGACACTGGTGGCACAACACGCTGGGCGCCATTTTCCGCGACAAGCACGTCACCGGACATACCGGAGACCGCACCATTTCCCAGTTCCAGTCACTGTGCACCGCCCTGGCGGCAACCGTTGGTACCGGCAACATCGTGGGCGTGGCAGGTGCGATAGCCACGGGCGGCCCCGGAGCCGTGTTCTGGATGTGGATCATCGCCTTCTTTGGCATGATGACCAATTATTCCGAGAACGTGCTGGGCATCCTGTACAGGCGCAAGGACGATCACGGAGAGTGGCACGGCGGCGCCATGTACTATCTGCGTGACGGACTTGGCGGCAAAAAGAACTGCAAGCAGGTCGGCGCAGTGCTGGCAGTGCTTTTCTCCATATTCTGCCTGCTGGCCAGCTTCGGAATAGGCAACATGAGTCAGGTCAATTCCATGGTTTCCAACATAAACAATGCTTTTGGCATACCCAAGGCCGCAGTCGGAGCATTCCTCGTATTGGCAGTCGGCCTGGTAGTCATCGGCGGACTCAAGAGAGTCGCCATGGTTACGGAGCGCCTGGTGCCATTCATGGTCATCGTTTACTTCATAGGCGCCTTCATCATAATCATAATGCACTTTGGCAAGATCCCCGCCATATTCGCGGCCATCTTCAAGGGTGCCTTTTCACTTAAGGCCGTAGCGGGCGGCGGTTTCGGAGCAGGCCTGGCGCTGGCCATGAAGATGGGCTTTAAGCGAGGCGTGTTCTCCAACGAGGCCGGTCTCGGTTCCTCGGTAATGGTTCACTCCAGCTCCAACGTCAAGGAACCCGTCAGGCAGGGCATGTGGGGAATATTTGAGGTATTTGCCGACACGATCATCGTATGTACCCTTACGGCCATCGTCCTGCTCTCGTCAGGAGCCATCGACCTGGGCAACGGCGTGGCCGACGAGGCGATCCTTGAGTCCATAGGAGGTTCCTCCAACCTGATGAGCTATGCATTCGGACAGGCCTTCGGTAAGGTTGGATCCGGATTCATCGCCATCGCGATCCTGCTTTTTGCATACTCGACCGTGCTTGGATGGTCACACTACGGAACCACCGCGATCAGATATCTTTTCGGTGAAAAGGGCGTATGGCCCTACAGGATATTCTTCGTGCTGCTGGTGTTCGGCGGATCCGTTATGGAGGCACAGCTTGCCTGGGACATCTCCGATACGTTTAACGGACTCATGATGATCCCCAACCTGATAGGCGTGCTCGTTCTGTCGCCTCAGGTCATGGCATGTACCAAGAACTACGTGGACAGGATCATACACAAAAAGACGGACGTGGAGCCGATGCTCTCGCTGTTTGAGGACGTGCAGGCCGTGCAGGCCAGGGCACTGGCTGACGATCCCTCGGAAGACGAACAGTGATGAGATCGTTGACGTACGTATTTATGGTGAACGACAAAAATAATTTGTCGTTCACTATAATGCCTCCGGCGGATGCGCACGGATTTTGTGAGGAAATAT
>CALGGH010000201.1 GCA_937916415.1 uncultured Lachnospiraceae bacterium
GACGCGTTTGACGCCTCGCGCATGGGCGCCGTGGCCGGATATCTGGTCAGAAGCGAGATTTTGCTTAGAAACGTCGGATGCCTCTGCCTGACCGGAGCCTGGATGCTGATGGGATTCAAGCTGCTGCAGGACCGCAGGTTCGTGAAGGTCAAAAGAAGCATTTTCCTGAGCGGACGCAAATATCCGGGTCTGTGGATCCCGACGCTCATGGCAGGCATCATATTCGGATATGGCGTCGGAGGCAGCGTGATGCCGATGATAACCAACGCGGAGGAACTGTATGAGGACTCAGGTGCTGAGAACACGCTGCCGATCACGATCCTGGACGGGGCGGGCAACCGTCAGCTGCTTAGGTATAATTCGCCCTATGAGCCTGACGGAGACCTGAGGATATGCATAGACGGAGATGCGTTTGAGGGGGCTGACGGAGGTTTTCTCAGGATCGAGTACGCCCCCGATGGCGGATCCTCCGTGCTGTGCCGAACCATCCCCATCGGAAGGGAATCACTCCAACATAACTGACGTCAATTATTGAGAAAGTGACCGCGATAAGATATAATTGTTAATGGCATGCATAGAAATGAAACTCATGAAGTAAAAATCGGAGACAGGGTGATCGGACACGGCAATCCGGTTCTGATCCAGTCCATGACCAACACGTCCACGGAGGACGTGGGCGCGACCGTGGATCAGATACACAGGCTGGAGAGGGCAGGATGCGAGATAGTCAGGTGTACCGTGCCGACGCCGGAGGCCGCCGTGGCACTGGGCCGGATCAAGCGGGAGATTAGCATTCCGCTGGTGGCTGACGTGCATTTTGACTACCGGTGCGCCATTTGTGCCATCGAGAACGGAGCCGACAAGATACGCATCAATCCGGGCAACATCGGAGGCCGGGACAAGCTGGCGGAGGTCGTGCGCTGCGCGAAGGAACGTAACGTGCCCATCAGGGTGGGCGTCAACTCAGGTTCCCTGGAGAAGCACATCGTCGAAAGGGATGGTGGCGTGACCGCGGCGGGCATAGTGGAGAGCGCACTTGACAAGGCCGCGATGATCGAGGACATGGGATATGACAACCTCGTGATCAGCGTCAAGTCATCCGACGTGATGATGAGCCTGGACACCCACGTGCTCCTGGCCGGGAAGACTGATCACCCGCTGCACGTGGGCATTACCGAGGCGGGAACGCTCTGGAGCGGCAATATCAAGTCGTCCATTGGACTGGGCCTGATCCTGTCCAGGGGAATCGGAGACACCGTCAGGGTATCCCTGACCGGAGATCCGGTGGAGGAGGTAAGAAGCGCCAAGCTGATCCTCAGGACGCTGGGACTCAGGCAGGGAGGAGCAGAGGTGGTCAGCTGTCCGACCTGCGGCAGGACCAGGATCGACCTCATCGGACTGGCCGGGCAGGTAGAGGAGATGGTGGCGGACGTGCCGCTGGACCTGAAGGTAGCGGTGATGGGATGCGCCGTCAACGGACCCGGGGAAGCCAGGGAAGCCGACATAGGAATAGCCGGAGGCGACCATGAGGGACTGCTTTTTAAGCACGGCGAGATCATACGCAAGGTACCTGAGGCCGAACTGCTCGACGCGTTGCGGGCCGAACTGGTTAATCTACAGGAATAGTACATGGAAACCAAATCTTTTTTTGAAGTATTTCCATCAGTGGAAGTTGATGATTCAATGTCGGGCCTGCTTG
>CALGGH010000202.1 GCA_937916415.1 uncultured Lachnospiraceae bacterium
GACGTGTGCTCTTCCGATCTACTCACTGCGTTTTCCAGTACGAGCTTTTGGATCTTTTCCAGGAGCACCGAGTTTCTTATTTATCGGGCACTTATCGCTATTGCAACGACTTCCCTTCAAAAACAGCTTTTTCTGTTCTGTTCTGCACTGTCGACAAACAGGACCTGCGTATCTAGCCATTCTGCTTTATCTCCTTACTGACGACGAGTTTTGCGAGGACGACAACCATTATGAGGAATCGGAGTAACATCAGAAATCGACTTTACCTGCAACCCCATAGCACCCAACGCACGAACTGCGTTCTCACGACCAACACCAGGTCCCTTCACAAATACATGAACTTCGCGCAGACCATAACTCACAGCACGCTGAACAGCAGTCTCCGCAACTGTCTGTGCTGCAAACGGCGTTGATTTTTTTGCTCCACGGAATCCGAGTCCACCGGAAGATGCCCATGAAAGAGTATTTCCATTCAAATCCGTGATAGTGATAATTGTATTATTGAAGGTTGCCTGAATATAGACATTACCTTCATAAACGCTTTTCTTTTCCTTACGTTTCTTCTGGACAGCCATCAATCAACCTCCGATTAAGCCTTCTTCTTGTTTGCAACGGTCTTCTTCTTACCCTTGCGGGTACGAGCGTTGTTCTTCGTGCTCTGACCACGCACTGGCAGACCATTACGATGGCGAACACCACGATAGCAGCCGATGTCCATCAGACGCTTGATGTTCATAGCGATTTCTGAACGAAGGTCACCCTCGACCTTGTAATCAGCAGCAATGACCTCACGAATCTTACCGGCTTGCTCGTCGGTCCAATCCTTTACCTTGATGTCCTTGCTTCCGGCAAGAGTGGTGGCATTAAATTCGCCTTCCACCTCCTGATCGCCCGAATTCGTAGCATAGTATGCTGCTTTAACATTATTATCATTTGACGTATATCCATTGAACAGCCAGAAATCAACCACGCTCGCCTGTACGTCGTCAGTCTTGGTCGTTGCATTGTATTCGGTTATTTCAACCCCGTACTTGCTGAGGTCAATTGTATAAGTTACCGTACCATCGCTCTTGACCACCTTGTCGTCCTCGGTGATCTCTATGGTCTTGGATGCCGCGGGCATGTCCTGTTCGGCAGCCTTGCATGCATCATCATCAAGCACGCGCTCTTCATCAACCGTAATGAATACCTTGACGTCACCTGCGGTGGCGCTCTTGGATATTCCGGTGCCGCCGCTCGTCCACGCTCCTCCTCCGTTCAGTACGAGCTCATAGTGAGTCTCCACCGTCACGGTCTTAACGTAGGTAACCCCGTCATAAGTAAATTTCACCTTGACGGCATCCGTTCCAAGATCCTTACCCAAGGAACTGAATACGGCTTTTTGACGGCCTGTTCCGTCGTTCGCGGGAGCTATGGCTCCGGTTTCGGCTACTACCTTGCTGGAGGCCGGTACGGCACCTTCTGCCCAGGTACCGGTCAGCTTATCAGCCTTTGCGGAGTCATCCTTGTCATATGCGGCAACATAGAACTCTATGCCCGTGGAGTTTCCTCCGAGTGCGGTCACTATGCCGTTCTCATATGCTTTTTTGTCCTCATTGGTCACGTCGATGACAACAGTGTCCTCGACGACTTCAATTGTAAGTTCCGTAGAGAAGTTTTGTCCGTTGACGTCCGTCATGGTTACGGTAAGTTTCGTTGAACCGACTGCCTTAGGAGTGATGACTTCAGCACCATCAGAACCCGCAGCCATCGTAACGAAACTGTCTCCACCGCTTTTAAGGGTGTATACATACGTAAAGGTTGAAGTACTGTTAGCAGTTCTTGATGAATCCTTGCCTGCGATAATGAACGGAGCAACTTTAACGGGAGCCTGACTCTTCTCTACCGTAAGCTCGGTAAGACCGTTCTCAATGGAATAGTAACCAGTTGCGGATGCATTGCTGCTAACCTTGGTAGGTCCGGTCGTGCTTGCGGTAAATTCATCAGCTTGCGTATCAAATGCAGCCTGATATACAAGGCCATCGCCTACAACGATTTCAGATGCATCATTGACAACATTATCACCATCTGTCGTATTGTAATATAACCCAAGGAACTCCCATGTTGTACCGTTTTCAGTAAGCGTTGCCTTAAGCTGAGAAGCGGTTCCCTGAGCCTTGCCTCTTATTTTTGTGCCTGTGCCAAAGTCATAGAACTTATCCTTGCTTGTGGCTCCGGCTATATAATCCAAGGTATATCCGCCGGTGATGTTTGTGGGACGAACAAGAATTTTACCGGATGCATCATCAATGCCATACGGACTATATGCAAATAACGAGGTATCAAGATCCGTGTCAATGGCTGCGGTAGTGATTGGAGCCACATAAACCTTATAATTTGCAGTCGCAGTTTTAGCACCTGCGCCAACATAATCAGGATCAGTGGGATCCAGATACACATTATCTTCAGCCAGGGTTCCGTTCGCAATGTATCCGGGGCCATAATAGAAATCGGTGCCAGTAAGCGCAACGCCTGAGGTTCCATTCCACCAAGCTCCGCCTATAGAAACATCATTGCTAGATAATATAGTGGTATTAAGTACATATTTAGGTGCCCAAACGGCAGTGAAGGTTACGTTATCAGCTACGATTACGTCTTCGCCGCCGGCAAAATACTGCTTATTAGTCATCGTGGATGCAAGCTTGACGCCATTTGCCACGCTAGCCTTCCAGCCAACGAATACGGCCCTGGGATCAGCGTTTGTCGTCGTGAAGTCGCTCTCCTTCGGCAGGGTAATAAGCTCGTCCTTGGCAACACCAGTAACGATCACGCCCGTCGTGTACTTCTTTTCGAAGTCGTAGGTGACGCTCTTGGTCTCGCTGAACTTGTTGAGGTATGCGTCGCTGAGGGTGCGTACCACTACCTTGGCTGCAGAGGTGCTGGTTACGCTCCCCGTTGCGTTTTCAGCTGCGGGAAGATAAGCTCCGTCTGCCGAGAAGGCAAGGCCGTTAAGTTCGAACGTCACGTCAGCCTTCTCCGCGCGGTCAACTATGTTAAACGCATAATTCCACGTGTTTTGAGCAATGCCGTTTACGAGAGGGGTAATCGCCACGTGAACCATCCTAAACGTCCCACCGTCGGTGCTCCCCGTGTTTTTTGCCGCACTAACGGTAAACGGACTTGCGGTTCCCGTCAGGGTTGCATATACGGTGCTCTTTTCGGGTTCCGCAGTTGCCTTTGTGAACGTAGTTCCATTGGAAGTGCCGTTCTCAATCACGGTCTTATAAGTTATTCCGGACGTTACTTCCTCGTAGTCTTTGTCCTTGATCGCATTCGCGATGGTAGCGGCAGAAGCATTATAGGTAAGAGTGTCTGCAGAGTTATTCAGCTTTTTATATACTTTATAGCTTATTTCTGCGGATTCAAGACCGCCGGTCTTTGCTTCGAGCTGTTTCAGGCTTGTCGTACCATAAGTTGTTACGTCAGCCGGCGCGTAATAAGTCGCTCCGTTCTTAATGGTCAGGGTAGGAACTACCGTATATGATGCTGCCTCAACGATCGACAGTTCATACGGCAGGGTCGCCAGAAGCGTAGGATTGGCCGTGTAATCGTTATATACCTTTGCCTGTACGGTTATCTTTTGTCCGGCTCCCGCCTTTGCCTGTACGCTCACATTCGTGGCATTTCTTGCATATCCCGTGGAAGTCTTGCCAGTAACAAAGTCAAAATCAGGACTTACTTTCGTGGTTATGTCTTTTCCGTCGGCATCCAGCAGCGTCCAGATGATTTCGCCGATCTTGTTGCCGGTTCCGGCAGCATTCGAAGAAGCAATCTTTCCGGATACGCCGGTACGGTCATTTGTGCCATACACGCTGAGCGTGGCAGCACCCGCTGATGAGTTGCTCGTGTCAACCGCATCGGAAGAAGACTCAATATGAAGGTCCGACCATGCGCTTGTTACTTTCACCGGAAGCTTTCCGGAATAATACTCCGTATTGCTGGATTCAGGGCTGCTGGGCTTGGTCACGGTCGCGGTGATCTCATCATCACCGACTGCGTATCCCTTTATTTCGGCACTAAACCCGCCGGTCTTATTGTTCAAATCCGTGGCATCTGCGACCTTCGTGCTGTCAAGATATTTGCCAAGCTTGTATTCGTCGGCGACCTTACGGGCTATCAGTTCGTTGCCCTTTGCATCCCTGACTATGACTCCGCCATAAGAAGAATCAGTAATGCCTGCGGATTCCCCGATCGTCAGGTTCAATGCCTGGGCGGTGAGCTTTCCGCTCGTGTCATAGGTGTTTACAAGCTGATCTCCGTCATCCTTGCCGGTTTCACTTGCTGAAGCGGATGCTTTCTTATTCTTGAATTCCACCGAATATGTTGCGGGGTCAATGGTCTCCTTGGTCAGGGCCTTGATCGTGATTTCTCTCTTCGCGTGTTCGTTCGTTCCATCTCCATTTGCATCACCCAGCACCAGATTTCCAAGCGTATAAGTACCGCTTGTTACGTCGCCGACTCCATTTATGATGCCATGATAATTTGGATTACCCTCGCCATCGTTATCATTAGCGATGTAGTAATATGCTTCTGTTATTACGATGCTGTCCTCGTCATCGCTCTCAATGGTGAAAACAAGGTCCTTGGTGTTATCAACGGGAATCCCCTCGGTGTCTATTCCCACGCCACCAGCTGTCTTAACGGTGCTCTTTGACAGGCCGTCTACCTTAATCGTGCTGTACGTGGTTGTGGCCACGTCAATGCATACGTTTCCGGTCACCCTGGCAGTACGCCAGATGGAAGTTTTCCCATTGCCGCAAACGTCACCGCTAACGAAAGTGGCGTCATATTTTTTGCCGCCCATGGTATAAGTGACGTCCGATACGAGCACGTCTGAATTCGTGGTCACGGCAAAGTAATATTCTTCGTTGTATACGGCCTTCTCATAACCGTTTGTTGCGGGCGC
>CALGGH010000203.1 GCA_937916415.1 uncultured Lachnospiraceae bacterium
GACGCCATGCTCATAATCTGAATGTTTTTGTATTGCAGAAATTGATAAAGAATTATAAAATATGTATCAAATGATAAAGAATCATAAAACCATTTTCAAATGATAAAGAATTATAAAATGCCATGATTAAAGCGGATCATCCTGACCTTCGACACAGAGGAACGTCATATGCAGAATCCTTTTTCAACGACTTTCAGCAAGATACCGGATCATTCATATATTTCCACGGCTCAGACGGATGAGATAATGGAGAATTTCAATTATGAACTGCCCTCGGAGTCTGTTTACAAGATCACGGGAGTGAGAGGGTCTGGCAAGACCGTTTTGTTGGCTAAGCTGGAACAGGAATTTGAGTCCGAGGCACGGAGCAGGGAGGGCTGGATCGTATGCCGTCTTAATCCTGCCAGGGAAATGCTCGTGCAGATGCTGGCCATTCTTTGCAAAGAAGGCTTAAGCAAAACTACTCATGGGATCGACCTGAACGTTTCAGCAGACGTCTTTGGAATCGGCGGAGGCATCGGAGTAAGTGAAAGAGGAAACAGGATCGAAGACATAGGGGTGGAATTGGATTCGGCGTTAAAAAACGCCTTGGACAAAAAGAAGAAGATATTCATAGGCATTGATGAAATATCCCGAACCCGGGAGATGGAGATTTTTGCATTGGAATTTGGCGGGTGGCTTCGCGCTGGGTATCCGGTTTATCTGGTTTGTACCGGTTTATATGAGAATATTGAACAATTGTATAACGTGAAAAATCTTACCTTCTTCAGACGTGCCACAACCGTGAAAACGGAACACCTGAATCTCGTCAGAATGAGTGAAATGTACAGGAAAAAGCTTGGAATAGACATTACGATGGCCCGGAAGCTGGCGGAAATGACTAAAGGTTATGCATACGCATTTCAGGAACTGGGCATTCTGTGCTTTAAGGCCGGAACCGGTTTTGATCTTGAAGAGGTGACGGCAGATCTAAAGACGGAACTGTATGCATACTCTTATGAAAAGATCTGGGAGGAACTGTCGGATAATGACAGGAAAATGGTCAGGCTCATATCCGACAGGGATGAGTATAGCCGTGAGGAAGTCCTGTCGGCCATGGAAAAGCCCGGAAACTATCCCGTATACAGAGATCGATTGAGCAGAAGAGGAGTCATAGATACTAAGCGTGGCCGGATTGGGCTTGCCCTTCCGTTCTTCGGAGAATACGTAAACACGTACTGCTGAATAATTCTGAACAGCTCCTAAGGGGAATAATTGACAAAAAGAATATACTTTCCATAAACAAGTATGATCAGGAAGCGTAAAATGCCAAAAACGATAAACAACTATAAAATAGTCTAAAAATGATAAACAACTATAAAAAAGCCTAAAAACGATAAACAACTATAAAAAAGTTAAAAACAATGAGGTGATCGAAGGATGCAAAATCCCTATTCACTTGTATTTGGTGAGAAGCCTAAGGAATATGTTTCCAGAATTTCACAGACCGATGAAGTAATCAGGGCATTTGAGGAAGCCAGCCAGAGGATATACATGATTACGTGAGTCAGGGGATCAGGCAAGACTGCTTTCATGACCAACGTTAAGAATTCCTTTCAGACCAGTAAAGGAAAACTATTATTGAGGCTTTGGGCATTTGAAGGGAGGCAGAAATATGTTCATTTACAGACGCAAGGCACAATATCATGAGACGGACCAGATGGGCATCATACATCATTCCAATTACGTCAAGTGGATGGAAGAGGCCCGGATCGAATACATGGACAGCATAGGCTTAAGCTACCGCGACATGGAGGACATGGGCGTGTCCTCGCCGGTGGTTGGACTTAGCGTGGATTACGCCAGGCCGGTAGAGTTCGATGACAAGCTTGAGATCCGGATATCCGTAGCTAAATACAATGGCTCGGTTCTTGAACTGGAATATGAATTTTATAACGTTACGAAGGAGGAGATCTGCACGCATGCGACGTCGAGGCATTGCTTCCTGCATGACGACAGGCTGGTATCACTTAAGAAGGAGCTGCCCAGGCTGGACACGGACCTCAGGGCACAGGTTGACAATGATTGACGTAAATGAATTGCTACGGGACGTTGATGCCGTGCTTTTTGACATGGACGGCACGCTGATCGATTCGCTCTGGGTATGGGGCGAGGTGGACGCAGAATATCTGGAGAGATACCAAATCGTGGAAGATCCGGAGGTGTACCAAAAGGCCATTTCCGGCATGAGCTTCAAACAGGTGGCCGAGCTTACCAAGGAAAGATATGACCTGCCCCTGTCGGTTCCGGAGATAATGGAAGAGTGGAATGCCATGGCGGAGCAAAAATATCGGGATGAGGTACCTTTTAAGCCCGGCGCGGATGCATTCCTGAGGGAGTTAAAAAGGCGCGGGATCAGGATGGGCATAGGCACCAGCAATTCCAGGCATCTCGTGGAACAGATATCACCCCGTCTTGAACTGGACAGATACGTTGACGTGGTCATAACCGGAGACGAGGTTCATAATGGCAAGCCGGAGCCTGACGTGTACCTGCGCGGTGCCGAGGAGCTCGGAGTATTGCCCGCGCGCTGCCTGGTGTTCGAGGACGTGCCGCACGGGATCACGGCCGCTCACAGGGCGGGGATGAAGGCCTGCGCGGTGTATGACGACAACACGGCATATTGCGATGACGAGAAACGTAAGATGGCGGATTATTATATCAGGGATTACGAAGACATATCGTAAACGCATTAAGGATCTGTTCATAAATAACTTTTAAATTATGCGATGGATGCTTTT
>CALGGH010000204.1 GCA_937916415.1 uncultured Lachnospiraceae bacterium
CGTTGTCCGCAGCCGTCAGAGCGTCCGAATATCTGAAGTCGATCTCATTCTGGCCGGGACCGCCCTCGTGGTGGGAGCTCTCCGGCTGGATGCCCATTTGCGAGAGCGTCAGGCAGATCTCGCGGCGCACCGCCTCGCCCTTGTCGTCCGGCGCGATGTCCATGTAATGCGCGCGGTCGTAGGGGATCGTCGTCGGCTCGCCGGCCTCGTCGGTCACAATACCTTTGATGGTAGTCTGAGCGTTCAGACTCCAGGCAGTGCCCAGGCAGAGAATCAAAAGCAAAAATTTCTTTGCCGGATGTTTCATAGGGTACTGTAGTTTGTTTGGTTACTATTTGGTTAGATAATGTAGATACATTTCAAGGTTGGTGTAGCGCTTGTTCTTGTCCAGAACAAAAGCATTGCCGTCGGAGGCGTTGCTGCGGGAAAGGCCGGCAAGGTCCTCGAACCAGTCGGGGATGCCGTCGCCGTCGGAATCCACGGCCGCAGCATCCCAGCCGGGCCCCTTGTCGTCCCAAAGCGGCACGTCCAAGTCGCCGACCGCGCCGCAGAAGGGTAGCAAGTCGGAGAGTAGCGGCACCTTGTCGTACATTCCGTACTTGTCGAGGTATCCGCCGAAGTTGTTCGGCGCGGACTCGCGCGAATTTTCGACGCCGGTGAAGTAGACCGTGCCGTACGGATTCATCGAATTGAGAATCTGGTTGGTCGTGACGTCGATCGTGTTGTTGATACTGGAGAGGCCTTCATCTGCGTCAAACGCGTAAAGCCTCGGTTTTTATGGGGAAGCCATGGACCGGTCAGCCTTTTCTCAGCCACGCGTGCTTATTCGTCTTATAGCACTTCTCCTTGATTATGTCAAATCCGTACCGTCCGGCAAAAGAAAAATCCCTGTCCAGTTCGGCCTCTATGATGACGATGGTGTCTTCGGTCACGTAGGACATGCGGGAAAGGGCATCGAGAAGCGCGGGCTCCAGGCCTGCCTGATACGGCGGATCCGCGAAGACGACGTCCGCAGCTGACTCCTTTATCATCATCAGGCCCGACGTGGCTTCCCTCTTAATGACCGTGGCCCTGGAATCCAACTTGGTAAACTTAAGGTTTTCCTCGATGCACGAAATGCTTGAAGAATCGTTGTCTATGAAATACGCATGCCTGGCTCCGCGGCTCAGGGCTTCTATGCCTATCGCTCCGCTTCCGCTGAACACGTCCACGAATACCGAATCCGGGACGTACGTCTGCAGCATGTTAAAGAGCGTTTCCTTGATCCTGTCGGTCGTGGGCCTGACGTCATTGCCCTTAGGGGTTTTCAGCGGCATGCTTCTGGCGGTGCCTGCGATCACTCTCATCATACCCTCACCCTGGTTCCCTTGGAATCCCTGGTCCCCAGCTTCAGCCTGCCCAGCTCCAGCTCCTTGTCATTATGCCGTATGGTCAGTTCCTCGCCAAACCCAGTGTAATATACGTTTTCAACCCGGTCGTCCTGTCCAAGCTTCATGCCGCGGACGCCCACGGCAGTCTTCTTTTTCTCCGGGATGGAGGCAGGATCGAATCTCAGGAAGAAACCGTCCTTGGTCTGCATGATGATGTTCTTCATGTCGGTGAACTTGATCACGCTGATCAGTTCGTCGCCCTCCATGAGGTTGGTGGCAGCCACGGTACGCTTCGAGACGTCGAACTCTCCTCCGTCCACTATCTTGCACATGCTCATCGCGGTCACGAAGATCAGCCTGTAGAGGTTTAAGTCAGACTGCGACGCGGCATATATTATGTATTCCGATTCGGACTTATAGTTGCTCACGTTGTCAACAGGCACGCCCTTGTCACGGAACTTGCCGTATGGCAGATCCCTGACCTTGAAGCTGTGGAGCTGGCCGGTATTCGTAAATATGACGACCTTGCCCGTGTTCTTACACTTAAAGACGAACCTGTTCTCCTCGAGTGCGGTCTCCTTGTTGCGCTCGTAGGTCGCCACGTCGATGACGCGCGCGTATCCGAAACGGTCCATCAGGAAGATCATGTCCATCTCCTCGACTTCCTTTTCGACGAACACGGCTTCCTCGGCGTTGGTTATCTCGGTGAGCCTCTTGCGGGCGTACTTCTTTTTGAATTCATCCAGGTCGGCCATGAGCACGGTCATCATGGAGTCGCGGCTCTCAAGTATGTCCTCGTACTTGTATATGTTGGCCACGGTCTCCTCGTGTTCCTTTATCAGGGCGTCCAGCTCGAGTCCGATCAGCTTGTACAGGCGCATCTCGAGGATCGCGTTGGCCTGTCTCTCCGTAAACATCAGCTGCGATGCCATGGCCTTGGACTCGCGGGATTTAAACCTGATGCCCGTGGTATCGCCCTCGACCAGGCACTTTTTGGCCATCCCCCTGTCCTTTGATCCCCTGAGTATCTCGATGACCAGGTCGATCACGTTGCAGGCCTTGATCAGGCCCTCCTGAACCTCGCGCTTCTCCAGTTCCTTGTTAAGCATGTTGGTGTACTTGCGCGTGGCGACTTCTATCTGAAAATCAACGTTGGCCTGCAGTATGGCCTTTAAGCCCATGGTCTCGGGCCTGCCGTTGTATATGGCAAGCATGTTCACGCCGAAGGTGTCCTCCAGGCGCGTTTTCTTGTACAACAGGTTCTTGAGGTTCTCGACGTCCGCGTCCTTCCTGAGTTCCAGGACTATCCTGATGCCCTCCTTGGAGGACTGGTTGGAGATGTCGACTATGTCGGTGGTCTTGCGCGTCTCGACCAGGTCGGCCACGTCAGTCAGGAACTTGCCGATGTTCATGCCGATCATCGTATAGGGTATCTCTGTGATGACAAGGTTTACCTTGCCGCCCTTAACCTTCTCTTCCTCGACGCGTCCCCTGATCTTGATCTTGCCGGAGCCTGTCTCATATATGTCCTTCAGCTCGTCTTTGTTGATGACGATGCCGCCCGTCGGGAAATCGGGACCCTTGACGTAGCGCATGAGCTGAGCCGTGGACAGGTCGGGATTCTCCATGTATGCCTTCAGCGCGTCTATGACCTCACCAAGATTGTGGGGCGGCGTGGAGGTGGCCATGCCGACCGCTATACCCTCGGAACCGTTGATCAGGAAATTAGGGATGCGCACGGGCAGGACCGTGGGTTCCTTTTCCGTCTCGTCAAAGTTGGGCATGAAGTCCACGACGTCCTTGTCCAGGTCGCCCAAAAAGGCTTCCTCGGTAACCGGCGCAAGGCGCGCCTCCGTGTACCTCATCGCGGCGGCCCCGTCACCCTCGATGTTGCCGAAGTTGCCGTGCCCGTCCACGAGCGGAATGCCCTTCTTGAAGTCCTGAGTCATGACGACCAGGGCCTCATATATGGAGCTGTCGCCATGGGGATGATACTTACCCATGGTATCGCCGACTATCCTGGCGGACTTCCTGTAGGGCTTGTCGGACTTGATGCCGAGCTCATACATGTCATACAGTATCCTGCGCTGCACGGGCTTCATGCCGTCACGCACGTCCGGCAGGGCACGCGCTATGATGACGCTCATTGCGTAGTCTATGAAGCTTTTCTCCATTATCTCGGAGAATTCGGTTTTGAGTATTCTATCCTGTGTCATGTTCATTATTCCCTATAAAATCCGTTATTTAGCAAGCAAAACTCATATGTCCAGATTGGCGTCAGCCGCATGGTTGTATATGAACTCCTTACGCGGTGCCACGTCATTGCCCATCAGGAGTCCCGTGATCTCCGAGGCCTTGCGGGCATCCTCTATCTCCACGAGACGAAGGAGCCTTCTGTCGGGATCGAGAGTCGTCTCCCAGAGCTGCTCGGCATCCATCTCGCCGAGACCCTTGTACCGCTGCAACGTAAAGCTGCCCTTGTGCGTCTTACGGTATTTATCAAGGGCTGCATCATCGTAGAGATACTCCTCGGAACCCTTGGAGGGTATGGCCTTATACAACGGCGGCATGGCCACATAGACATGCCCTTCGTATATCAGTTCGGGCATGAATCTGTAAAAAAGCGTGAGCAGCAGCGTGGAGATGTGCTCACCGTCCACGTCCGCATCCGCCATGATGATTATCTTATCATATCTGAGCTTGGTTATGTCGAAGTCATTGCCGTATCCTTCGGAGAAACCACAGCCGAAGGCATTGATCATGGTCTTGATCTCGGCGTTTCCGAGCACCTTGTCGATCGATGCTTTCTCAACATTCAGTATCTTGCCTCGGATGGGCAGGATCGCCTGATACATGCGGTTACGCGCCATCTTGGCGCTTCCGCCGGCGGAATCACCCTCGACTATGAATATCTCGCATTTGGACGCATCCTTGGATTCGCAGTTGGCCAGCTTGCCGTTGGAGTCAAAGCTGAACTTCTGCTTGGTCAGCATGTTGGTCTTGGCCTTTTCCTCGGTCTTGCGGATCTTCGCGGCCTTTTCGGCGCATCCGATTATGGTCTTGAGCGTCTCGAGGTTACGGTCAAAAAACCTGATGACCTCATCGCCCACGACCTTGGCCACTACCTTCGCGGCATCCTGATTGTCCAGCTTGGTCTTGGTCTGGCCCTCGAACCGGGGATCCGGATGCTTGATCGACACCACCGCGGTCATGCCGTTTCGCACGTCCGCTCCGGTGAAGTTCACGTCCTTTTCCTTGAGGTTTCCGAGGGAACGGGCATAGTTGTTGATGACGGTCGTAAATACCTGCTTGAAGCCGGTCAGGTGCGTGCCGCCCTCGGAATTGTATATGTTGTTGCAGAAGCCCAGTACTTCCTCGTGGAATTCATTGACATACTGAAAGGCGACCTCGACCTCGATACCCTCGCTCTCACCCTTTAAATATACGGGCTCATGCAGGGTCTCACTGGATTTATTGATCTCCTTTACAAATCCGGTGAGTCCGTCCGGCTCATGAAATTCGATCTTTTCGATCTCGTCCTTGCGCCTGTCCTCGAAATATATGGTGAGGTTCGGATTAAGGTAGGCCGTCTCGTGCATGCGGCTCTTGACATCGTCCTCCTTGAACCGCGTTTTTTCGAATATCGTGTCATCCGGCAGGAAATTTATCTCGGTGCCGGTCTCCCTGGTCCTGCCTATTTCCGGCAGAAGTCCGTTCACCAGCTCGGTGGTCGGAATGCCGCGCTCATAGGTGTCCCTGTATACGCGGCCGCCGGTCCTGACCGTGACCGTCATGTGATCAGACAGCGCATTGACGACCGAGGAACCCACGCCGTGCAGGCCTCCACTGGTCTTGTATGCATTATTGTCAAACTTGCCGCCGGCATGCAGCGTAGTAAAGACGAGACGCTCCGCGGACATGCCCTTTTCATGCATGTCAACCGGGATTCCGCGTCCGTTGTCCGAAACCGTGCAGGAACCGTCCGCCTCCAGCGTCACCCATATCTTGTCGCAATGACCTGCCAGGTGCTCGTCCACGGAGTTGTCCACGATCTCATATATAAGGTGATTAAGTCCCTTGGTGGATACCGATCCGATATACATGCCGGGACGCATGCGCACCGCCTCAAGTCCCTCCAGGACCGCGATGGACGACGCGTTGTATGTTTCTTTAGGCAATTATTTCACTCCCTTCTAAACACTTTTATAGTCAACGGATTTAGTAATTGCCGTATGGCGAGCCATAATGCTTGAATTTATGGCAGTTATGACCCGGCAAAGTGCAATCACTTAATTCATTTACTATAGCTATATACAGTTTATTCTGATCTACAGCGTAACATTATACTTCGATTCTAAAAAAAAATAATTCCCTCCCATCACATATGTGTGTTTTGACTATCAAAACCGATCCATTTAACAAATTCAAGGATGGACTCGATCCAACCAATCCTGACCTGGGTCTCCTGTTTTTTTATGTCTAATCTCCCTTATGTCATCAATCGTCTCTATTACGATGTCAGTTACCACCAATACGCCAGCTATGACTAAAAAAGCACCATCAGCCACTGGTAATGGGCCATCGCAAAGCGTTAACCACCACATTGAAGCGAACCATGCTACTGCTAAATCTGATGAATACCCATATTGATCTTCTCCGTTCACGGGGGCTCCATTGCAATACATAAACAGATTGTACTGCATCAGGTTCGAGCAATCTGTAGTAAGCAGATCAGCGGAGTCGGCGTTAATGAATCGCTTTACATCAGGATCGTAGTATCTGCTTTGGAGCTAATACCAGCCGGTTTCAGAGTCATAGTAATAGCCCCTGTATCTGAAGGGATTCTTGTGAAGGATATTATCGGAATCATCAAAAGCCAAATTAGATGTTTCGGACAGCAGTCTGCCATAGGGATCATACTCGTATGTACCCACCAGGGTTCCCGTCGCAGTGTAGATCGCCGCCACATCTCCCATGGCATTCCTGATGACGGAATAATGTGTTTCGATTGCATCTTTCGGGATCATGCCGTCAGCATCGCCCTTCAGATAACCGATCTCAATGAGCTTTCCGTCTGAGCTGTAATAGAAGTTCAGGGTTTCCTTCCTGCCGTCAGGATATGTGGTATTCTGTGCCAGAATGGTTGAGCCGTTTAAGATATATTCTGTTATGGTTCCGGGATCTTTCTTTGTCTTACCTACTGTCTTTGACAGACGTGATCCATCATAGGCATATGTAAAGGTGACTGTCGATGCATCCGGTTTTACACGCAGCTTCTGTTTGGTCGGTGTGACACTCATCAGCTGTCTGCCACGTTCCCAGGTAAGAGTATTTCCAAGATATGTCTTGGGATTACCGCCCTTATAGCCGTCAACCTTCTCACCGTTATATTTTGTCAGGTTATCCCTGTCGTAACTGTAGGTATCTTCGTGTACGCCTTCCTTATCTGTATAGATGCTTGATGTTATATTCCCTATAGCATCATAGGTGTATTCCCATGTCCTGCTACTGCCTTTATCTTCTGCCTTAATGAGCCCTCCGAGCTTATCATAAGTATAGATTGTCTCTGATGTGCCTGCAATGCTGTTTAAGTCTGCATAATCGCTTGCATTGATGCTCCGGCCGTCTATACGCCCGAGTTTATCATATGATAGTTCTTCTGATATAGATGTCTTAATCGTCTTGCCTGAGCCTATGGTGACTGTTAGATCAGATCTATGTTTGGCGCCTTTTAGTTTCAATCATCAACATCATATCCGTATGTTTCTATCATAAGTATCATATTATCAATTTCTTCTATCAATGACTTATTATCAAGTTCATCCCATATATATATAATTGGAAAAAATATAAAACCTGAAACTAGTGTTATTGTCCAAGATGTAGACATATAATAAAAATCATACTCATCATTGCTTTTAACAATTACTGTCTTATCATTTTTTTTAATTTCTACAGATAAAAAGCATTCATAACCATAATTAACAGAATTTGGTTTTGTATATATAATATGACGTTTATCATCCCGACGGTATAGAACAACATATAATTGTAACCCTAGATCCGAAACAGGCTTATCAAATTTATCTCTTATGTAACACTCGTACCATTTTAATACATCGGACTCGTGCTGAAATATCTCACTATAATCCGAAGATAGTTTTTTTAGAAATTGCTTTCTCATAGCCGTTTTCCCCACAATGTCCAATGTTTTGCTCCTTTTGATGATACGCTGTTAGTCAGCGTATTCCATGTGTTATTTTGCCAATGCCACACTTGATGTTTCCCAGTACTATGTGGAGAATGTAATTCTATAGATTTTGTTGTATAGTTTCCGTTATTCTTTGGAATCTGATATTTTATTCCCGGATATCCATCTCCTGATTTTCCTTCGGGTTTTAATCTTCCTATTTCCTTTATCTTTATTCCTTTTGCAGCCGCCACACTAAACGAGGCTCCAGCCGCAATACCACCCCACATAAATCCGTCGCAAAACCCATCAACAAATCTCTGTTCAATAACAGATCCAATTCCTTCTACACCTCCAGTCGATAATATATAAGCAACTGAATCAATACCTGCCTCTGTTATCCCTCCAATTATGCCACTAGATAAAGCCAGTTCTATAGAAGCAATTAGCACAGGTATCGCGGCTCCTCCTGATAATGCCGTAATTCCAACTCCTATCAGAATAGCTGCTAAACCTATAGCCAGTTTCGTCCAATTGTCCATAAAACCATTATCGTCTTGATTTCCAATCGGACTATCATTACAATATGCAAACAAATTATATTGCATAAGATCAGCACAGTCTGATGTGAGCAGATCTGTGGAATCAGCATTGATGAATCTCTTCACCTGCGGATCATAGTATCTGCTCTGGAGATAGTACCATTTGGTCTCTTCGTCATAGTAATATCCGCGATAACGGAATGGATTCTTATGTAAGATATTGTCAGGATCACTGTATGAATGATTAGATGTTTCAGACAGTAGTTTTCCATAAGGATCATACTCATATGTGCCGACAAGCGTACCATCTGCAGTATAAAGCGCACAGACATCACCCATTGCATTCCTTATTACGGAATAATGGGTTTCTTTTATGTCTTTTGGCTTTGTATCATCGTTTGAGGGGTTCTTTAGATATCCTATCTCAAGAAGCTTGCCGTCTGAACTGTAATAGAAGTTCAGGGTCTCCTTCTCGCCGCTTGGATATGTGGTGTTCTGTGCCAGGATAGTTGAGCTATTTAAGACATATTCAGTTGTAGTTCCGGAATTCTTCTTAGTCTGACCTACGGTTTTTGACAATCTTGAACCATCGTATGCGTATGTGAAGGTGACGGTATCTTCTGCACTGTAATCACTCCTCTTCTTAGCAGGGGTGACACTCATCAGCTGCCTGCCACGCTCCCAGGTAAGGGTATTTCCAAGATAGGTCTTCGGATTGCCGCCCTTATAGCTGTCAACCTTTTCGCCATTAAATCTGGTCAGATTATCCCTGTCATATGTGTAGGTATCTTCGTGTACGCCTTCCTTATC
>CALGGH010000205.1 GCA_937916415.1 uncultured Lachnospiraceae bacterium
ACCTGTGGCTCCGGCATGTTCCATTGAGCTTTGGATCATTTCCTCCATGGTTATGCTGGCGTGCTGGATCCCCGTCTGGCTGGCATATTATCCCGTGATATTTGCGTATGACGCAAATACTCAGCTGGCGCAGGTGATATCAGGCGGGTATTCCACGCACCATCCTCTTTTGCATACTCTCTGGATGGGGGCCTGCATGAAGCTCATGTACGACCGTGGGGGAATGAATGCCGGCATGGCACTGTATGCGGCCAGCCAGATGCTGCTTATGTCAGTGATGCTGGGGTGGACCGTTGCCGAAGCGGCAAGAAGCTGCTGCTGCTGCCGCCGTCGCCTTGGGATACTGGCTTATGCGGTTTTTTTGGCCGTTTTTCCGGTACATGCGATGCTTTCGGTATCGGCCACCAAGGACGTGGTCTTTGCGGGATTCGTCATGGTCTGCGTGATGCTGATCAGGAGACGTGACTTACCGGACCTGAGCAAAAAAGCGATGATGCGTACCTCTATCGGCATTGTGGCGTCCTGCACGCTCATGATCGCGTTTAGGAACAATGCGTCTTATGCATTGGCTCTGACCATCCTGATAATGATCGCATCGAGTCTTGCGGGGCGAAGACCGGTGATCCGTGACGGGCTGATCGTTTCCCTGGTCATCGGTTTGGCGGCCGGACTTATCTTTACAGGAGGACTGAAGGGCATTCTGCATGCGGAGCCGGGCAGTCCGAGGGAAGCCCTGTCCGTTCCGATACAGCAGATCTCCAGGGTAATGGCACTGCATGGTGACGAGCTGGATGCCGGGCTTATTGAGGATGTTGGCGTGATCATGCCTGACGGTGCGTACGAACGGTATGATGAGCACCTGTCGGATCCCGTCAAGAGGCTGATGAACATGAAAAGCCCCGGAACGTTCGTCCGTGCCTGGGTAAAGCTGGGATTAAAATACCCGGGAACTTATCTGGATGCATGGCTATTCCTTACGGAAGGCGCATGGTACGTCCGGGATGTCTCCGTGAGTGAAATATACGGGACCGGAGGAGGCTTCGGCTACCTGAATACTGACGTAAGGCCGATGCCTGAGGGCTTCGAGGTTACTCCTGCCCCTGTATTCCCGGGACTCAGGAATGTTCTGGAGCACCTGACTACGGACAATGCTTTTTTGCAGGTGCCGGTCATAAGGCTTATTTTTGCTCCGGCGACGTACGTATGGGCGCTTATCGCGTATTTATACGTTGGAACCGTTAAACGGAGGACCAAAGCCCTGCGGCCCTGCACTTTGCTGCTGGCCCTGCTGGTTACCATCCTGTTTGGACCGGCCATGCTGGTCAGATACATGTATCCTTACATGCTGGCTCCTCTGCTTATGATCATGGGGTTTGATTATGATTGTGCTTAGCACGCTTGCATGCGTGATGATCTTAATAATTCTTCCTTTCATGGCAGGCATGCTGCCGGTAAGCTTCATGAAGGACGTGAGGCCCGGCCTGACGTACCCGGCAGGCCTGTTTCTCATGCTTTTCGCATTTGAGCTGGTATGCGTGCCCGTAGTGTTGCTTACGCGAGGCAGCAGCTTTGCATACGTCAGCGCGGCTTATACTCCCGTCATGATCGTTCTGGCGGCCGTTGGGCTGTGGAGGGGAATAAAGAGCGGACTCGTGAAACAGATGAAGACGTGTCTTGGCAGCTTTAAGATGGGCCCCGAGCAGGCCATTGCCTGGGGCATTGCCGTTCTGATCCTTGTCGTGACGATCGTGCTGATGGAGACGAGAGTGATCTTTGACGGAGATGACGCATATTATGTCGTGCAGTCTCTGTCTGCGTGGCAGAACGGCACCATGTATTCGACGGATCCATACACGGGCAAGGCCACGGCCGTAGACATGAGGCACGCCCTTGCGGTATTTACGATGTGGATCGCCTACGTTGGGCGCATGACGAGGATCCATACCACGATCCTCTGCCATAGCGTGCTTCCGGTGCTGATCGTACCCCTTACCGTGCTCATATACGGCTGCACGGGATCAGAGCTTCTGGGTGAACGACGGGAAATGCTGCCGTATTTCATCATTTTCGTGGAATTGATCATCCTGTTTGGCAGGGTGTCCATATATACTCCTGAGACTTTTTTGCTGGCCAGGGCATGGCAGGGCAAGGCCGTGGCGGCCAACGTACTGCTTCCGATGACGGTATTGTCGCTCCTGCTGTTGGCCAGAGCGCATGATGATGGCATCACGACGGGTGCATGCCGTGGCGAATGGCTCATGCTGGCCCTGGTGAATGCCACGGCCGGCGTTTTCAGTTCCCTGGCGGTCGAACTGGTCAGCGTGCTCATGGGAGTCGGGGGAGCTGTGCCTGGCGATAGCCCAGGGCCGGACGCTTCTTCTGGCCAACACCTATCAGGCAGCCGACTTCGTCACCGCCGAGTACTACATCTTCCTCGCGCTGAAGTCTCTCCAGCTCAACCCCGAGATATCCACCATCTGTCTGCGCTCCAAGGTGAGCGCCGAAGACAAGATGTCGCTCTACCGCTACTTCAAGGCAGTCGAATCGCTATGAGGATCATAGGCGGCAGGCTCAAGGGCAAGACCATCCTCCCCCCGGCCGGCTACAAGGCCAGGCCCACGACGGACTTCGCAAGGGAGGCTCTTTTCAATATTCTCGATAACGAATACGAATTCGATGACCTCAAGGTGCTGGACCTTTTCGGAGGCACCGGCGCGGTGTCGTTCGAGTTCGGATCCCGCGGAGTGGGCCGCGTGTGGTGCGTGGAGATGGCCCGTGAGAATGCGTCTTTCATCAAGCTCGAAGCAGGGCGTCTTGGGCTCGACAACGTGACTATGGTCCGCGACAATGTATTCGATTTCCTGACGGTCTGTCACGAGAAGTTCGACATAGTGTTCGCCGATCCGCCATACGCTCTCGAAGGTCTGGAGACTATCCCCGACAAGGTCTTCGCGGCGGACATCCTTCATCCCGACTGCTACTTCATCCTCGAGCACGGAGGAGAGCATTCATTCCGCGGGCACCCGCACTTCCTCAGGGAGCGCGAGTACGGCAGGGTGCATTTCACTTTCTTCAAATAGATTGTTACAGCCCCCGGGCTTTGGCCTCGTCCCAGATGGCGTCCATCTCGGCGAGGGTCATATCCGTGAGCTTGCGTCCGGCCTTGAGGGTCTTGGACTCCAGGTAGCCGAAGCGCCGGCGGAACTTGCTGCAGGTGCGTCCGAGAGCCACCTCCGGGTCGATGCCGTAGAGACGGCAGGCGTTGATGACCGAGAACATAAGGTCGCCGAACTCCTCCTCGATGTGGTCGCGCCCGCCTTGGCGGGCGGCCCTGCACACTTCGTCAAGCTCTTCGTGGACCTTGTCGAGCACCTGCTCCTTCTCTTCCCAGTCGAATCCGCATCCGCGGGCCTTTTCCTGCATCGAAAGGGCCTTGAGAAGGGCCGGCATAGAGTCCGGTATGCCTCCGAGGACGGTCTTGTTGCCGCCCTTTTCCCTGGCTTTGACAAGCTCCCAGGTGTCGGCTATCTCCTTGGCTGTAGTGGGCTCGCCGGCCTTGTCGCCGAACACGTGGGGATGGCGGAAGACCATCTTGTCGCAGATCTTGCGGAGGCTGTCGGCAATGTCGAACTTGCCGGCTTCCTCGGCGATCCTGGCGTAGAATACCATATGGTAGAGAAGGTCGCCAATCTCCTTGCAGGTCTCTTCGGAATCCCCTTTGATAATGGCATCGCTCAGTTCGTAGACTTCCTCTTCGGTCATAGGACGGATGGATTCCATCGTCTGGGCGCCGTTCCACGGGCATTCTGCCCGAAGTTTGTCCATAATGTCGAGCAATTCTCCGAAGGCCGACAGCTTCTCTTCCCTTGTGTGCATCAGAATATTTGTTAAATTTGCACGCAAATTTACAAAAATGGCTCAGAATACACTACTCGAAAAGGTACTTTCGCTTCAGGAGAAGTTCACGGCCCTTCAGGAGCAGCTTGCAAGCCCCGAGGCGATGGCGGACATGAAGAAGTTCGTCCAGCTCAACAAAGACTACAAGGAGTTGGAACCCATCATCAAGGCCGGTCTCGAATACAAGAAGACCCTCGACAACCTTGCTTCGGCCAAGGACATCCTCCTGGGCGAGAAGGATGAGGATCTGCGTGAGATGGCCCGCGAGGAGATAAGTGAGCTCGAACCCAAGCTCCCCGGGATGGAGGCCAACATCAAGCTCCTGCTCATCCCCGCCGACCCCGACGACTCCAAGAACGCAATAGTCGAGATCCGCGGCGGTGCGGGTGGCGACGAAGCCGCCATCTTCGCCGGAGACCTCTTCCGTATGTATCAGCACTTCGCGGAGTCCCGCGGATGGAAGCTGGAGATCACCGACCAGGCCCCCGGCACTTCCGGAGGCTACAAGCAGATAGTCTTCAAGCTCAGCTCCAACACCGACGGCGTCTATGGCGTGATGAAGTATGAGTCGGGAGTGCACCGCGTGCAGCGCGTGCCGCAGACCGAGACCCAGGGCCGCATCCAGACTTCTGCCGCATCGGTGGGCGTCTTTCCCGAGGCGGG
>CALGGH010000206.1 GCA_937916415.1 uncultured Lachnospiraceae bacterium
CGCGGCGACGGAGTACACCTCGCATGACGTCAGGTTTACCGCGGGACATGGCGCCATCTACGCCATAATTCTCAAGTGCCCCGATGACGGCAAGGTTGACATAATATCACCGGTTAAGTCCACTGACAAAAACAAGCTGATAGTGAAGGACGTGTCAGTCCTCGGATACAGGGGACATGAGGACTTTACGATAGATGAGATGGGGCTTCATTTCACCCACAAGGGCCTGGAAAGCAGATTCCCGATCGTCGTCAAGATAGAGACGGCCTGACGAACGTACCCCGGGGGCGACGTCGTATAGTCAGGTTAATTCGCTGCAGTTCCCGGGCGGATTACGGCCTGGCAACGAAAAATGGAAGTAAAGAAGAAAAAGGAGACAAACACATGCGCTTCAGCAATGAAAACAACGCACTGATCGCACAGAACAACGGGGAAACCCTTAGGATCGAAGGATGGGGAAAGGATTCACTGAGAGTCCGTGCCACCATGTTCTCGGAGTTTAGGAACCTTGAATGGGCTTTGACTGAGAAACCCGCAGAGACCAAGGCTGCCGTTACCATTTCAGAGGAGGATCACTGGGTTGGAGACGGCACCATCGACAGGAAGCCCATAGCCGAGATCACCAACGGACGGCTCAGGGCCGTGGTGAATTTCGCAGGGATCATATCCTTCTATAAGGACGGCGAGCTCTTTTTGAGGGAATACTTCCGTGCATATGACGGCACGCTGTCCCGGTCGAGCCGCTGCCTCAAGGTGGTCAACCGCGAGTGGAAGGGCCTGCATGGGGCGAGGAACTACCATCTCAACGTGAAGTTTGAAGCCAACAAGGGCGAGAAGATATACGGAATGGGACAGTATCAGGACGGCCAGCTTGACCTGAAGGGCTGCGTTCTTGAATTGGCCCAGCGCAATTCACAGATTTCCGTGCCCTTCATGCTCTCGAACAAGGGTTACGGCCTGCTGTGGAACAATCCCGCGATAGGCCGCGTGACCTTTGGCAATAATTATACCGAGTGGATCGCGCAGTCCACCACCCAGATGGACTACTGGATCACGGCAGGCGACTCGCCGAAGACCATTTTGGAGTCATATACTTCGGTTACCGGACGTGCTCCCGCCTTTCCCGAGGATCTCATGGGACTCTGGCAGTGCAAGCTCAGGTACCGCACCCAGGACGAAGTACTGGAGATCGCCCATGCCTATGAGAAGGAGGGCATCAAGATCGACCAGATCGTCATAGACTTTTTCCACTGGACCGTGCAGGGCGACTGGAAGTTTGACGTGAAGTACTGGCCTGATCCCAAGGCGATGGTGGACGAGCTGCATCGCATGGGCATCAAGGTCATCGTCAGCGTGTGGCCCTCCGTCGACCGCAAGAGCGAGAACTTCGCACCCATGATGGAGCAGGGACTGCTGATCAAGACGGAGCGCGGAGCGGCTCAGACCTATGATTACCAGGGTGACTGCGTTGAGATAGATCCCTTTAATCCCGCTACGCGGGAATACGTCTGGGAGGTCTGCAAGCGCAACTATTATGATTTCGGCATAGATGCGTTCTGGCTGGACAACTCGGAGCCGGATTACGGCGTGTATGATTTCGAGAACTACAGATATCATGACTGCAGTGCGCTCGAGTGCTCCAACATGTATCCCCAGATGTATTCGAGGATATTCTATGATCCCATGAGCAGGCTGGGTGACGGCAAGGTGGTCAATCTGCTCAGGTGCGCATGGGCAGGCAGCCAGAAATATGGCAACGTGGTATGGTCCGGAGACGTGCCTTCGACGTTTGAGGCTTTTGCGGATCAGGTACGTGCCGGACTCAACATGGGACTGGCCGGCATTCCCTGGTGGACTACCGACATCGGCGGATTCATGACCGACGACGTGAACGATCCGAAGTTCAGGCAGCTGCTGATCAGGTGGTATCAGTTTGCCGTATATTCCGCGGTGTTCCGCATGCATGGAGACAGGGGACCCTACAACATTCCTCCGCTTGATGACCGTGACTGGGGCGGCGGATATCTCCACACGGGCCAGCCCAATGAGCTGTGGAGCTACGGTGAAGACAATTATGCCATCATGAAGAAGTACTATGACGTCAGGATCGGCATGCGGGCGTACGTTAAAAAGCTGTATGACGAGGCTTCATCCAACGGTTCTCCGCTGATCAGGACCATGTTCTACGAATTCCCCGAGGATGAAAAGTGCTGGGAACTGGATGATCAGTACATGTTTGGAGACAAATACCTGGTTGCGCCGATCCTGGAACTGGACTGCTTTAAGAGAGAGGCATATCTGCCGGAGGGCAGGTGGGCCCTGACATCCACTGGCGAGGAATTCGATGGCGGCAGGTACGTGACCGTGGATGCACCGATTGACTACATGCCGGTGTTTGAGAGGAAATAAGTTTGAGTTCGGGCACAAAAGCTAAACATAATGACAACTACAATGAAATGAATGACCTGAACGAAACCGAGAG
This sequence comes from uncultured Lachnospiraceae bacterium, assembly GCA_937916415.1. Lineage (GTDB taxonomy): Bacteria > Bacillota > Clostridia > Lachnospirales > Lachnospiraceae > XBB2008. The sequence goes on from CALGGH010000206.1 coordinate 2,483, forward strand.
AAAACCCGCCGGACGGCGGGTTTTTATCACGGATCGACGACGCGCGTGACCTCCGTCGCGCCCTTTTGGAAGTGTACGTTCAGCCGCATGCG
>CALGGH010000207.1 GCA_937916415.1 uncultured Lachnospiraceae bacterium
GATCAAGGGGACGGAGTCAGAGGGTCATTTTATAGGAGAGGAATATGAGACTCGATAAATTTTTAAAGGTTTCCAGGCTGATTAAGCGCCGCACCGTCGCAAACGAAGCATGCGATGCTGGACGCGTGTACATCAATGACAGGCCCGCCAAGGCTTCCGCGAATGTCAAGGTCGGGGACCGCATCACCATAGAATTCGGCAATAAGGAAGTCAAGGTTGAAGTGCTAAACGTCGCCGATACGGTTAAGAAGGAGGAGGCGGCTGACCTCTATAAGTATATTTAAGCATATCTGATCAAAAGAACCGTCCCCTTGATCAAAAATGATCAAAAGAACCGTCCCCTTGATCAGATTAGGTTAAAATATTTGCAGTTTTTTCTTGACGGTTTACATAGTTCTATAATAGAATAATTTTATGTAAACACTATGGGGGATTATTTTCGATGGCAAGGCAGCAGGCCGCGCACCGTAGAAAAGCTAATAACAGGGCATCCGTGATAATGATCGTGGCTGTTGTTCTGATGATCACCATTGTCGTCATGGTCAAATGTGCCGAGCTCGATGCCAAGGCTGCCGAGTATGATGCGATCGAGAAACAGCTGGAGGATCAGATAGCCGAGCAGGAGGCCAGGACCGAGGAACTCGTTGAATACGAAAAGTACACCCAGACGATGAAGTACATTGAGGACGTAGCCAAAAGCAAGCTGGGCCTCGTGTACGAGGGTGAGATAATTTTCAGACAGGAAAACTAAACCGGAGCCGTATTTGCTCCGGTTTATTCGTTCGCGGAGACGACGACGTGAAATGCCTGCAATCCGAAGATGCCTCGCGGGATGGCTCACTGGCGGGCAGGAAGCTTTGGCTACGCATTGCCCGATTGAATCCCAAATCATGACTGACGCATACGAAATCTTATGTAAACATATAGGCAAGCACTCCCTGATCGGACCGGGGGAAGCGGTGCTGGCGGCTGTCAGCGGCGGCGCTGATTCAATGTGCATGCTGCTTTTGCTGGAGAGATATGCCACCGAGCACGGGATAAGGCTGGGAGTCGTGACCGTTGATCACGGATTCAGACCCGAGGCCCGCGACGAAGCGGCCTATGTCAGGGACTTTTGCGCGGTCAGGTCCATTCCTTTTTATTTAAAAGAAATAAAACCGGGCGAGATCGCGCCCACGGAGGAGGCAGCCCGCATCAGGCGCTATGAGCTGATCCGGGAGACTGCCGCCGAGGGCGGATATGCCAGGGTCGCCCTCGCCCACAACGCGAATGACAGGGCGGAGACCATGCTTTTTAACCTTTTTCGCGGAAGCGGGATCAGGGGACTGGGGTCGATCAGTCCCAAGCGGGATATCTACGTAAGGCCGATCCTGCCGCTGGAGAGGACTCAGGTCGAGGCCTTCCTGCGGGAGAATGGCGTGGCCTGGCACACGGATGCCACGAACCTGGAGGACGCTTACAGCCGGAACAGGATCAGGCATCACGTAATCCCCGAGGCCCGCGGGATCAATGACGGCGTGCTGCGGCACATGTATGAGACTGCGGACGTGCTGGGCGAGATCGCCGATCACCTGCAAAAGGAAGCGGCCCGGGCACTGGAGACGGCTAAATACGCAGACCCGGCGACAGGCCTAAGCACGGAACCGTCGGCCGGCCTAAGCGCAGAACCGGCGGCATTATCCGAGCACATGCCTTCAGAAGCCGTCATCTGCATAAAGCTGCCCGAATACGCTGCACAGGACCGCGTGGTGCGCATGGAGATGCTCAGGCTCATCCTGACGGATCTGACGCCGCATTTAAAAGACGTAACTTCGGCGCACTTACGGGCAGTCGACGCATTGAAGGATGCGAGGACCGGAGCGTCCGTAAACCTGCCTTATGATATCGTGGCCTGCAGGGAATACGATCATCTGTGCATAATGGTCAATCCCGCTGATAAAAAATGCAGCGGGAAATCAAATGATTTTTCGCCGGAGGCCAAAGCATCCGAAATAAAGCCCTCCGGAGCCAAAGCATCCGAAACAAAGCCCCCCGGAGCTGCAGCATCCGAAAAGGAGTCATCCGAAGTCAAAGCCCCCTCCACCGGCACTCCTGTGATCAACGTCGACCCGACGGGCATGGTCCCAGGCGGGGAAGCGCTGATCGTGGATCTGCCGGACTCATCCGGCCGGATGAAATTTGAACTGATACAAATGCCCGCCGGCGTGGAACCTTCGGAATATGGCAAAAAATATAACGAATATACTAAATGTTTTGATTATGGTAAAATATACGGTATGTTGACGATCAGGCCCGCTAAGGACGGTGACCGGATCACCATAGATGCGCAGGGACACGCCAAGACGCTGAACCGTTACATGATCGACGCCAAGGTGCCGAGGCGGATGCGTGAGCGGATCCCCGTGCTCTTCGACGGGCGCGAGGCCATGTGGGTGACCGGATACAGGGACTCCGGCGCCTTTCGCCTGGACGGCTCCACGGAGCTGATCCTGCGCGTGACCTACGCGGCCGCGGTCGCAATTGAAACGAAATAAGCTTTCGCACACCCGGGAGGAACACAATGGCTGAACATGTAGAGGTTATGCTTACTGAAGAAGAAGTCGACGCGCGCATACGGGAGATCGGTGAGCAGATCAGCAAGGATTACGAGGGCAAGTCCATTCATCTGATCTGCGTGCTCAAGGGAGGCAGTTTCTTCATGACGGAGCTGGCCAAGAGGATCACGGTCCCGGTTTCGCTGGATTTCATGTCCGTGTCCAGCTATGGCGGATCCACCAAGTCCAGCGGAGAGGTCAGGATCGTCAAGGACCTGGACGAGCCCCTGGAGGGCAAAAACGTGCTGGTGGTCGAGGACATCGTCGATTCCGGACGCACGCTCAGCTATCTGCTTGAACTGCTGAGGGACAGGGGCCCCGCGGACGTGAAGCTCTGCACGCTGCTCGACAAGCCTGACAGGCGCGTAATCGACGTGAAGGTGGATTATACCTGTTTCCGGATCCCCGACGAGTTCGTGGTCGGATACGGACTGGATTACGCTCAGAGATATCGCAACCTGCCTTATATAGGCGTGGTAAAATTTGATTGAGGAGACTTACGGTTAAATGAATCAGGAAAAGCGCAAGAATACGGGCTTTTTGGTGTATTTCGTCGTGATACTGGGATTGCTCGTGCTGACGGCATGGATAGGCAGCCGCGGTACGGCCGACGTGACCTACACCAAGGGAGACCTGATAGAGGACATAGAATCCGGCAGCGTGATATCGATCATCATCACGCCGTACAAGCAGACGCCCACCGGCGAGCTCCTGGTACACCTCAAGGCCGGCGAGACCAGGACGCTGTACGTGTCTGATACCGCTGAGGTGGAAAAGGAGCTGCGTGAGACCTACGGCCTCGATCCGCAGGTAAGGCAGGTCGAGCGGGACAACTGGTTTTTGACCTCCGTCCTGCCGGTGCTGATCGCCGTGATAGCCTGCGTGTTCTTTTTTGTAATGTTTACCGGTCAGGCAGGCATGGGTGGATCGGGCGGAGGCCGGATGATGAACTTCGGCAAGAGCCGCGCGCGCCTGGAGACCGGCGACAAGCCGATAACCTTTGCCGACGTGGCCGGCCTCAAGGAAGAAAAGGATGACCTGGCGGAGATAGTGGATTTCCTCAAGGATCCACAGAAATACACCAGGGTCGGAGCACGCATCCCCAAGGGCGTGCTGCTCGAGGGCGCACCCGGTACCGGCAAGACCCTGCTGGCCAAGGCCATAGCGGGCGAGGCGGGAGTGCCGTTTTATTCCATTTCCGGTTCTGATTTTGTGGAAATGTTCGTCGGCGTGGGTGCATCCCGCGTGAGGGACATGTTCGAGGAAGCCAAGAGGAACTGTCCCTGCATCATTTTCATAGATGAGATAGATGCGGTGGCCAGGCGCAGGGGCACGGGTCTCGGCGGCGGCCATGACGAAAGGGAGCAGACCCTCAACCAGCTGCTCGTCGAGATGGACGGTTTCGGGGTAAACGAGGGAATCATAGTGATGGCGGCGACCAACAGGGTGGACATCCTGGATCCCGCAATCCTGCGTCCCGGCAGGTTTGACCGCAAGATCTCCGTGTCCACGCCGGACGTGGGCGGCAGGGAGGACATACTCAAGATCCACGCGAGAAATAAGCCGCTCGGCGATGACGTAAACCTTGAGCACGTGGCTCAGACCACGGCAGGCTTCACCGGAGCGGACCTCGAAAACCTGATGAACGAGGCAGCCATCAGCGCCGCCAGGGCCAACCGGGCCTACGTCAATCAGGAGGACGTCACCAAATCCTTCATCAAGGTAGGGATCGGCACCGAGAAGAGGAGCCGCATCATTTCCGATAAAGAAAAGAAGATCACCGCATACCACGAGACTGGTCATGCAATTTTGTTTCATCTCCTTCCGGACGTCGGGCCGGTGTATACGATTTCGATCATTCCCACCGGCCTCGGCGCCGCAGGCTATACCATGCCGCTGCCCGAGAAGGATGAAATGTTCATGACCAGGGGCAGGATGCTTCAGGAGATCATGGTCTCGCTGGGTGGCCGCATCGCCGAAGAGATAATCTTTGACGACGTCACCACGGGTGCCTCCAGCGACATCAAGAAGGCCACCAAGATGGCCAGGCGCATGGTCACCAGATACGGCATGTCGCAGAACGTCGGCGTGATCAATTATGACGATGATGATGACGAGGTGTTCATCGGCCGTGACCTGGCCCATGCCAAAAAGTATTCCGAGGAGATGCAGGGCAAGATAGACGAGGAGGTCAAGGCCATCATAGACGACTGCTACACGCGGGCCAAGGCCATCATCGAGGACAACATGGACATACTGCATAAGTGCAGCGCACTGCTCCTTGAGAAGGAAAAGGTCACCAGGGAGGAATTCGAAGCACTTTTTGGTGAAAATGCATAAAAATAGTATGGGTTAGTTTACATATTTGTCAATTCTTTGCATTGTGGCAAAGGCATCGCGGGGATATTATAATATGCGTAACCCCCCAATACATTTAGTTTTTGCTATACCCCATAAGAAAGAAATACCTTCTCTAAAAAGGACAACCGAAAGGCTGTCCTTTTTACCTTTCATGGAATCTTTGCAGGGTACCGTTCAAGGCATCTTTGCAGGGTACCGTTCAAGGCATCTTTGCAGGGTATCGTTCAAGGCATCTTTGCAGGGTACCGTTCAAGGCATCTTTCGGGGCATACGCCGAAATAGGTACCTTTCGGGGCATACGCCGAAATAGGTATCTTTCGGGGCATACGCCGAAATATTGACTGATTCCCATGTATTAAAGTATAATATTGGATGGTATTCTATTTTTGGGAGGGAGTTACCATGTCAAAAAACAAAGATCAAAATGTTCAGTCCGCCAGGAGCGGGGTCAGCTTTATCCACTCGATCAAATTTAAAATAATGGCAATGACCGGCATTTCGGTGATTGTCGCAATCGTGGCGATGCTGCTGATCATAGTGCCTTCCGTACAGAAGGACATAAAGGAGACGATCAACAACTACATGTATGACGTGACCGCGTCCTATGCGGACAAGCTGGAGCTTCGTCTCGGCTCGTACAAGAAATCGTACTTAAATGCCTACAAGCTGCTCAATGATGATTTCGGCGAGGTTAGCCTAAACGGCATGGAATCATCATATGCTTACATAGTTGGCTCGGACGGCACGATGCTTTTTCATCCTGATCAGGAAAAGGTCGGCAATCCGGTCGAGAATGACGCCGTCAAGAAGGTGGTGGCGGACATAGCCGCGGGAGATCATCCGGAGCTGCAGGTCATTGAATATACCTACAAGGGCACTTATAAATATGCCGCCTGCTACGTGGATGAGTCGGACAGCGCGATCCTGGTGGTTACCGTCGATGAGGACGAGGTGCTGGCCGGACTTAATTCCGTCAAGAGAAAGTCCTACGTATCAGCCGTGATACTGCTCGTGATGGCTCTGGCCGTGGCGGTGTTCATTTCGCTCAGGATCAGCAATCCCATCATCAAGGTCAGCAAATGCCTGGACAAGCTGGCTTCACTGGACTTTACCGAGGACAAGGACCTGTCAGAACTGTCATTGCTTAAGGATGAGACCGGATTCATGGCCAAGAGCATGAACGGCCTCGAAAAGACGCTCTCCGACGTGATCGCTTCGCTGAAGGATGAAGCCGCAAGCGTCCGTCAGGCATCCGTGATACTCGAGGAAGGCACTAGCGATACCGCGGTGACCATAGAGCAGGTAGAGCTCGCCGTATCGGAGATTTCCGACGGCGCCACCTCACAGGCCAATGAAACCCAGCGAGCCACCGAAAACGTCGTGCTCATGGGCAACCTCGTGGAAGAAAACGGAGTCGAGCTGCAGAACCTCGTGGAAGTGGCCAGGGCCATGCGTTCTTCCTCCGAGGCCGCACAGGCCACCATACATACGCTTGAAGAGGTCAATCGTTCCGCGGTTGAATCCATCGGCGTGATCGCTGAGCAGACCAAGACCACCAATACCTCCGCACAGAAGATCAGGGAAGCTACTTCGCTGATCACCGCCATCGCAGAGGAGACCAACCTGCTGTCGCTGAACGCTTCGATAGAGGCAGCCAGGGCAGGCGAGCAGGGACGCGGCTTTGCCGTGGTTGCAGGTCAGATACAGAAGCTTGCCGAGCAGTCCAATTCTTCGGCACAGCAGATAGAGGAAGTCATCGACGAGCTGATCAGGGATTCACAGAACGCCGTGGAGACCATGGATCAGGTCGAGACCGTCATGAACAGGCAGAACGAGAACATGGTTCAGACCGAGCAGAAGTTCTCGGAGGTTGCGGACGGCATCTCGGCATCCATCGACAGCATCCGCATCATCAGGGACAAGTCCGCGGAGCTGGACAAGGCCCGCATAGAGGTAGTGGACATCGTGCAGAACCTTACGGCCATAGCGGAGGAAAATGCCGCCAGCACTCAGGAGACGTCCGCTTCCGTTACTCAGGTTACCAACATCGTGTCCGGCATCTCCGGCAAGGCAGAGGAGCTTAAGACCATCGCTGATGACCTGGATGAGCACATGAGCCGCTTCGTGATATAGGAGGTTATGAATGAACAAGGATGAAATTCTCGCCAGGCTTAAAAGTGGCAACGAAAAATACGTATCGGCCCAAAAGGCTGACGGAGACGTGTCCCAGGCCCTGCGCAAGGACCTGATGGAGAATGGCCAGCACCCCTACGCCGTAGTGGTTACGTGCTCGGATTCCCGCGTAGTTCCTGAGGACATATTCAGCGTTGGACTCGGTGAGCTCTTCACCATTCGCGTGGCCGGCAACGTGCTCGGCGACAACCAGCTCGGCAGCATAGAGTACGGCTGCGGTCATCTGGGCAGTCCCGTGGTGGTCATACTCGGACATACGGGATGCGGTGCCGTAGGCGCTGCCATCGAAGGCGGGGCAGGCGGATATATCAAGTTCATCACTGATGCGATCATGAAGGTGATCGGTGATGAAAAGGACGGATACAGGGCTTCCTGCCTGAACGTCGAGGCAGGCGTCAGGCAGGCCCGCGAGATGCTCGCTCATGCTCATGAGTGTGAGAACGTTACGGTGGTTGGTGCAGTATATGACATCAGCGACGGTCACGTAGAGTGGCTTGACGCGTAAAAAGGAGAAACGTATGGATAACAAGGCAATGTATAAGCTGACGTACGGACTGTTCGTACTGACCACCCGCGTGGACGGACGGGATTATGGCTGCATCATCAATACGGCCATACAGGCGGCATCACAGCCCAACCAGGTCAGCATCTGCGTGAACAAGGCTAACTACACGCACGACATGATACGCAAGTCGGGCATTTTTACCGTGTCCGTCATCAGTGAGAAGGCAAGCTTTGACCTGTTCAGGAGATTCGGATTCCAGTCAGGCAAGGACGTGGACAAGTTCGACGGTTTTGACCGGACCGGCGAAGGCCCTGAGGGCATGAAGTACGTGACCGAGGGCACGAGCGGCTATATTTCCGTCAGGGTGTCCCAAACGGCGGACCTGGGTTCGCACACGATGTTCGTCGGAGAGATAATCGGCATGGAGGTGCTGGATGACGCGCCCTCCGCAACCTACGTATATTACCTCGACAACATCAAGCCCAAGCCCGAAGCAGTCGGCAGGACCCCTGACGGACAGACCGTTTGGCGCTGCAAGATATGCGGATACGAATACGTGGGAGAGGAGATTCCCGATGATTTCATATGTCCGATCTGTAAGCATCCCGCGTCAGATTTTGAAAAGGTACAGAAATAGCAAGGTACTACGGTTTTAAGAGTTTGCAGGCGGATCCTTGCGATCCGCCTGTTTGTTGCTTAGATTAGAAAGAGAGGGTGAATATGGATCCCAGCATTAAAGCATATGCAAACAAACAAGCCGGCTTGTGTGAAAACCACGATGCCATATCCGAAGAACTCTTTACGCAGTATGGAGTAAACAGGGGACTGAGGGACATCAAGGGAAATGGCGTCCTCACCGGCCTCACGAACATTTCCAAGATCACGGCCTTCAAAAACGTTGACGGAGTCCGTACCCCCGTGGAGGGCGAGCTCTGGTACAGGGGTTATCGCATCAACACCCTGGTAAAAGACGTGAAACCGGATGAATTTGGTTACGAAAGAACGGCATACCTGCTGATCTTCGGCGAACTGCCCACCCCGGAGCAGGAGCAGGAGTTCAAGAAGATACTGGCGCTCAGCCGCAGGCTGCCCACTAATTTTACGCGGGACGTAATCATGAAGGCGCCCACGCGTGACGTCATGAATTCCATGACCAGGTCGATCCTGACGCTGGCCAGCTACGACCGTGACGCATCCCTGATCACGGTGGAGAACTGCCTGAGGCAGTGCATCCAGCTCATAGCGGAGTTCCCGATGCTGGCCTGCTATGGCTATCACGCCTACAATCATTACGAGAACGACGAGAGCATGTACATCCACAGGCCGGATCCTTCACTGTCGGCAGCGGAAAACTTCCTGCGCATGATCCGTCCGGACAATTCCTACACGCCGCTCGAGGCCAGAGTCCTGGATATCGCGATGATGATCCACATGGAGCACGGCGGCGGTAACAACTCCACGTTCACGACGCGCGTCGTGACGTCCGCGGGAACCGACACTTATTCTGCAATTGCCGCTGCCATGAGCTCGCTCAAGGGCTCCAAGCACGGCGGTGCCAACATTAAGGTCATGGAGATGATGTCCGATATCAAGATGCACGTCAAGGATCCTTTGGACCGCGATGAGATCGGGAATTACGTAGCCAGGATACTCAATAAGGAGGCCTTCGACCGTCAGGGGCTTGTCTACGGACTCGGACATGCAGTGTATTCGCTGTCAGACCCGAGGGAACGGATTTTCCACTCGTTCGTGAGTGACCTGGCTGCCGCCAAGGGACGCGAAAACGACATGCTGTTCTACGAGACGGTTTCCGACGAGGCCGTAAAGCTGATCTGCGAAAAACGCAGGATATACAAGGGCGTCTGCCCCAACGTGGACTTTTACAGCGGCTTTGTATATGATCTTTTGGACATACCGATGGAGCTCTACACCCCGCTCTTTGCCATAGCCAGGATCGTGGGCTGGAGCGCACATCGCATTGAGGAACTGATAGGCATGAACAAGATCATCCGTCCCGCCTACATGAGCGTGATGGAAGAAAAGGAATGAGACTATGAATTTTGACTTTGGCATGATATCTGATCCCAGTTGTTTCGCGTCGGGCAGGCTCCCGGCGCGGGCTTTTTTTGATGCCCTCCAGCCTGACGGCGCAGGCGGATACAGGTCTTCCGAGGTACTGAACCTGTGCGGAGACTGGAGGTTCAGCTATGCTGAGAACGTAGACTCGGCAGTCAGGGACTTTTATGAAAAAGACTATGACTGCAGCTCGTGGGACAGCATAAAGGTTCCCGGACACATACAGCTGCAGGGCTATGACAGGCCGCATTATACCAATACCGCATATCCCTGGGACGGACTGGAGAACGTGGCCATAGGTGACGTGCCCAGGCGGTTTAATCCTGTCGGCTCCTACGTAAAGGAGTTTGAATGCCCCGTGATCCCTGAGGGCTACGGGGCCAGGCTGTACTTCGGCGGCATTGAGTCGGGCGCGGCCATCTGGCTGAACGGAACCTTCATAGGCTATAAGGAGGACAGCTTTGATGCCGGCGAATATGACGTGACCGGGCTGCTCGTGCCCGGCAGAAATAAGCTGGCCGTCATGGCATTCAAGTGGACCGTGGGCAGCTGGTTCGAGGATCAGGATTTCTTCAGGTTCTCGGGCATCTACAGGCCGGTCTGGATATATTCGGTTCCGCCGGTGCACGTGGAGGACGTTAGCATCCGCACTCTGCTGGATGACGATTACCGGGATGCGGTGCTAAAGCTCAGGGTCAGGACCTCGGGCGACCGGGAGGGAGCCGGGATCGCCATGTCCCTGGCGGATGCCGACGGCGAGGTCGTGGCCAGGGACGAATGGAGCGTCGGAGATGATGAGCATGACTGTGAGATAAAGTCCCCGCACCTGTGGAGCGCGGAGAAGCCGTACCTGTATGAGCTGACGCTGAGAGTTTATGACAACGCCGGCCTGGAGGTCGAGCAGGTCAGGCAGAACGTGGGCTTCAGGAGCTTCGAGATGAAGGACGGCATCATGTGCATCAACGGCCGCCGCATCGAATTCAACGGAGTGAACCGTCATGAATTCTCATGCCGCACCGGACGCACGGTGACCTATGAGGAGACGCTGCTCGACGTCCTCACGATGAAAAGGAACAACATAAACGCGATCCGTACCTCGCACTATCCCGACGATCAGGCCCTCTACGACCTGTGCGACAGGTACGGACTATACATGATAGCCGAGAACAACATGGAAACTCATGGGACCTGGTGCGCGCCCGATGCGTGGGAGGACCCTGACCGCATCCTGCCGTCCAATCACATGGAATATGAGCCGCTGCTGCTTGACAGGGTCAGATCCTGCTATGAGATACACAAGAATCATCCGTCGATCCTGATCTGGTCTGACGGCAACGAATCCTTCGGCGGTGACGTGATCGCAGACATGACCGCGCTTTTCCATGAGCTCGATCCGGACCGTCTCGTGCATTATGAGAGCATCCTGCATGACCGCAGGCGACCGGAGACTTCGGACATGGAGACTCAGATGTACACGCCCGTGACGGAGGTAAGGAAGTTCCTGGAGGAGAATCCGGACAAGCCCTTCATCATGTGCGAGTACACACACGCCATGGGCAATTCCTGCGGCGGCATGCACAAATACACCGACTTTATGCATGAGGAGCCGAGATTCCAGGGCGGATTCATTTGGGATTACGTTGATCAGTCCATCATCGCGCAGGACCGCTACGGCAATGAATATCAGGCCTACGGCGGCGACTTCGGCGACAGGCCGAGCGAATACAATTTCTCGGGCAACGGCATATGCTACGGAGACCGCACGCCGTCACCCAAGATGCAGGAGGTCAAGTACAATTATCAGCCGATACAGTGCGAGATCAGCGAAAGCGGGGTTCGCGTCATCAACAGGCATCTTTTTACGGACACTTCCGAATATGACGCCGAGCTGATCGTTCTGAGGGAAGGCGAGGAGAAGTCAAGGATGCCCTTTGCCACCGACGTGCCGCCCCTTTCCGACAGGACTTATCCCCTGCCGGCAGAGATTCCCCCGGAACCGGGCGAATACGTATTCCTGGTTTCCTTTAAGCTGCGCGAGGATCGTGATTATGCACCCGCAGGTCATGAGGTGGCCTTTGACCAGTACGTGTTTACCGTGGGTGAGAAGACGGGAGCGGCCGGAGACGGTGAAGGCCCTGTCGACCGCGGATCCTATGAAGTGATCACCGGCTCGCAGAATTTCGGCGTGCATTCGGATGACTTCAGGGTGCTGTTTACCCCCGGACAGGGCGGCCTGGCATCCTACGTATACAAAGGCCGTGAGTACGTATACGGCAACCGCGTGCCGCAGCCGAATTTTTGGCGTGCGCCCGTGGACAACGACCGGGGCAGCGTGTCGCCTCAGAGGCATGCGCAGTGGAAGATCGCGTCGCTCTACCTCACGCACAAGAAGACGGCCAATTTCGACATACTGATCCCTGAGATCGGAGTACGGGATGGAAACCTGGTGACGACGTTCACACATAAGCTTCCGACCAGCCCCGAGGCCGCCGTGCAGGTTAAATACGAAGTGCGTCCCGACGGCAGCATGGACGTCACGCTCATGCATGACGCGGTGCCGGAGCTTGGGGACTGCCCGGAATTCGGCATGATCTTCGTCCTCGACGCGGATTACGAAAATATCCGCTGGTACGGAAGGGGCCCCGAGGAGACTTACGCCGACCGCAAGCGCGGAGGCAGGTTCGGCATCTGGCAGAACAAGGTGGCGGACAACATGGCAAAATACCTCGTTCCACAGGAATGCGGCAACAAGGAAGACGTCAGGTGGGCTGAGGTTACCGATGCTAAGGGGCGCGGACTGCGCTTCACTTCGCTCGGAGAGCCGATGTGCTTCTCGGCGCTGCCGTATACCCCGCATGAGATGGAAAACGCGTTTCACGCGCATGAGCTGCCGCCCGTGCATCACACCGTGATCAGGGTCAGCATGGCGCAGATGGGCATCGGAGGAGATGATTCCTGGGGGGCCAGGGTGCATCCCGAGTACCTCGTGGAGACGCAGGGGCATATGGAATTTAAGTTCCGCTTTAAGGGAATATAAAGCATGGGGATCTGATGAAATTCGGAGCCATGAGGTTTTTTGACGAAAAAGGACGGACATGAGATTACGCAACATACCGGGCTCGAGGGAGGCGATCGCGGCCAGCAGGTTCTGCATCGACGAGCCCGAGAAGCTCTCAGGCAGGTGGCGGGAGCATTTTGGCAATGACAACCCGCTCCACATAGAGATCGGAATGGGCAAGGGCAGGTTCATCATGGACAATGCCCGCCTGCATCCGGACGTTAATTACGTGGGCATAGAAAAATACTCCAGCGTGCTGCTGAGGGCGGTGCAGAAGCTGGAAGAGGAGCCGCTGGACAACGTGGCCTTCATCAGGATGGAGGCCGAATACGTGGAGGACGTGTTCGCCGGGGGCGAGGTTGACAGGATATACCTTAACTTTTCCGATCCGTGGCCCAAGGAGAGAAATGCCAAGAGGAGGCTTCCTTCCAGGGAATTCCTGCGCAGGTATGCCCATATGCTGTCGGAGGGCGGACGCGTGGAGTTCAAGACGGACAACCGCGACCTGTTCGACTTCGCCGTAGCCGAGGCCGAGCTGGAGGGATGGAGCATGCCGGTGGTAACGCATGACCTGCACGCCGATCCCGTCCTGAACGAGGGCAACGTCATGACCGAGTATGAGGAAAGGTTCTCGGCCCTGGGAAACCCGATCTGTAAATACGTCATTTTGCCCCATGAGGACAGAGTCAGCGGTTCATGACACTCGGGGACGGAGTCAGAGTGTCATTTTGACTCGATCAATGCTTTGTTTAATCGTAACTTAAAATGCCACACTGATTCCGTCCCCATGGGTCAAAACGAAACATGCACGTAGTGTTACACCAACCGGAAATCCCCGCAAACACGGGAAACATAGGCAGGACGTGCCTGGCTGCGGGCACGCCGCTGCACCTGATCGAGCCGCTGGGCTTTCAGTTAAACGAAAAGGCGCTTAAAAGGGCCGGCCTTGACTATTGGCATGACCTGGAGGTGACCAGGTACGTGGATTATCCGCATTTTCTGGAAGCGCACCCGGGAGCCGTCATCTGGAAGGCAACGACCAAGGCAAGGCGGACTTACGCGGACGTAACGTACGGTCCGGACGATTACGTCATGTTTGGCAGGGAGTCCGCGGGAATTCCCGAGGAGATCCTCGTGGATGACGAGGAGCATTGCATCCGCATCCCCATGGCTGAGGACGTCCGCAGCCTGAACCTGTCCAACGCGGTGGCGGTGGTGCTCTATGAGGCATTGAGGCAGCAGGGGTTTAAGGGACTGGAGAAAGCCGGAAACCTGCACAGGCTGCACTGGAATTCAGAGGAATCATAAAAATAGTATGCCCGGATGATCGTCCGGGATGGCTGCATGAAAAAAAACAAAGAAACGATAATCAAATTCGCATGCCTGCTCCTGTGCGTTGTCATGGTTACGTGGTCGCTGCCCATAGCCGGATTCGCGGCCAAGTCCGGGCGCGCGGAGACTCCTGAGGAACTGGAGGCAAATGCCGGGGAGCGCAGGAAGCTGCCGATCCAGTCCAATGAGATACCCGGGTGGCCGGCCGGCCCCGAAGTGGGAGCCGAGGCCGCGATACTCATGGACTGTGCGACCGGAACCATTCTGTATGCCAAAAACGTGGATGAGGAGCTTTATCCTGCCAGCACCACCAAGCTCATGACGTGCCTGATCGCCATGGAGAGGGGCGACCTGAACGACATGGTTGAGTTCAGCTACGACGCGGTGCATTCGGTTCCGTCGGACGGATCGACCATAGGCATGGACGCGGGGGAAGCCCTGACGCTGGAGCAGAGCCTCTATGGCATCATGGTGGGCAGCGCCAACGAGGTCGCCAATGCGGTTGGCGAGTACGTGGCCGGATCTGTGGACGCGTTCGTGGATCTGATGAATGAGAGGGCAGCCGAGCTTGGCTGTGAGCATACGCATTTTGCCAATACCAACGGATATCATGATGACGATCACTATACCACCGCGAGGGACCTCGCGCTGATCGCGAGGGAATACTTTTCCAACGAGATGCTTTCGCGCATCGGAAACACCGCAAGGTATCACTTCGAGCCGACGGAAACCCAGCCGGATGACTTTTATCTCAACAATAAGCACGCCCTGATCAACGGAGAAGTCCCATATGAGGGAATCAAGGGAGGCAAGACCGGATATACCGGCGACGCCAGGCAGACGCTGGTGACCTGCTGTGAGCAGAGCGGCATGAAATTGATCTGCGTGGTCATGATGGAGGAATCCCCGGAACAGTTTTATGATACCGAGACTCTGTTTAACTATGGCTACAGCAACTTTTCCACGGTAAACGTCAGTGACTACGAAACGCGCTTTACTCCGCATGAGAGCGACTTTTTTAAGACG
The DNA here is from genome assembly GCA_937916415.1 of uncultured Lachnospiraceae bacterium. Lineage (GTDB taxonomy): Bacteria > Bacillota > Clostridia > Lachnospirales > Lachnospiraceae > XBB2008. Next base: position 15,146 of record CALGGH010000207.1, read on the forward strand.
GGAACCGACATTTTCGGCAATTCGTCGCCTTTTTTGATGAGATCGGAAGAGCACACGTCTGAACTCCAGTC
>CALGGH010000208.1 GCA_937916415.1 uncultured Lachnospiraceae bacterium
GTACTCTGACTACAGCGGCACGGGACGCATACGCGGCCGAGGGAACAGTAGCTGGCCACGTGGATTTCATGGTGGGCACTTCGGATCTGAAGATCACGGGTACCCGGGAGGACGGCTCGGAGATCGAGGGGTTCCGGGACGGGACCTGGGCGTTCTGACGCCGGGCAGGCAGGTTCCGGATGAATCATTCCGGCAGCCCGGCTCAGCCCGAAAAGGACGGATAAAAGGCAGATATGGATAAAACAGGGCTATCAACGCCCGGGGGGAAAACGATGAAGAAAGCGATTATTACGGTGGTCGGCAAGGACGCGGTGGGGATTATCGCCCGTGTCTGCACCTATCTTTCGGCACAGCACGTGAACATCCTGGATATTTCCCAGACCATTACGGGCGGATATTTCAACATGATGATGGTGGTCGACGTCTCCGGCGCCGACGTCAGGTTCGGCGACATGGCTGACCAGATCGAGGCCGTTGGCTCCGACATAGGAGTCATCATCAAATGCCAGAAGGAAGAGATATTTGATTCCATGCACAGGATATGACGGAGCATTGAAGCGGAATCATGAGATTATATAAACCAATATTCATCATGGAGTGGTTATGCTGAACATATATGAAGTCAACGAAACGAACAACATGATCGAAAAGGACAATCTGGACGTGAGGACCATTACGCTGGGATTGTCCCTTTTGGACTGCATGGATTCAGACATTGACAAGGTCTGTGACAATATCTATGAGCGCATCACGGCCAAGGCCGGGAACCTGGTAAAAACCGGTGAGGATATATCACGCGAGTATGGCATCCCGATAGTCAACAAAAGGATCAGCGTGACTCCGATCGGCATAGTCGGTTCAGCCGCGGCCAAGGGCAGCGATGATTTCGTTAAGATCGCCAGGACGCTTGACAGGGCCGCGAATGCGGTGGGCGTCAATTTCATCGGCGGTTATTCGGCACTGGTCAGCAAGGGCATGACAAAGGCAGATGAAATGCTGATACAATCCATTCCCGAGGCGCTGTCCGAAACCGGGATAGTATGCAGCTCCGTCAACCTGGGGTCCACCAGGACCGGCATCAACATGGACGCCGTGCGCCTGATGGGCGAAGTCGTCCTGGATACGGCCCGCCTTACCCGGGAAAATGACTGCCTGGGCTGTGCCAAGCTGGTGGTATTCTGCAATGCTCCCGATGACAACCCGTTCATGGCGGGCGCCTTTCACGGAGTGACCGAGGCGGATGCGATTATCAACGTGGGCGTCAGCGGCCCGGGCGTCGTGAAATACGCGCTTTCCAAGGTTCGCGGCGCTGATTTCGAGACGCTGTGCGAAACGATCAAAAAGACCGCGTTCAAGGTCACGAGGGTCGGACAGCTGGTTGCCAGGGAAGCTTCCAGGATGCTCGACGTGCCTTTTGGCATCGTGGACCTTTCCTTAGCGCCTACTCCGGCCATCGGAGATTCCGTGGCTGACATATTGTGCGAGATCGGACTGGAAAAGGCGGGTGCCCCCGGAACCACTGCGGCACTGGCCCTGCTTAACGATTCAGTAAAAAAGGGCGGAGTCATGGCCAGCTCATACGTGGGCGGGCTTTCCGGTGCATTCATACCGGTTTCGGAGGATCAGGGCATGATCGAGGCTGTCGAAGCAGGGGCGCTGACCATCGAAAAGCTGGAGGCCATGACCTGCGTATGCTCCGTAGGGCTCGACATGATAGCGATACCGGGTGACACCAGGGCCACGACCATATCCGGCATCATCGCTGACGAAATGGCCATAGGCATGGTCAACCAAAAGACCACTGCCGTGCGCATCATTCCGGTGATCGGCAAGGGAGTCGGAGACAGGGTGGAATTCGGCGGCCTGCTGGGATACGCGCCCGTCATGCCGGTCAATCAGTTCTCATGTGATGACTTCATAAACAGAAAGGGCAGGATTCCCGCTCCGATACACAGTTTCAAAAATTAGAAAGACTGATACGCAACTAATGCATACGTCCGAAAAGCATGACTTAAAAACAATATACCGCGAACTTGGCATAAGCGATGATCTGATGAACAGGGCCGACGTGATCCTGGAATCCCTGACTGACAGGTTCGCAGGCATCGACGAAACGGCAGAATACAACCAGATCAAGGTGCTTAACGCCTTCAGAAGGGCAAGGATCTCGGAGGGCTGTCTGTACGGATCCACCGGATACGGCTACAACGATCAGGGACGCGACAAGCTAGAAGAAGCATATTCCTACGTGTTTAATACGGAGGACGCGCTGGTCAGGCCACAGATAACCTGCGGCACGCATGCCCTGGCGCTTGCACTGATGAGCAACCTCCGTCCCGGAGATGAGATGCTGTGTCCGGCCGGCAAGCCTTATGACACCCTGGATGAGGTCATAGGCATAAGGCCTTCCAAGGGTTCCCTGGCAGAATATGGCATCACGTATGCCCAGGTGGACCTCAAGCCTGACGGAAGCTTTGATCATGACGGCATCAGGTCTGCCATAAATGAGCGGACCAGGCTCGTTGAGATACAGCGTTCACGCGGGTATGCCACGAGGCCGACGCTGTCGGTGGAGCGCATAGGCGAGCTGATAAGCTTCGTCAAGGGCATCAGGCCCGACGTGATATGCATGGTTGATAACTGTTACGGCGAATTCGTCCAGACGATCGAACCCGGCGACGTGGGAGCCGACATGACCGTCGGCAGCCTGATCAAGAACCCCGGAGGAGGTCTCGCGCCGATAGGCGGATACATAGCCGGAACCAGGGAGTGCGTGGAACAGGCCTCCTACAGGCTCACTTCCCCGGGACTCGGCAAGGAAGTCGGCGCATCCCTGAACGCGATGCGCAGCCTGTATCAGGGACTTTTCATGGCGCCTACCGTAACCGCCAGCGCGCTGAAGAGCGCGATCTTCGCAGCATGCATGCTGGAGGACATGGGCATCAGGGCTTATCCGGATTCGAGGGAAGAGAGGTTCGACATAATTCAGCAGGCCGTGCTGGAGAAACCCGAACGCCTGGTAGCCTTTTGCAAGGGAATACAGTCGGCCGCACCCGTGGATTCATACGTCACTCCCGAGCCCTGGGACATGCCCGGCTATGATGACGAGGTGATCATGGCGGCGGGAGCTTTCATATCGGGATCCAGCATAGAACTCTCGGCGGATGGGCCCCTTAGGCCCCCGTATTCCGCCTATTTTCAGGGCGGCCTTACCTGGCCTCACGGCAAGGCGGGAATACTGATGGCCTGTCAGTGCCTGCTTGATGAAGACGCCCGTTTGTGATAAAATACTTTTTCGCATTGTATGTTTTAATAACGATGGGGGACATCATTCATGAATTCCTACGGAATTGACCTGGGTACCAGCAACATCAAGATATATGACGGAAATGACGGACATACGCTTATAGAGAAGAACATGATCGCGGTCAATGATGCCGATGAGCTCTTTGCCTATGGCGATTCCGCTTATGAGATGTATGAAAAGGCTCCTGCCAACATCCATCTGTCATATCCGCTGTGCAACGGCGTGATCGCGGAGCTCAAATACGAGGAGACTCTGGTTCGGCATTTCATGCTTGACCTGATGAAGAACTCCGTTCATCCCGCCGACTACTACGTGGCCATCCCCTGGGACGTCACGGAAGTTGAGAAGAGGGCGTTTTATGACCTGGTCAAGGAAGCGAACCTAAAGGCCAAAAAGGTCATGATAGTGGAAAAGGCAGTCGCTGACGGCATCGGAATGGGCATAGACGTGCTGAACGCCCAGGGAGTTCTCGTGGTCAACGTCGGATTTGACACCACCGAGATATCGATCCTTTCGCTCGGAGGCATAGTCCTCTCCAGGCTCGTCAAGGTCGGAGGCCTGAAGTTTGACGACAGCATCCGTAACGCGATCCGCAGCGAGTACAGCCTGATCATAGGAGGCAAGACCGCTTCACAGGTAAAGAACAATCTCTACGAGCTCGAGCAGGACAAGGAAAACGCCATCGTGTACGGCAGGGACATCGTGACCGGGCTGCCGGTTGAAAGGTCGATTCCCACCGATCTCGTGGATTCCTGCCTGAAGGAGAATTTCACCACGATAATAGACAGCGTGCGCGTCATCCTGGAGCATACGCCGCCTGAACTGGCAGCGGACATCTACAAGCATGGCCTGTATCTGACCGGAGGCGCATCTCAGACCGCCAACCTGGTAGAGCAGATTGCCGCAGGCACCGGACTCAAGGTCAACATTGCCGCATCGCCCATAACCAGCGTGGTTGACGGGCTGGCCAAGGTAATCGAGGATGATCATTTCAGAACGGTGGCATACGTGCCCAGATAAACACACACATTTATGAGTCCCGTAGTACAACAAAAAGGAGAAAAATTTACCTTTACCAGTAAATATCTCCTTTTTATTTTAACAATTTTATGCACGGTACTGATGATCCTGTGCTATACGACGTCCTTCATGGGCAATGCCCTGAACTACTGCGTGGGCTTTATCGTCGTGCCTTTTGAGAACGGCATATCCAAGGTCGGCTACTACATGGCCAACCGCGCGGAACAGCTCTCCACGATCCGTGAGCTCCTGGACGAAAACGAGGAACTCAAGGCCAGGGTTGAAGAACTCACCACCGAAAACACGCTGCTTCAGCAGGATAAGTACGAGCTCATAGTGCTCAGGGAGCTCTATAACCTGGACAACGAATATTCATCCTATGAAAAGACCGGTGCCAGGGTAATATCCAGGGATGCCGGCAATTGGTACACGACCTTCATAGTTGACAAGGGCGCCAGGGACGGCATAGAGATCGACATGAACGTAATGGCGGAAGGAGGCCTGGTGGGAAGGGTGACTGCCACCGGAGCTCATTGGGCGCAGGTAAAGAGCATCATAGATGACGATTCCTACGTCTCGTCGCAGATCCTGTCTAATTCGGACATACTCATGGTCACCGGTGACCTGGAGCTGTATGAGCGGGGCGTGATCGCGTTTTCGCAGCTCGTGGATTCGGATGATGAGGTAACGGCCGGCGCCAAGGTCGTGACCAGCAACATTTCGGATAAATACCTGCCCGGCATACTCATCGGATACGTGGACACGATCAGTCCTGACTCCAACAACATCACCAAATCCGGAACGATCCGTCCCGCAGTGGATTTTAAACACGTTTCGGACGTCCTGATCATCATGAAAAGAAAGGACGTGGCAGAAGATGATTAAAAAGATAATCGCGGCCGTATTGGGAGTCTGGCTCTGCTTCATACTCCAGAGCACGGTCTTTTCGGGCATAAAGCTGGGCAATACCGTGCCAAACCTGCTGATCATCCTCACCGCATGCTTTGGCTTCATGGAAGGGGAAATCTTCGGACTCCTGGTGGGATTCTCCTGCGGTGCGCTGATGGACGTCTTTTTCAGTTCGTTCAACGGATTTTATGCCCTGATATTCATGTATCTGGGATATCTGAACGGCAAGTTCCGCAACATATTCTACCCCGAGGACATCAAGCTGCCGCTGGGACTGATCATCTGTTCCGACGTCGCTTACGGGCTTTCCTGCTACGTGTTTTTGTTTTTGCTGAGGGGACGTTTTGATTTTGGCTTTTACGCGGGACACGTCATCGTGCCGGAGGTTATCGCTACGGTCATCCTGTCGCTGCTGGCTTATCCCATCATACTCAAGGTCCACAAGGCAGTACAGCCGCAGCTTCATTAACGTCCGTCTTAGTCCACTTGAAACGGACATTATTTTGGTTGATTTAGATGATAGAGGATTTTAGGGATAAACTGGTCAGCATCCTGAGTTCGAGGCTGCTGATCCTGTTCATATTGATAATCGGCTTTGGCTCCGCCCTGATCCATCGCGTTTTTGACCTGCAGATCGTAAACGGTGCTTCCTATCTGGAAGATTTTCAGATGACGATCGAAAAAAACAGGGACATCAAGGCGGCCAGGGGCAAGATATTTGACAGGAACGGAGTGCTGCTGGCATATAACGAGCTGGCGTATTCGGTTACCATCGAGGACGTGTATGAGTCGGGATCCGGCAAGAATGCGGCCCTGAACGAAAGCATCAGGCACCTCATCAGGCTGATCGAGGAAAACGGAGACGAAACGATCACCGATTTCGGCATTGGCCTGGATAAGTACGGCAATTATGCGTTCAATCTGGAGGGAACGAGAAAGTCCCGCTTTTTGGCCGACGTATACGGTCATAACCTGATCGATGACCTCGAGGTCAGGGAACGCAATGCCTCGGCGGATGACGTGATCGAGTACCTGTGCGGCAGGTCCAAGTTTGGCATCGGAGATTACAAAAGGGCCGGAGACAAGAACAGCTTCGAGGTGGGACTCGGATACGAGCCCGAGGAACTGCTCAAGGTCCTGACGGTCAGGTATAACATGAACACCAACAGCTACCAGAAGTACATTGCCACGACCGTGGCGATGGACGTATGCAGCGAAACCGTCGCCAAAGTCCTGGAAAACAGGGATTCGCTCCCTGGCGTGAACATATACGAGGACACGATCAGAAAGTACAATTACAGCAAGTACATGTCGCACATACTCGGCTATACGGGCAAGATCGACAAGGATGAGCTGGCCGCGCTCCAGGCAGAGAATCCGGATTACGACCTGAATGATACCGTCGGCAAGTCCGGCATAGAGTCATCGATGGAGCTCACGCTCCAGGGAACGAAGGGAAGCGAGACGGTATACGTAGACAACGTGGGAAAGGAGATATCCACGACCAACTACGTCGCTCCGATAGCGGGCGATGACCTTTATCTCTCCATAGACACGGACCTGCAGAAAGCCGCCACGGACATCCTCGAGGAAAAGCTGGCCGCCATAATTCTGGCCAAGCTGGCCAACATCAAGGAATACAACAGCTCTGAGAACTCCTCGAGCTCGGACATCGTCATACCGATCTATTCAGTGTATTTCGCATGCATAGAGAACGACGTCATCGACATAGATCATTTCACGAGTCAATATGCCACGGAAACCGAAAGTGCCGTATATGAGACCTACCTGGTCAAAAATGAGGCCGTGCTCGATGAAATAAAGAGCGAGCTCTATGAAAAGAGGACTCCGTACAAGGATCTGTCGAAGGAATATCAGGTATATGAGTCCCTGATCGTTTCAAAGCTGTATTCGGCCGGCGTCCTGGACGAGACGCTGATCGACAAAAATGATCCGACCTACGTTGCCTGGACGAATGACGAGACCATATCCATGGCTGAATATCTCGAATACTGCATTTCGATGAGCTGGGTGAACATAGGGCTGCTGGACGTTGCCGGTGAGTATTCCGACAAGACAGAGATATTCGACAGGCTGAGCGATTACGTGCGCGGCATGCTTGACGGCAGCGACGACTTTACCAACAGGCTGTATAAATACATGCTGCTAAATGACGAGATCACCGGCAGGCAGATATGCCAGCTCCTGCTTGACCAGGACCAGGTCGACATACCGGAGGAGGAGTACGCTTCCTTTAAGAACGGCAATGAGACGGCATACGCCTTCATGCACAACCGCATAGAGAACCTGGACCTCACGCCTGCAGAGCTGGGGCTTGATCCCTGTTCGGGATCCATAGTGGTCACCGACGTAAATACCGGAGAGGTACTGGCGCTCGTCAGCTATCCTACGTATGACAACAACAAGATGGCCAACGGCGTGGATGCCGATTACTACGCACACATCAGGACGGTGCAGGCATCCCCGCTCATCAACTACGCGACTTATCAGAAGACGGCTCCGGGATCGACTTTCAAGATGGTGTCTGCCACGGCGGGACTCATGGAGGACGTGGTGGGCACGTCGGAGACGATCACCTGTCATGGCATTTTTGACAAGATCGACACGCCCGCCAGATGCTGGAAATATCCCGGCGCACATGGAGCACTGAGCGTCGCCGGTGCCATCACCAATTCATGCAACTGCTTTTTCTATGAGGTGGGATACAGGCTTTCGACGGTTTCCGGAACCTTTAATTCAAACACGGGTCTCGACAAGATCGCCAAATATGCCGACATGTACGGACTGAGCGAGACAACCGGCATACAGATCGACGAAGCCGCGCCGGAGGTTTCCGACCTGGATCCCGTCCGAAGCGCCATAGGACAGGGCACCCACAACTTTACCACGGTAGGGCTGGCCAGATACGTGACGGCAGTGGCCAACAGCGGAGTCTGCTACAACCTGACGCTGCTCACCAAGTCCACTGATTATTCCGGCAACCTCAAGGAAAACTATGAGGCGGACGTCCGGAACGAGATAATCATGCCGGAAAGCTATTGGAACATAATACACGCCGGCATGCGCGGAGTCGTGGAATCCAAGAAATATTATTCAACCCTGGCCGTCAACGTGGCGGGCAAGACCGGTACCGCGCAGGAATCCAGGTCCCGTCCCAATCATGCGCTGTTCGTAAGCTATGCGCCATATGAGGAGCCCGAGATCAGCGTGTCGGTCAGGGTGGCACACGGATACACGTCCGACTATGCGGCGCAGATCGCCAGGGAAGTATACAAGTATTACTTCAACCTGACGGAAGAGGAAGAAGCAGTCGGCAACGTAACCATAGAAGAAGGAACGATAAACGGAGATTAAAAATGGCTGGAAGCGTACTGATCAAGAGCTATAACAGGGGACTTAGCATTCATCTGGATCCCGATGCGGACATGGACGTGATAAAGGAGGACCTGGCTGCCAAGCTCAAGGAATCAGCCGCATTCTTTAAGGATGCGACGATAGCCGTGAGCTTTGAGGACAGGGACGTTGACTCCCGGACCGAAAGGGAACTGGTGAACGTCATCACTTCGTCGTCCAGCATCAAGGTGGCCTGCGTGGCCGGCAAGAACAAGCTGGTGCAGGACATGATCACCAATGCGCTGGATCAGCTTGAATTCAGGTCTGAGGTCAAAATGGACGTCGAGATGCAGGTCATCAAGGAGACGATCAAGGACGGACGGGTGCTGGAGGTGCCCGGATCATTGCTGATACTCGGTGACGTCTATCCCGGCACCGCCGTGGTCGCGGGAGGCGACATCATAGTTTACGGGGCACTCCGCGGACAGGCATATGCCGGCAATAACGGGGATGCCGGGCGCATAATCTGCGCGCTCGACATGAATCCCGAGAAGCTGAGAATTGCGGGGATCAAGCACAAGCCCAAGGAGAAACCCAAGTGGACGATCAGGTCCAAGAGCCAGCCCGTGCCGAAGATGGCGCACCTGGTGGAAACGGAGATCGTCATGTCAACGATAGACGGGGATTTCTGGAAGAGGTTTAATTACGGCAGCGTGACGGGAGAGGAATGAGAAGCTGATCAAGCTGTATCGGCTTAGGGATTATGACTTTAAGCTGATCGTTCTCGTGACCGCGTTGGCCGTAATCGGTATTTTTGCGGTATCGAGCGCTAATGAATCATATCATTCGAAGCAGCTGATGGGCGTGATCGTGGGCACGTTCATAATGATCTTTTTGTCCCTTTTTGATTATCACCTGATACTCAGGTTTTACTGGGTGATATACGCAGCCAACAAAGCACTGCTCGTGGCCGTGCGTATTCTGGGCGTAAAAGTGAGCGGAGCGACCAGGTGGATCATCATAGGCGGCATTCAGTTTCAGCCGTCCGAGGTGGCCAAGATCGCCGTGATCATGTTCTTTGCCGCCTTTTTCATGAAACATGCGGAGGAGATAAAGACCATCAAGGTTTTCATCATGACCATGGTTCTGTTCATTCCGGTCTTTTACCTGATATATGAGCAGCCGGACATGTCTACGTCCATCATACTGATGGTGCTGTTTGCAATCCTTTTTTTTGAGGCAGGCATCAGCTGGAAGACCATTCTGGGAGTTCTCGCGGTGGCCGTGCCGGTATTCATGATCCTGCTGATGCTCGTCCTGCAGTCGGATCAGACCATCATCGAGCCGTATCAGCAGAACAGGATACTCGCCTTCCTCAATCCTGAAGAGTATTCCACCGCCGAAGCCTATCAGCAGATCAATTCGGTAATGGCGATCGGATCAGGGCAGCTGCTGGGCAAGGGATATGATTCCGACGAGATCAATTCGGTCAAAAACGGTAATTTCATATCTGAACCTCAGACGGATTTTATTTTTGCCGTAATAGGCGAAGAATTTGGATTTGTGGGCACGTGTACGGTTATCATACTGTTGATTTTAATCTCGATTGAATGTATTATTATAGCTAAGCGGTCCAAGGACATGGCAGGCTTGATCATAGCTTCAGGCATGGGGAGCCTGATAGCTTTACAGGGGTTCATGAACATAGGCGTGGCCACGCAGGTTTTTCCGAACACGGGACTTCCGCTTCCGTTCGTAAGCTACGGAACCACGAGCCTGTTCAGCATGTACATCGGCATCGGCCTGGTGCTGAACGTACGCCTGCAATGTAACATAAGGCCCGCAGTCAGAGAGGGGATTTCATGAACATAGCTTTGATAGCGCATGATGCCAAGAAGAAGCTCATGCAGAATTTCTGCATAGCTTACAGGGGCATCCTGAGCAAAAATGACCTTTATGCCACCGGTACCACCGGCAGGCTCATCGAAGAGGTCACTAATCTGAACGTGCATAAGTACCTGGCCGGTCATCTCGGCGGAGAACAGCAGATAGGAGCTCAGATCGAGCACAATCAGATTGACCTCGTGATTTTTTTGCGTGATCCGCAGGGCCCAGCGATGCATGAGCCCGACATAGACAATCTCAGCAAGTTGTGCGACATGCACAACATTCCCCTGGCCACCAACCTGGCCAGCGCAGAGCTTCTGATCAAGTCGCTTGACCGGGGAGACATGGAATGGCGAGAGATGTATAAATAAGTTAGCGAGTTCATATGCGGTTTAAGAGCATTTTAGCCATATCCTTGATCATATGTCTGTTGACGGGGTGTGGGACGGAGTATGCCGCTCCCTATACGCTCCATAATGACATTTCAGTCTACAACGTCGGCCAGATGGAAGAAGTGGCGGCCACTTTTCCTTCGTTTGCCGAGGATCTGTGCGTCGTGAGCAACAGCGTTGCCACCGACAAGATCGACCTGGGTTCCACCGGGGCGGGTTCTCTGTTTGACGTCGGCAATAATGAAACCCTTTTTGCCAAGAATCCAAATGCGCAGGTGCATCCTGCATCCCTGACCAAGATCATGACGGCGCTGGTTGCGCTTAAGTACGCATCGCCCAACCTGACGCTAACCGCATCTGAGAACGTGCAGCTCACGGAGCCGGGCGCACAGATGATAGGCCTTAAGCCCGGCGATACCATGACCCTCGATCAGGCGCTGCACGTGATGCTCATATATTCGGCCAATGACGTGGCCGTGCTGATCGCTGAAGGCATCGGCGGCAACATTGATGCGTTCTGTGACCTGATGAACGAGGAGGCGCTGTCCATAGGCGCCACGAATTCACATTTCGTCAATCCGCACGGTCTGACTGCGGACGAGCATTACGTCACGGCATACGACATGTACCTGATATTCAGTGAGGCCCTGCAGTACAGCCTTTTTAACGAGATCATAGCGACTCCGTCCTATGAGACCGTATACTATGCCGCGGACGGTACCCAAAAGGAAATAAGCGTCGAATCCACCGTCCTCTACGTAAAGGGCGCATATGACGCGCCGGGACCGATCACCGTCATAGGAGGCAAGACCGGGACGACCGCGGCTGCCGGACATTGCCTGATCCTGTATTCAAGGAATGCGTCCGGGAGCCCTTACGTATCCGTCATAATGAATGCAGAATCATCCGAAGCCCTATATGAGCAGATGAATGAATTACTTGAATATATAGTCGAGAACAGTTGAATTATTAAGTTCAAACGGCTATAATAATGTTACGTATTTTGTAACTATTCAGAACAGGCTCAAAATACTTCGTATTTTTCGCTGTTTTGGATTCATCCAATACGTAAATTTATAAGATATGCCCCTTACAAGCCAATGTCATTAAGTTAACGAGTATTGTCATTCTGAGCGAAGCGAAGAATCCCACAACCGGAGATCCTTCGCTAACGC
>CALGGH010000209.1 GCA_937916415.1 uncultured Lachnospiraceae bacterium
GCAGCCCGTTCATATATTATGGCGAGGAGATCGGGATGAAGTCCAAGGGCAGCCTGGACCAGAACAAGCGGCTGCACATGAACTGGTCTGCGGCCGATGCGCAGGGCATCTGTGATGATCCCGAGGGCGCTGATGATGACGTGGTTCAGACCATGGCACCTGCGGATGAGCAGATCGGGGACGAGGGATCGCTGTATTCTTTTTATAAAAAGGCGCTGCGCATCAGAAATGAGAATCCGGAGATCGCGAGGGGAACCATCGGGGTCGTGGATCCGCTGACGGACGGGGATATGGCGGTCATAACCAAGACCTGGAACGGAGGCGTGGTCCTGATCGCATACAACACCGGCGAAGATGAAGTCAAGGCTGACCTTGGCAAGGCCGGCTACGGTGAAGCGGAGCTGATCGCGACGCTCGCGGCTGCGAATGATGCCGGAACTGATGCGGTGGCATTGAACGACGGCATTCTCACCCTGCCCGGCAGGTCGATTACGTATCTCAGATTTGATCAAGGGGACGGTTCTTTTGATCAGGTTGAACAGGCTGGTGATGATCAAGGGGACGGTTCTTTTGATCAACTTGAACAGCGTGAACAAAGTGATCAACTTGAACGAATTGATCAAGTTGATCAAAAGAACCGTCCCCTTGATCCAACCTGATCAAAAGAACCGTCCCCTTGATCATTTACCTTATTTCCGTGCTGCAGCGGGCTTAGGTTTGTACGTCATCTCGTTAAGGATGTTCTTGATGGCTTTTTTTACGACGTCCTTGCGAGTATGGCAATGGGCGAAGGCGTCATCATGGTTATAGGCGGAAGTCATGCCCTCATGATTGGCGAACAAACTATCGACATCATATTTCAGCGGTTTGTCGGATGCGTACCTGCCTATTGACACGGCGTTCGTGAATTGTCCTTTGGGTGCTTCGTTGGGAAGCGGCGCGTAAGTTTCCGTCGTGTACTGGACGTTGCCCATCTTGCCCAGTTGCACGCCCCTGTGCCATTTGTATTTGGCATTATGATCGTAGAAGCTTTTTATGGTGGCTTTGTCATTTGCATCCAAGGCAATGCCGACCTTCCGTTTTTCATCGAGCCGCAGGAACGTTGCCTTGGTTTCATTTCTGCTTGCTTCATCGGGGAAATCGGCGGCAATGACGTTGTCGAGATTTGCCACGATGAGATCCAGTGCCGCCAGCGGATCGGCCTTGGCGGCGCTTGAGAGAGAAAAACTGAATGACACTTTCGTCCGGTCATTGGTTATCAGGTAGGCATAGACCATCAGAACCTTTTATGCGATATCTGACAAGGCTGTCCGCATTCATTGAAAAAGTGATACATTGAGTCTGAACAGACCGGCAGCCAGGGGAAGAAGTTTAAGTGAAGAAGTTCATACAGATGTCTGCCATGACATCGGAACTTTCTTTCATGCCACCGATAAACCATTCTTCCCCTATGGATTTAATCGCTCCTAAACTACCTATAACATAATAGTGCACGTTCTCTGATGTGTTTTCTATTTTTCTCTCGACAATGAAAGGAGCTTTTGGAAAGAGAATGTCAAAGAGCTTTGCTTTATGAAGCACGGCAGCCATTTTCCTGTTTTGTCTTACAAGATTAAAAAGATCATACAGCCACATGCGCGGATCATCCACGTATTTTGGATCGTTTAAGGATTCTGCAAAAGATTCCAGAATTTTTTCTTCTATCTCAACAACAATATCCTCTTTAGACGTATAGTTTCTGTAAAATGACTGACGGGAAACCCCGGCTCTCTTTACTAATTCTGAAATTGTAATGCTTTCAAAATCTTTTTGCTCCATAAGTAATAGCAGGGAAGTGCGGATCGCCTCTCGTGTCAGGCGATTCGCCTCATTATTTGACAGGTGTTTCTTTTCTGTATCTTTCATGGAATATCCTCCGGTTCACTTTGGTGTGACAATTCTATAGCGATCTGTCACAGATGCCCGTACAGCTGTTGACTGACATATCATCAGGTGTTACATTTGTTCCATCAATGCGATGATACACATGTGACAACATTAAGTCAAGATGTTTTTATCTTTGGAGGAGAGGATGGAAGTTGCAATCAGATACTTCTCAAGGAGTGGTAATACCAAAAAGCTTGCAGAGGCTATTGGCAAAGAACTGGGGATATTACCGGAGACAGTAGATGTCCCTTTGAAAAGAGATGTGGATGTGCTCTTTCTTGGAAGCAGTGTTTATGCTTATGGACTGGATGAAAATGTCAGAAGATTTATTGAAGAGAATACGCATCGTATTGGAATCGTATACAACTTCAGTACTGCGGCAATCATAAAGTCTACATACTCATATGTAAAGAAATTGCTTCAGGCACAGGGTATCAAGCTGGCAGATAAAGAGTTTTATTGCAGAGGAGAATTCGGACCATTGCATCGTGGTAAACCGGGAGAAAGAGATATAAAACAGGTCAGGGTTTTTGCTTCAAATGCGTTGGAGTCATGGGATAAACAATAGGATATCAAAACAGAAATATGGCCAAATATAAAATATTTACTGATGCTACAAGTGATTTGACCAGGGAATGCAACATGGATCTTTCGACCGTGGAAATAATTCCGATGATCATTTCGGTAGACGGAAAAGAATACACATATGGGGATGACGGGAATCTCACAATAGATGAGTTCTATGGAATGCTGAGATCCGGTAAATATGCATCAACAGCGGCTATCAATCCAAGTATGTATGCAGAATACTTTGAGCCTGCGCTGAAAGAGGGAATGGATATTCTGTATTTGTGTTTTTCATCCGGTATGTCAAGCATGTTTCAAAATGCTTTGTCAGCCGCTGAAATCCTTAAAGAATCATATCCTGACAGAACAATTATATGTATGGATACGTTATGCGCGGCTTTAGGAGAGGGGTTATTTGTACTTGAAGCAGCAAGCAGACAGAAAGAAGGAATGAAGATTGAGGAATTATCCGACTGGCTCTACCGGCACCGACTAAATCTGTGTCATTGGTTTGCAGTAGACCGGTTTGATCATCTGCTCCATGGAGGCCGGGTTTCAATCGCATCAGCCGCGGTTGGAACAATTCTGGATATCAAACCGATACTGCACGTGGATAATTATGGAAAGCTGGAAGTCGTTACCAAAGTAAGAGGATATAAAAAAGCGATAAGGACACTTACGGAAAAAATGAGAACCGGATGGTGTCCGGAAATAAGTAAGGGTGTTCTTATTGGACATGGGAATGATCCAAAGATGGCAGATTTGATAAAAGACGAAATCGCTGCATGTTTTCCGGAAGCAGATATAAGGATAATTGAGATTGGTCCCGTAATAGGAGCTCATACGGGTCCTGGCATGTTTGCGGTTTTGTTTTGGGGCAACGCCCGTTAATCCGGGTAAAGAAGAAACGGAGGAGTGTGAAATGGATGGATTTAGAGAAATGACACATAATGCTCAGCGCGGTATCGTAAGTAAGATTGCTGATGCCATAGTCAACAAGAATCCGCAGGAACGCGCTAAGGCAGCGACAAAAGCCGTAGATCTTGCGAAATTCTTTTTGGGTGATACCTTAAAGCCCGAGGTGTATGACAACTTCAGGAACGCAATAGGTAATGATGATAACAGATGGTGGCGGCTCGTCAATCATGTAATCGATAAAGCAGATCCAAATGTTGCAAAGACATTCATATTGAACCTTGGCTACGAGGCTTTTCTGCGTGGAACGAAAGAAATACGCCAAAATAGAGAAACCTACAAATGCAATATTCCATGGCTGATACTGTTTGATCCCACAAGTGCCTGCAATATGCATTGCGCCGGATGCTGGTCAGGAACATATGGAGATAAATATGACCTCACATTTGAGGACATGGATAAGATTGTAAGTGAAGGGAAACAACTGGGGACTCACCTATACATGCTTACAGGTGGTGAGCCGCTGGTTAGAAGAGGTGATATTCTGAGACTTGCCAGAAAGCATAATGATGTTGAATTTGCTGTCTATACAAATTCCACATTGATCAATCGTGAGTTGTGTGAAGAGGTTGTAAAGGCAGGAAACATACTGTTCCTTCTTTCGATAGAAGGAGATCCTGCCGTGAATGACTCAAGACGCGGCATGGGGCATTACAACGCCGTTATGAATGCCATGCATCTTCTTGGCGAATACGGGATCATTTTTGGCACGTCGGTCTGCTATACAAGTCGCAATATCGAGTCGGTAACATCTGATGAGTTTTTCAGAATGATAGCGGATAACGGCGCACATTTTGGCTTTTATTTCCACTATATGCCCGTAGGGAAAAAGGCTGTGACAGAACTTCTTCCCACACCGTCGCAGAGAGAATACATGATCGAACGCATCCGTTTCATCAGGAGCGAAGAATGTGATATTGAATTTTATCCCATGGATTTCCAAAATGACGGTGAGTATGTTGGCGGATGCATAGCCGGCGGACGTAATTATTTTCATATTAACTCAGCCGGTGATGCCGAACCGTGTGTTTTCATCCATTATTCGGATTCAAACATACACGACCATTCGATTCTTGACATTTTGCAGAGCCCGATATTTATGGCCTATCATGACGGACAACCTTTTAATCATAATCACTTGCGACCTTGTCCTATGCTTGAGAATCCGGAACTCATTAAAAGGATGGTTGAAGAAACGGGGGCACATAACACTGATCTTGAAGAGCATGAGTCAGTTGATGAACTGTGTAATAAATGTAAAAAATATGCAGAGCAGTGGACACCGGTAGCAGATCGTATATGGTCTGAGAAAGAGCACGTACCTCAGCCATATCAAAACTATGCGGAGGGGAATGTTTATTAGTGTTCCCATGGAATAATGATAGGTATCATTATTATCAGATATAGGGAGAATGATGAGTATGGAAGAATATTCTGTTTTTACATGGGCATCAGTCATCGTAATCTGCTCTTTTATCGGTTTTATGATTGAAAATGCCTGGATAGGAATTAGATTTGGTTATGTTGATAACCGAAATATGTATCTTCCGTTTCTACTCGGGTATGGGATTGCTGTAGTACTGTTTTATCTCATATTGGGCTTACCGGAGCGTTATCCGGATGTGAAGTACTTTATATCGGTTTTTGCCATGGTATCAACAGGTGAGATTGTTTTGGGATATGTTGTAGAGAAAATGTGTGGTATCTATTACTGGGATTATTCGGGGCTTCCATTTCATATAACCAGATATACAAGTCTATTTACAAGTATGGGATTTGCTGTGATGATAACAGCCTTTATGAGATGTGTTTTCCCGCGCATTATTGATGTGATCTCGAATGCTGACAGTACCATCATCACATACGCCGGGATCACGATGTCAGGTTTATTAGTCGTTGACTACCTGGCTTCTTTTTATCAAATGAAAAAAAGAAGAGACTTTCATCAGAGATGGAAGTTTATACTATACGAAAAAAAGACAGAGGATTCTTTTGTTATCGATAGATCCTGATACCCATGCCATACAGGATGCTTGCGAAGAAGCATCATCCCGATCTCCATCCGAATGATCCGGAAGCCTCTCGCAGGATGAATGAAATCAACGAAGCCTATGATATGCTTCAACATCCGGAAAAATACAGTGCCAAAGCGTGCAGGCACCGAACAGTTTGACGACATGACGATGATCGCACTGGAGTATCATTCCAATGCATTTAATGCCAGCTTGATGCAGCCCATGATCCCCTGATCGTCGTTCAGGGATGCGGGAACGACGTAGTTGTCAAGGTCGTCAAGCAATGAGGTTCTGACGTATCCGTTCAGGCATTCCTTCACCCGGGTCCTGATCAGAGGGAAAAGTACCTCCTGATGCATGACGCCGCCACCCAGTATTATTCTCTTTGGGGAAAGCGTCAGGATTACGTTCGTCAGGGCCTGGGCCACGTAGTCGGCTTCAAGCTCCCATACTTCCTTTTGGCCTGCAAGTTCCTTCGCGGGCCTGCCCCAGCGTTCTCCGATGGCGGGACCGCTGGCCATGCCCTCCAGACAATTGTTCCCGTGGAAAGGACACCTGCCTGCGTAATGATCGTTGGCGCGGGGTATAATAAGCATGTGTCCGAGTTCGGGATGAAGCATGCCGTGAACCAGATTGCCTCCCGACATGACTCCTCCGCCGATGCCGGTTCCTATTGTAATATATACCGCATCTGTAAGCCCCTTCGAGCTTCCCCAGGTTACCTCACCGAGCAGGGAACCGTTCACGTCCGTGTCAAATCCCATCGGGACGTCGTATGTCTTTTTTAATTCTCCCAATATGTTGTAGTTAGTCCATCCCGGCTTGGGAGTGGAGGTTATGTATCCGTACGTCTCGGACGTGGGATCCGGATCGATGGGGCCGAAGCTTGCCACTCCGAGCGCCTTGACGTCCTTATCCATAAAATAGTCAATGATCAGAGGCATCGTTTCCTCGGGAATGGTGGTAGGGATGGACGTCTGATCCAGTATCCTGCCCGTTTCGTCTCCGATGGCACATACCATTTTGGTTCCGCCTGCTTCCAATGCTCCAAGTATCATAATCTAATCTCCGGGTTAAGCGTGTTTATGGCAGTTAATCGCGTTCACGAGTATAATTATGAATAATGTCAGCTGAAATGGCAAGAAAGAATGAGGAAACGTTAATGAAAGAACACGTCATGCATCCCGGAGGAAACACGGGTAAAAGCCGGCTGCCTGCCTTCAACAAGTCCTGTCAATGCCGCATGGAATCCTGAAA
Source organism: uncultured Lachnospiraceae bacterium (assembly GCA_937916415.1). Taxonomy (GTDB): domain Bacteria; phylum Bacillota; class Clostridia; order Lachnospirales; family Lachnospiraceae; genus XBB2008. The sequence goes on from CALGGH010000209.1 coordinate 6,741, forward strand.
AACCGGTGGCCGTCTGGAGCAGGGCAATTCTATCATGAGAAAAATGCCTGAATTATTCTTTTCATCAAGTCAAGGCTGGTTGTTTGATGGAAAACCGCATGACTACATGTTATAATAATACATTATGAATTAAAGCCTGACGGTCGGTTACGGGATGTCAAAAGATGATAAATGAGATTAACCTTGAAAACATTGAGAGCTGCATAGACTATCTGGATCAGGACGTTGCTGAGAACCTGGGACGGGAGTGCTTTCACCAGGCTTACGGCGGCATGTCGGAGACCATAACACAGGCCGTGCAGGGCTTTAACATCGCGTCGGACGTGATCAATTTTACCATCGATTCGATCAATACCTGGGGCGGCAAGCTCAGTTATCCTGCCGCCATGCTCTCCAAGGCGATACAGGACGGACTGGAGATAGCGATGTTTGCCATGCGCGTATGCACCGACAGAAAGGCACTGCAGGATTATTTCTTTACCACCGACGACGGCTTGAAGAGCGTGCATGAGATCCGTGAGGGCTGCAGGAAGTCGAATACGAAATCTGCACGGGAAAACGGCAAGAAGATAGACAGCATGCTCCTGGATTACGGCCTGAATACCCAGATCGCCAACGTGAACATGATTGAAATCATTGCCGATGCCAAGGGCTATGAACACACCAGCGAGCTGGTTGAGGACGTGGGCATGAACATGGCCCAGTCGCTGGTATTCTGTGCGAGCAAGTTCAATCCGATGATTGAGACCAAGATTATGGCCATGACGGTCATGTCAGTCATGGGCATTTCTCCCAAGGAGATAGGACAGACGTCTCCGGAGATCACGCGCAAGCTTTTTGAGAGCTTCAAGATGTCAAGATAATGCCGGATAAGCAGCTGCGGGATCAGAACAGGATCAGGGAGCTGATCGACGAAGCCCTCCAAAATGACCGGGTTGAGGTCTTCTATCAGCCATTCTTTAACGTTGCCGAGTCCCGGTTTAACGTCTGCGAAGCCCTCGTGCGCATCAGGACGGAGGACGGAGAGATCGTTCCGCCCGGCAGGTTCATTCCCGTCGCCGAGGAGGGCGGCCAGATCATTCCGCTGGGCATCCGCGTCTTTGAGAAGGTCTGCGCTTTCATAGCCAGGGGAGAGACCAGACACGTGCTGACCGGCATGATCGACATTTTACGTAAGCTGAACATGAACATAGTTGCGGAAGGAATTGAAACCGAGGAACAGATGAAGGTGATAAGTGAGCTTGGAGTGGAATTCATACAGGGGTTCTATTTTTCAAGACCCATTCCTGAGGATGAATTCCTGGACTTTTTGAAGGCAAACAACCGATAGGACCAAACAGGGAGAATACACATGGGAAGAGAAGAAGAACTGCAGAAGCAGAAACAAACGTCAGAGATCAAGGTCACGAAGCCTGCTTATGAAGAGGTGCAGAATCCGGCATGGATGATGATCGATAAGTCGCAGGACACGGCTCAGGGCACCGGAAAGCATGCGGCCGATTATTCCAGGTATGATGAGCTTGACTTAAAGGGACTGAGGGATGAACTTCTTCTTGACAAGAGTTCCAAGTCAGAGGCGTTCATGGACATGTACAATGCCGTGAATGACCTGATAAACCTGGCCATGACCGGCGGCAAGTTCAAGGTGGGCGACGAGGAGATGACCGCGGACTTCTTTGAGACTTTCTATACCGCGAGAATGTTCGTCAGCCATTATCTCTATACCCGTGACGGGTTTCACTGGACGGGCAAGGGCGAGCGCAGGATCCAGATCGTCAGGAGGCTGGCGGACATACTGGGCAGGATCAACGGACGGATAGAGGATTACAAGGCATCATTGCCGGAAGAAAAAGCCAGGCAGCTGGAATACAGGCAGCAGGGGCTTTCGACCGAGGAGATGGAGCAGCGGGAGGAGGAGTACCGCGTCAAAAAGGCAACCGAGGACATGGTCCGCATCGCGGACCTTGGCGAGTATGGGCCCAAGCTTTCCGAAAAGGAAAAATCGCAGCTGGCCGAAAAGTGGCTGGTAAAGGGCTATTCCGAACAGATCAAGGAGCTGATCAACGGTCAGTCGATGAATGAAGTCATGGACAAGGATGACTTCATTGCCTTTCTGGAAGACCGTAACAACCGCCTTCTTGCCAACAGGATAGCCATCAGCATGATGGTGGACAGGGCCAATGAAGTCACGCATAAGACGCCGTGGATGCGCGAAATCCTCAGGAATCACGTAACGGAACGGCTTGGTCAGGATGCACTGTTTACCCTGAAGCCTGACGAGGTCGCAGCCCGGGTGAATGAGATAATCGGGGATTATGCCAGCTCCAACCGGGATTACGTGGAGCGGACGGAGAAGCGGATCAGGCAGTTTAGCAAGGAGCTGCACGTACCGTCCGACATGGACAGCCTCTTTGAATATCCGATCATGAAGCAGCTGATCGACGAGTCGAATGATGAGGAATTCGAGGAACGAGTAAAGGACCTGACCGAGCAGCAGAGAAACACGGACGCTTATATACAGCAGGAACTGAACGTCAGGTTTTCGCCTGCCACCAGGGCCGTAATCACGAAAAAACTGATAAGGAACCTGGGCTCGCTCAGGCTTTTTGGCACCGAATCACAGATCATGGACCAGTGCGACAGATTCTTCGGCATGATCCGTTTCATCGCGCCGCTCGAGCACAGGATAGAGAACGTCATCCTGCACACCATGCAGGATAATAAGATCGAGTTTTCACGCAGGGATCACTTCGTCACTACGATCACGGACGGCAATCCCAGCCTGTTCCTGGACAAGTACCTGGCGGGCAAGGAAGCCATAGAACAATATGCGCAGCGTTATTCGTCCAACAACAAGACGTTCCTCAGGAAGGCAGATGACAAGAGCGTGACCTATACCGAGGAACAATGGGAGATACTGGAGAACCTGGCGAATAAGGCCGGCGAGTATAATCCGGAGGATTTTAAGGATCTGGTCAAGCAGGTCACGACCCTCGGCGCGACGGGCGAGATGCTGTCCCGCCGTGAGTACTTAAGCAAGCGTAAGTTTAAGGATGCTGAGAAGATGCCTGCCAGAATGCGCAATGCCAGGGCAGAGCAGAAACGCATCGATGCCATGAAGGGCAGCCTGGATGCCAGGTTCATGCTGTTTGTTTCGGGAGCACGTCCCGATGCCTATCTGCGTTATAGAAAGCTTTATGCCGCGCAAATGGGCAAAAAGGACGCATTGAAGGGCGTACTGGCCGCTGAATCCAGGCGCGTCGCAGAGCGAACCCCGGAGCTTAAGAATATCCTGCGTGACCATGGGATATCACTGGATGACATGGATGCTTACCTGGAGAGATTCGATCCCCTCATGAGGGGGCTTCGGGAAGTCTCGGACAAGGATCATGAGGACGACAGGCTTCAGGACCAGAGGCTTAACCTGGAGCGATACGGAGTGCGCGACTGGAATGAGGCCATGCTTAAGATAGACAATTATCTGAGCGGGATCGGGCCTGACGGCATATCCGGGCAGGCAACCGTCGCTGCTGAGAGATACGGTGCGCACATGGCCAGGATGGACGAAAAATTTGGCGTGCTGTCAGAGGTTATGCTGAGGCTACCTGATTTCAGAGGCATCCTGCTGACCGAAGATGAAAAAAAGTTCGATGCCTTTTTGGCTAACGAGCTGCTGCCTAAGTTCGCGCCGCTGCTTGAGGCCGTTGAATCGCAGAAGGGTTCCGTTCCGGAGGCGGCTCTCGTTACATATGCATATGCCCACCTGGATGACGTCTATCGCGGCACTATAACCGGAGATGCCAAGTTCTTTGCCGATCAGCTCGTCGGTTATTCCGCGAAGCTCCTTAATACGGCACCTGATGGGCAGACGTCCGCCGCGGACAACATCAAGGCGGCTGAGAAGCTGGCGGACAAGGAAATCTCCAAGGCAGGAATCAAGGGAGCTGAGGCCGATGCCATCAGAATGGCGGTCGTAGCGTCAATACATGAACTGAGCCTGGATGAGGAGGGCTTCTTTAAGCTGTATGACTCCGAGTTCGTCAAGCAGCATGCCAGGGATCAGGTGGCCAGGATCATGGCAGGCGTAAAACAGGATGCGCATAAGGACGACGAGGAGATCAAGAAGGCCCTGGAGAAGGCGAGCGGGTTCCATGACCCGACTCCTGAGATCGAAGAGACCAAAAAGATTGAAAAAATAAGGCGGGAAAAGAAGAGGGGCGTAAGGTCCAGAAATGCGTTCCTTGGGCTTGACCAGACTGCCATAACCAAAGTACGCAGGGACAAGTCACTGATCCGCGTCAAGGAAAAGGGCGCGGAGCTGGTGTCGCTCAATACGGCCAAGGCTGACAAGATGCGCGGCCTCGTAAGTGAATACTGCGGCGACCTGGAGTTACCGCAGGTGCTGCTCGATGCCCTGGTCGAGGGGGGCGCGTCACAGAGCGTGATCGAACGCGCGACAGGCACCAGAATGTGGACGGACACGCTCTACCGGCATGCCTTTTCCATGGCCAAGATGTACGAATTTCTGAAGCAGGACGGGAAGGATGATCCCGCCATGTCGGAAGAGGAAGCCCAGATGTTCATAGTCAAGAGCTATGGAGACTCATCGGGACGTGGACTCTTTGACTCCCCGAAGGGACCCGACGTGGCCGCGCTGCGCGTAAGCCCGGAGTATAAAAGGTTCAGGGAAGAATATAAGAAGCTGAAGGCTTTTGAGGGCATCGAAATAACGGAGCCCTCGCTTGAGAGGGAGCGCATGGACTTATCGACCGACTTAAGGACGGTATTGATGACCGGAGTCGGTTCCAGGGCCGCTTCCTTTGGCGACCTGGCAGACAATGCCATGAAGTACCTGCAGCACTCGGCCATGGTCAGTGAGATCATCAGGAAGAGGGTGCTCAGGTTCCATAAGGATAATCAGATGCCTGACCTCTATATTGACCGTCAGGTGGGAGCCGTCAGGGAATGCTTCATGAGCGTGCTCGTCGGTGAAGTCAGGGACGGCAAGGAATTTGACGAAGCGAAATGGGGCAAGCGCGTCAGCGAATTCTATTCGGACAGGACGAACCGCGCTCACGTCGAGTTCACCGGCAATTCCGTATCGGGCGAGGATTACCTGCAGGCCGAGCAGCACAGGACTGACGTAAACGTCACCGAAAAAGACATAGCCGAAGTCATTAGGAGCAGTGAGATCGTCCTCCACGGCAGGCTGAACAAGTACGAGAAACTGGATGAGGACCAGAAGAAGCTCTTCGTCATAGCCCTGATGATGATGGACAAGGGTTCGATCGGACTCGGCACCAAGGGCACGTCAGCCCTGCTCTCGCCCCGGGATGCCACGGCCAGGCAGAATGAGGAGATAACCAAACAGATAGGCGAATACGTCAGGGGCGGCACGCTTAACGTGAACCTGAATTATAAGGAAGCCCTGTATAAGCTCGTAAACTTCGGCAAGAACGGTCTGATCGACATAGAACACTATGCGTTCTCGGCCACGGCTTACGATAAGGCCCTGCAGTTCGCAAACGCCCTGAGGGACAAGCGTGCCAGAGCCAGCGGGCGTGACGTGGAACGCATGGCCCGCGGATATGCTTCCATCAATTCCGCGTACGTAAACTACGGCAAACCGCAGCAGCAGTACGTTGACGCCATTTCACCCAATTCGCTGACCATAGATGACGTCAGGTCCAGGCTGATTGCCTTTGCCGACAAGGATTCGGTCAGTGCAAAGAAAATGGCTGCCACCGCGGCAACCGCCGGACTCAACCCCATCCCGGCATTTAGAAAGCTTGACAAGGACGCCGGGAAAACCCTCAGGATGAGGAAAGTCAAAAAGCGCCTGAAAAATCTATCGGATTCGGATCTCAAGGTTTTCGTCAGGCTCATGCAGGAGCGTACGATAATTGATTCCAGCCAGTCGGACGCGGACAAGGTCATTGACCAGGAAAAAAGGGACGCGCTGATAGAAGCACTATCCGCTGACACCAAGGTCAGGGCGGAAGTGCTGGACGGCTTCGATGATCCTGAATCCTGTAAGCAGGCCCTTACGACGGCATTGAGCTTCAAGCTCAAGGATGACATGATCCTGAAGGGCAAGTCCATCACCAGGGACTGCTTTGACGATGAGTCATTTAACCGTGATACCGTCGTGGACTGGACGGTCGTTGAGCGCGTGCTTGACCTGATGGATGAGATATCCGAGAAGAAGATGGCACTGCACGCCATGAGCCATGCCACGGAATACATAGCCTTTGCCGGCAATAAGGCAGCCACGGATGCTTACGTCAAGCTTCTGGCCGATCATAAGGATAAGGCATCCTTCAAAATGGACAGCTTCGAGAACCTCATAAAGGAGCATGCCGACAGGGACAAGAGCGAGGACGTATCAAGGGCAGTGGCAGGATATCATTCGCTGACCGATGCGGAGAAGAGACTGTTCTTCAAGGTTCTGGCCAGGCGAGATTTCCTTGACGTTTCGAGAAAGAAGTATAAGAGCAGCTTCTTTGGCAGGGCGGAGCGAGAGTTTGCCAACAAGGCCGGCAGGGACGCGCTCATAGACGAGTACATAGATTCAAGCCTTGAGGGAAACGTTGGCATACAGCTCGACGAGAACTCGTATTTTACCGCCATGAGCACCCTCTATTCCACGCAGGTCAGCGACCGGACCAATTTCAGCAAGACCACGGACCTGACCAAGATATTCGCCAACGAAAGGCAGCTCTTCAGGGGAAGGGCCACGGCCATAGACTGGAAGCTGTTCAAGAGGGCACTGCAGTTCGTAAACCGTGCCTCCGAGGAGCTTGAATTCGTAGAGGGCAATGCCCAGCTTTACCGCGCGGCCGGAAGCTTAAGCAAGAACGGCCGCATCAAGATGGATTACGGCTTCCTGCGCAAGAACGTGCATCGAACCGGCCAGCATTGGGGCAGGTACCTGGGCCAGGCGTTCGCCAGGACCGGCAAGGAGATAGTCGGAGGCATTAAGGTCACGGGAGACGTCACCCTGGACAAGATCCTTGATACTGCCGGAGATGTCTTCAACACCGTTGACGACATGGCCAGGCTTGCGTTTAAAAAGGACGGAATGGTCACTAAGGGCACGGCATGGCTTCGCAGAAAGAAGGATGAGGCCAGCGAACTGCGCAAGGACGTAGGTGAGGACAGGACGGGATTCATCATATCGGAGATAGAAAGAAAGGACAAGGAAGACACTCCTGATGAAAAGGCCAAAAAGGAAGCCAAGGAGGCTGCCAGGCGCGCACAGCTTGATTTCTGCGACCATCTGAAGGAGGGCGTTGACAACGTCATAGCCCAGTCCAAGAGCGTTGGAGAGGCATTTGGCGAAGTAGCCGAGTACGTCAAGACCAACATGATCGCGAACTCCGAGAAGCTTAAGTGGTTTAAGCAGGTGGACGGAGCGGGAGCCGGACAGGATGGAAACAACCTGGTGGTCAGGGAAACCCGGAATGCCGCCATTGACCAATCTCATGGAGACTTGCGTGACCCCATCGAAAAGGGAGTCAGGACAGCGGCCGACGTCAAGAAGACGGCCGGTGACGTGCTGAAGATTGGCGAGCAGATCCCGGGACTGAACGGTTACGTGAAGGAGATCAAGAAACTGGTCAATGATTCCGCCCAAAAGATCGCCTATAAATTCCTGAATGACGCGATCATTCAGAATAAGATCGACCTTACTCCCAAGATCGATGAAAAAACCGGGAAGCCCGTCATGCCGGATGAACTGGAATTGTACAAGAAGAATGCGGAGAACTATGCCAAAGGCATGTTCACGTCCATCCTGAAGGGCACGATCGGCGAGGAAAAGGCGGGCAAGCTGCTCGAGGCCGAAAACTACTTCTACGGGATACAGGAGACCATTAACGATACGATGAAGGGCGTGATGGATGGGATCAACTACGTCAAGAAGTGCACGGCCCACGTCAAGAACATAGCTGAATGCGCGGACAACCTGATCGCCTTAAAGAAGGGTTCCAGGAACGCCGCCGCCCTTAGGCAGGAGGATGACAAAAACCTGGAACAGAAATCCAGGATAAGGCTAAGGGATGATCAAAAAACCATAGTGGACAGCATCGTGGCCAAGCACCGCGGCATGAAGGGACTGGCCGAAGACCTGACCACTGCGGTGCAGGCGTTCAACATATCTGAGGAAGTGCTTAACCTGACCATGGAAACCGTATCAATAGCCGGCGGCAAGTTAAATGCCGGACAGGACCTGATCGCAAAGGCCATCAGGGAGGGAGTCAAGTTCGCAATGTATGCGGCCCGCCTTGCCACGGACAGGGTTACCCTCAACAGTTACTACCGTGACACCGAAGCGGGACAGGCCGTCGTCAGGAAACTGACGCGAGGCTTTGACAAGACTTCCAGCAAGTCCCTTAAGAATGCCAATGTCCTGGACCTCGTTGACGTCATATCGGATGCCAGGGGTTATGAACACACGAGCGAACTCATAGAGAACACCGGCATGAGCGTTGCCCAGTCGATAGTATTCTCGGCCAGTGCTTACAATCCTCTGGCGGAAACCAGGCTGGTGGCCATCACGGTCATGAGCGTCATGGGCCTGTCAAAGGAAATAGGAGACACTTCGGCCGACACCGTGGAGAAGCTGTTCAAGAGCTTCAAGGTGTCACGGTGAAGACGCGGCGCAAACATATAGTGCCGGGATCCGTCGTTTTTGGGACGATGATCATCATGAGATTAGTTGGAGCCTGATCATATGGACTTACGTACGGTTTTTTTGACAATACAGCTGCGGGACAGGCCTGCAATTATCTGCGGGACAGGCCTGCAATTATCTGTTGACAGCCCGCCTTTCACGTGATATTGTTGTTAAGGTTTCAGGGAAACCATGCCGAAGACAGCAGGTACCCGTTGGTGTAAGGAAGCTTGAGCTGACGCCTGCCGAGGAATGAGTTATTTAAGGATTCTTCACTTCCGTCTGTTTTCGGACGGTTTTTTTTAACTCTTTCGGCAACAAAATAAAGAAGGAGGAAAAGTAATGGCTAAGGTAGAACTTAAAAAACCCATCGTTGATGAGATCTCTTCAAACATCAAGGATGCCCAGTCAGTGGTTCTCGTGGATTACCGCGGTCTGACCGTTGAGCAGGACACGCAGCTGCGCAAGACTCTTCGCGAAAACAACATCACCTATAAAGTGTACAAGAATACCTTTATGAATTTCGCGTTCCAGGGCACGGATTATGAAGGACTCAAGCCTTATCTTGAAGGCCCCAGCGCCATAGCTATCTCAACTGAGGACGCTACGGCACCCGCCAGGGTACTTTCCAGGTTCGCTAAGACAGCGGACAAGCTTGAGATCAAGGCCGGCGTTGTGGAAGGCGTCGTATATGACGCCAAGGGCATCGAGACGATCGCAAAGATCCCTTCGAGAGAGGAACTTCTTTCGAAGATGCTGGGCAGCCTGAAGTCGCCCATCACGAACTTCGCTCGTGTGCTTAATCAGATCGCTGAAAAGGGCGGAGCCGGCGCATGCGAACCCGCACCCAAGGCTGAGGCTGAAGAAGCT
>CALGGH010000210.1 GCA_937916415.1 uncultured Lachnospiraceae bacterium
GAGGCGAAGGAAGGAGTCGTAGCGGGCTACGTCGCCTGACGACAACGAAGCAGCTGACGACAAAATGGCGTTTTAAGTAAAAAAGTCATTGAAACGCTACACTAGGTCCGGCGCGTCCCTAAACAAAATTATAGCACCCTGCCTTGACTTATCCACAAAACATTTCACGTTTTTTCGGATATGACCAGACAGGGTGCTTACGTTCGCGCGGAAAACTTATTTTATTGTATCACCGTTCTGAATCTTATCACTTGGAATTCTTCTTGTTGGCAACTATGTCAAACACGACTGCCGCAAGAAGCACGACGCCCTTAACCACCTTCTGGAAGTTAGCGTCCACGCCCATGAGGGACATGCCCAGGTTGATGACGCCGATCAGTGTAGCACCGACAACCATGCCGAATACGTTACCGCTGCCGCCGTATGCAGATACGCCGCCAACCACGCAGGCTGCGATGGCATCCATCTCGAAGTTGGTGCCGGCCGTTGAATTGGCTGCCGTAAACCTGGCTACGACGATGTAGGAGGTGATGACCGTCAACACTGCCATGTTGAGGTATGCCAGGAACATCATCTTCTTGGTGTCAACGCCCGAAAGTCGGGTTGCCTCAGCGTTACCGCCGATCGTGTAGAAGTAGCGTCCAAGCACCGTCTTGGAGGTAACGAAGCTATATACCAGCACGATGGCTGCAACCCAAACCAATGCGGTGGGAATTCCGCCAGACATGCCCAGCTTGTATGCGAAGAGCAGGATGACCGCTACGGCTATCGCAGACTTAACGCAGGTGCTTACCATGGTCTCTGCTTCGTATCCCTTCTTGAGCTTCCGGGCCCTGGTTGAGAAATTCACGAATACCACGAGCACGCAAGCCAGGATGCCTACGATCAGGCAGGGGACGTTCATGCTGCCGCCGGCAGACCCGAACACCTTGCCCGAAAAGGCATTGAGGAATGACTTCGGGAAGGGAGCGATGCTGCCGGTCGTGGAATTGCTGGACAGCAGCTTGGTACCCCATCCACGGAATGCCAGATAACCTGCCAGGGTGGCGATCCACGGAGGAACGTCCACGTAGGCGATCAGGAAACCGAGGATGCATCCATAGATGACGCCGACAAGCAGCATCAGCAGGATCGATACTATGGGATTGACTTCCTTGACAACCATCAGTATGCCGCCGATAGCACCTATGAAGCACACGAATGATCCACAGGAAAGGTCGATGTTGCCGCCCGTCAGCATACAGATCAGCATACCCGTCGCCAGGATGTATACGTATGCGTTCTGAGCGATCAGGTTACTGAAGTTGTCAGGTGTAAACATGTTACCGCCCGTCGTAATCGTAAAGAAGATAAATACCAGGACAAGGACGATAGGCATTGCATTTTTCTTAATGATCTCCAAAGCTTTATTCATCGTTTTTCCTCCTCCCTTACTTTTTCTTCTTACTGGACATTACGTCGAAGATGATGGCGATCAGAAGCACGAGGCCCTTTACGACCTTCTGGTAGTTGGCATCGATGCCCATGATGCTCATTCCCTGGTTGATGACTCCCATCAGTACGGCTCCGATTATGACGCCGAAGATTCCGCCCTCACCGCCGTATGCGCTGGCACCGCCGATGAAGCAGGCTGCTATGGCATCCATCTCGTAGCCCTGACCAAACGTAGGCTGTGCCTGCGTAGCCCTGGCGATAGTAAGTATGCCGCCCAGCCCTGCCATCAGGCCCATGTTGACGTATGCAAAGAAGTAAACCTTGCGGGGATCAATGCCGCTAAGGCGCGTTGCTTTTTCATTGCCGCCCACTGCATAGAGGTAACGGCCCATCGTGGTCCTGGTAGTGATGTATGAATAAATCAGCAGGACGAGGGCTATCCAGATCAGCGAAGTGGGGATGCCCTTGTAATTGGCCAGCTTGTAGAACAGCCAGATGATGACCGCGCAGATGATGACCGCCTTGATGATGACGGTCGTCAGGGGATCAACCTCATATCCGTTGGCCTTGGCGCTGATGCGGCTCTTCAGTATCATTACGACATAGATGGCTGCGATCAGTATTCCGACTATCATGCAGGTCATGTTGAACTCACCGCCTGAAAGGAAGTCGGGTACGTAGCAGTCCGCACCGCCTCCAAATACGTTGAGGAAGTTCTTGTTGTCAATGCCCACCGTAAAGCCCTGCAGCAGCACGTTGGAAAGACCCCTGAAGGCGTACATGCCTGACAGCGTGGCTATGAAAGGCGGCACGTTGAAATACGCGATCCAGAATCCCTGCCATGCTCCGATGACTGCACCGCAGAGCAGCATGCAGATGACTGCGACCCATTCGTTGGAATCTTTGTCCATCATGACAGCGCCGAGCCCGCCGACGAAACATACCACGGAACCGCAGGCCAGATCGATGTTACCACCGGTCAGGATGCAGAGCAGCATGCCCGCTGCGAGCACGAACACGTACGCGTTCTGTGAAATCAGGTTATTGACGTTCTGTGCAAAAAGAATCTTGCCCTGAGTGGCTACCTGGAAAAAGATTATGACCAGGACCAGGGCGATCACCATTGAATACTTTTTAAGTACTTCTGTCAGTTTTATGCTTTTCATCTTATTCGCCCTTTCCTGTCTGCACGATGGCAGCCATAATGTTTTCCTGAGTTGCCTCAGATGCCTGCATCTCTCCCATGAAGCGACCTTCGTTCATGATGTAGATACGGTCGCTCATGCCGATTACCTCAGGCAGCTCGGAGGAGATCATGATAACCGACTTGCCCATGGCAACCAGGTCGTTGATGATGCAATAGATCTCGTACTTGGCGCCTACGTCGATGCCTCGGGTAGGCTCGTCAAGGATCAGTATGTCGGGATCCGTAAACATCCACTTGGCCAGCAGGACCTTCTGCTGATTACCGCCGGACAGGTTGCCGACGTTCTGTTCAACCGTAGGAGCCTTGGTCTTGAGCTTCTCCTTATATTCGGCAGCTATGGCATATTCCTTGTCCACGTCGATGACGCCTCTGGAGCTGACGCCTATCATGTTGGCCAGCGAAGTGTTGACCCTGATGGGATTGGACAGGACCAGTCCGTTGCCCTTGCGGTCCTCGGTAACGTATGCCAGCTTGGCATTGATGGCTTCACGAGGATTCTTGAGGGTGACTTCCTTGCCGCCGATCTTAAGCGTTCCCTGGATCTCGGATCCGTATGAGCGTCCAAAGATGCTCATCGCGAGCTCCGTACGGCCTGCGCCCATGAGTCCGTAGATGCCCACGACTTCGCCCTTGCGCACGTTGAGTGATACGTTGTCGACCACCTTGCGCTCGGTATACAGGGGATGATAAACCGTCCATTTGTCGACTTCCATGTTTATGTCGCCGATCTTGACGTTTTCCCTCTTCGGGAAACGGTCCGTGATCTCACGGCCAACCATTCCCTTGATGATGCGGTCCTCATCAATGTGGTCCGTATTCTTGTCCATGGTCTCGATCGTGGAACCGTCACGGACTACGGTGATTTTATCTGCAACATACACAACCTCGTTGAGCTTGTGCGTGATGATGATCATCGTCATGCCCTGCTTCTTAAATTCAAGCATCAGATCCAGCAAAGCCCTGGAATCAGTCTCGTTAAGTGAAGAAGTGGGCTCATCAAGAATGAGCAGCTTGGCATTCTTGGCCAGTGCCTTGGCAATCTCCACAAGCTGCTGCTTGCCGGTACCGATGTCCTTGATCAGTACGTGAGAGCTTTCAGTCAGGCCGACCATCTTAAGATATTTATCTGCTTCTTTGTAGGTTTCGTTCCAGTTGAGGGCGAGCTTCTTTCCTCTCTCGTTGCCGAGGAACATGTTCTCGCCGATAGACATCTGTGGAACCAGAGCAAGTTCCTGATGGATGATGACTATTCCCTTTTGTTCGGAGTCCTTGATGGTGTGGAACTGACACACCTCTCCATCGTAAATGATATCGCCCTCATAGGTTCCATAAGGGTAGATACCGCTCAAAACGTTCATCAGCGTGGACTTGCCGGCTCCGTTCTCTCCTACCAGTGCGTGGATCTCTCCCTCTTCCACCTGGAGATTTACGTTGTCCAGAGCCTTGACGCCGGGGAACGTCTTGGTGATATTTTTCATTTCCAATAGCACTTTAGCCAAAAAGATCTCCCCCCTTTACCATGGGCCGGCGATCTGCCATGCCCATCTGCATTAGAGCAGGCAGGCGGGGTCTCCCCGCCTGCCCATAACTTGTTGCTGTCTAAGATTTACTGAAGCTGATCCTCGGTGTAGTATCCGGAATCGATCAGGATCTCTTTGTAGTTGTTCTTGTCTGCAAATACAGGCTCGCAAAGGAATGAAGGGATGACGCCGGTACCATTGTCATAAGTGGTGGTATCGTTAACGTCTACGGTCTCGCCCTTAAGGATCTGACCAACCATCTTTACAACCTGTGATGCCAGGGTACGGGTATCCTTGAATACTGACATTGACTGCTTGCCGGCGATCATGTTCTTAACGTTTGCAACGTCACAGTCCTGACCTGTGATGATTGGCCAATCTCCTGTGTAGTTGGCTTCAAGAGAGTTTGTAACACCAAGAGCTGTTGAGTCATTTGAGCAAAGAACTGCATCAAGCTTTGTTCCGTTTGCATAGTTAGCAGAAATGATAGCGTCCATTCTTGACTGCGCATTTTCTGTTGACCAGTTTGCTGTAGCAACGTTATCAAAGTCCTTCTGACCTGACTGAACTACGAGCTTGCCTTCGTCAATGTACTTGTTAAGTACATCCATTGCGCCGCCGTAGAAGAATCTTGCGTTATTGTCACCAGGATCACCTGTGAAGATTTCGATATTGAATGGACCAGCTGCATTGTCAAGATCAAGCTGATCTCTGATGTACTCACCCTGCTTTGTTCCTACCATGTAGTTATCAAATGTTGCATAGTATGAAACTGCCTTTGAGTTCATAATAAGGCGGTCATAAGCAATAACTTTTACGCCCTGCTTCTTTGCTGTGTCAAGAACACCCTTAAGGGCGCTACCATCAATAGAAGCAATAACAAGAATTGAATCACCCTGTGTAAGCATATTTTCAATCTGGCTTG
>CALGGH010000211.1 GCA_937916415.1 uncultured Lachnospiraceae bacterium
GCCGCATGTTTCTAGTGCAAATCCGTGCGCATCCTTGCGGGAGCAGTTATCGTAAACGCATTTATTTAATGCGATTACGATAAGTTAAAATGAAACGCAGCGGCTCACTTCATGCCGTTTAGCGACGGTTATGGGGAAATCTCCGCCCTTGTAAGGCGTCTCGTCGCTGACGGTTATTTCCGCGCGGACCGCTTCAAACGCCAGTTCAGGCAGGTTGTTCTCGTGACTCAGGTGACCCAGGAATATGTGCTTGACGCCGTCATGCAGTATCCTGCAGAGCAGCTGTCCGCAGGAATCATTGGACAGGTGTCCGTATTCTGACAGGATTCGCTGCTTGAGCGGATAAGGATATGACCCGACCTGCAGCATGTGCACGTCATGATTTGATTCAACGACCAGGGCGTCCATTCCCTCAAGGCACTGTACCGTATAGTCGGTGTACGCTCCCAGGTCGGTCACCACGGCACATTTTTTGTTGCCGTTATATACCCTGTATGCCACGGGATCCACGGCATCATGCGACACGTGCATCGGCTCTGCCACGAGGTCACCCAGTTCAAATCTCACGTCTGCTTCTATGGGATTGAGCAGTCCGGGATCTATCTCTCCCGTCTCTTTCATTCTGACGATCGCATCCAGCGTGCCCCTGGTCGCATATATCGGAATGCCGTACCTGCGCGCGATCACTCCGAGTCCTCCGACGTGATCGCTGTGTTCGTGAGTGACGAGCACGGCAGATATGTCTGACATGTCCAGGTCGAGGGATTCGACCCCTGCCCTTATTCTTTTGCCGGATATTCCGCAATCCACTAGAACGTGGGTATTGTCTGAACCTATGTAGATTGAATTGCCGCTTGAACCGCTGGCTATCGGACAGATTCTCATTTCAGGTTTCCCAGTGGATGTCTATGACGTCCCCTTCGTTTAAGTTTTCAAGATACTGCGCGGGCTTGCCGTTTAAGCTGGTGACGACTCCCTTGCCCCGCGGCGTGGACAGGTCAAAATCTATGGCGCCGAACACGTCCACGAAGACGTATGACGACTTGCCGCTAAGGATCACGTCCTGTCCGTTAACGTTGACCTTAACGTCATGAACGATTCCTGCCGCCGCCAGGCTGGACGCATCAGAGGCAGGTGCGGCATTATCTTCGCCTCCTGCCGTAGCAGTCCCGGTTTTTTCGCCGGCATTGACGTCACCAGCTGCGTGCTCAGCGGACGATTCATCAGGCTCAGCCATGTCATCAGCTTCCGATCCGCCCCTGTACGTGGGGTCAACCTCGGCATCTGCGTCATAGGGAATCGCGTTCTCGTCCTCTTCTTTAGCATATGCCGTCTCATATGAGGCACTTTCCACCGGACGCTTGTATTCAACCTCTCCTTCCTCGTCGGGCAGGGATGAATAGTCAGCCGGCGCGGAATAATCCTCGGGGCGTATCTCCTCAAGCGTCCATACCACCTCAAAATTGGCATAAATGGGCGTGTCGTCATCAGCCCTTTTGTTGTTTACGTAGACGTTCATCTGAGGATTGAGGATCACGTCCATGAACTCAACGACCTGCCTGACCGTATAATAGTCGAGCATGTGTATCTGGTCGCCGGGCTGTATTTCATAATACTTGGACTGAAGCTCGCCATTGACGGAGGCGAACTTGGGCAGGGATATGGTCTGTCCGTTTACGATTATGTCCATGGTAGAACCATATTCCGGTATCTGGCCGATCTCCATGTGAGCGGGCGCGCCCTCGGTGGATTCCACCACCTTGATCTGATCCTTGTCCTTGATCGGGGTATGGATGTCCGCGGCGTTGCCGTTTACGAAGATCTGTGCGCTCTCACCGGGTTCGCCCCTGAGCATGCGCGCTATGCCGTTTACGCTGTAATTAAGAGGCTTGCCCCTCTTGGGGAACAGGTCCTCATTGGAGAACTGTGCCTGCATGGCCGCATCTATCACCGAAGTCTTGCCGTTGTCGTACAGCTTGACGCTGCGTCCGTTAAAGCTTACGTAGATGAAGTTGTTGCTCTGGTCATAATAGCTTAAGCATATTCCTATCGGCGTGACGATCAGTGAATCAACGGTCAGGTCCTCATGGTGGAACACGACCTTGGACATGACCTCACGTCCCCTGATGGCAACCCTTTCGGGCACGAGTTCGAGCCTGCCGGCCAATGCCTCGGTATACCCCTTCATGCGTCCGCCGCCGCCCACTACGAACACGGCACTGACGGATTTGCCGCCGTTTAGCTCCTTTATCCTGGCAGCGACCTGATCGGCCATGTCCTCTATGACAGGATTAACCGCTGCCAGCAGGTCATCGGTCTTGATGGTCTGTTCGAGTCCAATGATGTCATGATACGTTACCGTTTCATGGTCCTCAGAATCCTTTTTGATCTGGTCGGCAGTATTGAAGTCAACCAGGCAATGCTGACATACGGCCTCAGTAATGGCGTCTCCGGCCTTGGGTATCATGCCGAAGGCTACTATCGTGCCGTCCTTGGTAATTGAGATGTCGGACGTGCCGGCTCCGACGTCGACCAGGGCTATGTTCAGCATGCGGTACATCTCGGGTATGGCCAATGAGATGGCAGCTATGGGCTCGAGCGTGATGTTGGCCACGTTAAGCTCCGCGAGCGCAACGGCCTTGTAGAGTCCGTCCACCACGTCATCCGGCAGGAACGTGGCGATCAGCTCGCAACCTATCTTGCGGGCGTTATGTCCCTCAAGGTTGCCCATCTGATAACCGTTTAAGTAATACCTGACCACCGAATATCCCACGCAGTAAAAATTCATCTGTCGGGTGGCCTCATCGGCTTCATCGGTGAATTTGTTGTATGCGGCCTCTATTCCCTGGGTGTTCAGCGAAAAAATGTCCTCGTCGATGACGGACCGCTCCTGCTGGAATTCCTCTTCCACTGAAACCTGCACCGTCCGAAGCACGCGTCCGGCGGCAGCGATGCATACGTCAGAAAGCTTCTGACCTATGGCTTCCTCCAACTCCTCCTTGACGTACCTGATGGTGTCCCCGACCTTCGCTATGTCATGTATCTGTCCGTCCAGCATGGCCCTGGTCTCGTGTTCCCTGGCACGCTGCGCCACGACGTAGAACAGGTCGCCCTGCTTATAACCGACGGTTCCGACTATGCTCCTGGTGCCTATGTCCAGGCCAAACACCAGATTTTCGGGATATTTCATCCTAGCCTCCATCACTTCAGTTTTGAATTTATTTGTCGATAAGCCTCCTGCAGGTCTCCGTCATTATCAATGATGACGCTGCAATGCCTGGCAAATTCCTCATCAGTCATCTGACTCTCCAGTATGGAGTCGATCTTTTCGTCACTATAACTCCGCGTGGACTTAAGCCTCTTTCTGCGTACGTCCTCGCTTGCCCTTACGTACCACAATTCGTCGAGGATCCGTTCATATCCGTCCTGTATGAGGAGGGCGGCCTCCACTATCACGTAATCATGAATTCCCAGCTTCTTCTCCTGCTCGATCACGGACGTGACATGCCTTTTAACGGCGGGATGAATGATCTCGTTGACACCGGTCCTGAGCTCCTCGCTGCCGAAGATCATGGCCGCCATGCGTCCCTTGTCGATCATGCCGTCGGCGGACAGCACTTCTCTGCCAAGCAGCCTTACTATTGCATCATAACATTCCGCGCCGGGCTTTTCGAGTTCATGGGCACATTTATCTGCAACTATCACCAGGGCATTATAATTTTTTTCAACGTATTCCAGTATTGCAGATTTTCCCGCACCCACTCCGCCGGTTATGCCAATGGTTCTCATTTCGCCTCGTCCCAGTCTTTTCCGGTATGCATGTCTACTATGAGCGGTACCTTCAGGGTGCATGCATTCTCCATTTCTTCCTTCAGGATCCTGCAAACCGCATCCTTTTCATCGGGAAGGGCATCGATGATGAGTTCGTCATGTACCTGGAGTATCAGCCTTGACCTGCAGTTTTCCGCACGAAGCCTGCGCCATACCCTGATCATGGCTATCTTCATCACGTCGGCCGCCGTTCCCTGTATCGGGCTGTTCATTGCAACCCTCTCGCCAAACATCCTCTGCACGTAATTTGAACTCTTTAGTTCGGGGATTGGCCTTTTGCGACCGTACATCGTTATGACGAATCCCGTTTCCCTGGCCATCTCGACGCATCCGTCAAGGTATCTCTTGATGCCCGGATACGTGGCAAAGTAATTGGCTATGTATTCCTCGGCTTCCTTGCGCCCGATGCCAATGTCCTCGCTCAGTCCATATGAGGAAATGCCATATACGATGCCGAAGTTCACGGCCTTGGCACGCCTCCTGAGCATGTCATCCACTTCGTCGATCGGCACTCCAAAAACCTTGGAGGCGGTGATGCTGTGTATGTCCTTTCCCTCTCGATAGGCTTCTATCAGGTCTTCGTCTCCGGCCACGTGCGCGAGAATGCGGAGCTCTATCTGTGAATAATCGGCATCCGCCAGCACGCACCCTTCGGAAGCCACGAATGCCTTGCGGATCTCCCGTCCGAGTTCGGTCCTCGTGGGAATGTTCTGTAAGTTCGGATCGGCAGATGATATCCTGCCCGTTGCCGTGACGGTCTGATGAAAGGTCGAATGAATGCGACCGTCAACCACGTAGTCAAGCAGGCCCTCGGCATAAGTGCTTCTCAGCTTGCTGAGAGTCCGGTATTCAAGAATGTCGGAAACTATGGGCACGTCAGACAGCTTCTCAAGGACGTCCACGGAAGTGGAATACCCGGTCTTGGTCTTCTTTCCGCCCTTTAGCCCCATTTTTTCAAATAATATCACGCCAAGCTGCTTGGGAGACAATATGTTGAATTTCTCTCCCGCCTTATCATAAATGGATGCCTCGAGTGCCTCCATCCTTGATCCCAGATAATCAGAAAAGTCCTTTAGCTTATCGGGAATGACCGCCATGCCGGCGGCTTCCATCGATCCCAGTACCCTGGCGAGGGGCATCTCTATGTCAGTAAACAGCTTTAGCTGGCCTTCTTCCCCCAGCTTCTTTAGCAGAGGCGCATGAGCCCTGCACGCACATCTGCATACGTGCGATGAGTGTCTGATGAATCCCTCGGGATCAGCAGACAGGTTCTCGGCCACGCTGAGCTTTTTATTAATCATGGAATCAAGTGAGGGGATCATCTCGTCAAGATAAAGTCCCGCCACGTATTCAGCATCATAGCTGCCCTTAAGGGGATCCAGCAGATATGCGGCAACGTGCACGTCAAAGGTCCTGTCCTCCAGTCCGGGAACGTCAAGCAGTTCAAGTAACGTCTTGGACTCGTGAGTTATCATGCGCAGTTCCCCGTTAGCTTCAAAAAGCCCACGGATGCGTCCCTGCAGATAGTCAGGCATGATCATCCCGCCGCATGAGACGGTGGTGACGGTTTCACCATCCGTGCTAAATGACGCGATCAGAATTTCCCGCGAATTCTTGTCCAGGGGAACGTTTATCGCCATCTGCTTTAGCGATCCTGCTGCTGCACCGGAATTCAGCTCATTAAAAAATCCTTCGGCTTCGTCCGGATCACTGATCGTGACGAAACCGCCCTCGATCGAGGACGTGTCGGATGCGTTGTCTCCGTCAAAATATTTAAGAAAGTTTTTGAATTCAAGGCGCCTGAAAGCGGCATAAGATTCCGGATTAAAGAAACCTTCCGCCCTGGCTTTGTCCAGGTCAAATTCAATGCCGGCATCCGTCAGTATCGTCACGAGCCTGCGGGCCAGGTATGCCTGTTCCTTATCACGCAGCAGGTTTTCCTTGAGCGCGGATTTTTTCATTTCATCCACGTGCTCGTAGATGCCATCCAAACTGCCGTATTCGGCGAGCAGCTTGGCAGCCGACTTGGGGCCTACCCCCGTTACGCCGTGCACGTTGTCCGAAGTGTCTCCCATCAGGGCCTTCATGTCTATAAAAACAAGCGGAGTCACGCCGTATTCGGCCTCAACGTCCGCCGGATAATAATCCTCGATCGTGGTCCTGCCGCCCTTGGTCTTAGGTAT
>CALGGH010000212.1 GCA_937916415.1 uncultured Lachnospiraceae bacterium
CCCACCGAAGTACCCAGCACAATCACCACGATGTACATGAGGGCATTTGAAGCGGTCTCCTGCAGCTGACGTACTACTCCCGACTCCCTGAACAGATTACCGAGCATCAGCATGCCCACGAGGGGTGCCGTAGTGGGAAGTATAAGACACACTACTATGGTAACGATTATGGGGAAAAGAACCTTCTCCAGCTTGGAGACCGGACGGAGCTGAGCCATCTTGATCTTGCGCTCCTTCTCGGTCGTAAACAGTTTCATGATGGGCGGCTGAATGATCGGCACCAGTGACATGTACGAATAAGCAGCCACGGCTATCGGGCCGAGCAGGGCGGTCTGTCCCAGCTTGCCCGCCAGGAATATGGACGTAGGACCGTCCGCACCTCCTATGATTGAGATGGCCGCTGCGGATTTGTCATTGAAGCCCCACCAGATCGCTCCGAAATAAGCGGCAAAAATACCAAACTGTGCAGCTGCGCCCAAGAGGAAGCTCTTGGGGTTGGCTATCAAGGGACCGAAGTCTGTCATCGCACCCACGCCCATGAATATCAGGGACGGCAATATCGACCATTCATCCAGCAGATAGAAATAATACAACAGTCCGCCGCCGGATCCGCCGTCACCAACCGGCTTCATGATGTCCGGATAAATGTTGACAAGCAGCATGCCGAACGCGATGGGTACCAGAAGCAGAGGTTCAAAGCCCTTGGCAATAGCCAGATAAAGAAAAACCAAGGCTACGATGATCATGGCGAAGTTACCGACCGTAAGATTGAAAAACGCGGTCTGGTGCACCAGATTATCAAGCGTATTAGCTATATATGACATCTACTCTAACCTCCTGTTTGCTTTAGCGTGCGGCATTACTTGAGAGTGGCAAGCACGGCGCCTGCCTCTACGGCATCACCTACGGCAACGTCGATGCTGGCTACCGTTCCGTCCTCGGGTGCAACCACGGGTATCTCCATCTTCATGGCCTCAACTATGACGACGGCTTCTCCCTTTTTGACTGCCTGTCCAACGCTTGCCTCGATCTTAAATCCCTTGCCTGCCGCACCGGCTTCCACCTTGATCGAACCTGCGCCTGCGCCGGGTGCGGGTGCTGCTGCCTTGGGTGCAGCAGCGGGGGCTGCTGCCGGTCTGGGAGCCACGGGTGCGGAAACTGCTCCGCCTGCTCCCTCCTCCACAGTTACGTCATACGTGTTTCCGTTCACAGTAATGGTATAATTCTTCATCTCTTTACCAAACCTTTCTTAATTAATCTCTTGAAGTCCTTATGCTCTCTTGCGAATGCTTCTGACCACAAAGCCGTCAGTTCCGGCAGAGCCTTCGCTCGCCGCGATGGCGGCCGTTATTACCGCTACCAATTCAAGATCCTCCTCCTGCTTGACGATCCTGGCGATGGTGTTGTCCACTGCCTCTTCCTTGATGATCTTGACCTCTTCGGCCTTCTCCTTACGGGAGAACTTGGACTGAATGACAGGAATGAGGTTAAATGCGCTGATTATCAGGCTGATCAGGATCAGGACCGCGAATACCGTTCCCATTCCGATCAGAGTGTTAAGCGCCGCCTTAGTCATCAACTCGCCCATGCTGTATTTGACGTTGGTACTTATCGACTTGGCTCCTTCGGGGCCGAGGATCATCTCAACGACCGCGTCATGATTCGTGCCTCCTACCGATACGTCGATAGTCACTTCGTCCGAACCGATCTCGGACCGGATGTCCTGGATCCCGGTAAACTCACCGATCTCGTCCATAGCGCTTTCCCAGCTGAGCAGGCCATTGTAGCTGACTTCATCTGCCGCATACTGATCCGTCATGCCGCTACGAACTATGAAATCCATGTTGTTTACCGTGTTTTCGCCTATGCTGGCTGCTTCTTCCGGCGTGCATATAGGATTGTCGACCACTACCGGTGCAGAAGAGCCGCAGGCAACAAGGCCCAGCATGCAGGCAAGTATCATAAGTACTGCCAGACTCTTTTTCATAGTGTTCATCCTTTCTTTATACTGTTCCATGCTTTCTCACCGGACCTTCCACGGCCTTGTTGGAGAGCATCTCAAACGCTCCGATCACGTACTTCCTGGTATCGGCAGGCTCAACTATCTCGTCCACGTATCCGCGGGCTGCAGCAGATTCAACGTTGTTCTGCAGTGCCTTGTAATCGGACGCAACCTTACCTATCTCATCAGCGCTCTTGCCGTTAGCAAGGATCTTCGCTGCCATGTCTGCGTCCATGCAGCCTATCTCAGCGTCAGGCCATGCTATGGTGACGTCTGCGCCCAGGGCCTTGGAATTCATTGCCACGTATGCGCTGCCGTATGCCTTGCCGGTATATACGTTAACCTTCGGCACGGTAGCTGAAGCAAATGCGGAAACGAGCTTGGCAACGTTAGTGGCCAGCATCTTCTCGCCGCACTTGCATGCCTTGAACCCGGTAACGTCCGTAAGCGTCAGAACCGGAATGTCAAAGGCGTCACAGAAGTTTACGAACCTGGCAGCCTTGGCGGCTCCCCTTGCGCTGAGCACGGTGTCAAGCTTCTCCGCAACCTCTCCGTCCTCTCCGACGACTGCGCTTCTGTTGGCAACGACGCCGACGGTAGCTCCGTTCAGGCGGATGAAGGCGGTCACGATCTCCCTGGCACATCCGGGACGGGTCTCAAATACGTATCCTCCGTCAGCGACGTCAGAAATGGCTATGATCGCATCGCCTGCCGTCCTGTTCACGTTTGCGGAGGCACGGTTTAAGTCATCCGAGCAGTCGGTGACCGCCACGTCAGAATTGTTGGCAGGAAGAAGTGAAACCAGCTCACGGATGCCGGCATATATTGATGCCTCATCCCCTGCCAGGTCCACGTTGCCGGCCTCTGACTGGAACTCGGCGGACGAAGGGTCGCACTTGCCTGCATGGTTCCCCTCGATTGCGTTGGGTGAATTGACAAAAAGCCTGCCGTTCTTCTCCTCGATGAAGGTAAAATCGGAAAGGGATGCCGCAACGGCCAGTCCTCCGCCACAGCTGCCGAATACCGCCGTGATCTGGGGAACGATGCCGCTGGCCAGCGACTGCTTGTAATAGATCTCGCCGAAAGCCTCAAGGGCATCGGTGGATTCCTCAAGGCGAAGTCCTGCCGAATCGATCAGTCCGATCACGGGAGCACCCGTCTTGAGAGCCAGGTCATACAGGCCTGATATCTTTTTGGCATGCATCTCGCCTATGCTTCCGCCCAGAACCTTGGAATCCTGAGCGTATACGTATACAAGGCGATCGCCTATCACTCCGTATCCGGTGACAACGCCGTCGGAAGGAGTGTCTGTCTGTTTCAGATTAAAATCGGTCGATCTTGCCCTTACGCGTGCGCCGATTTCAACGAAACTGTTGGCATCGAGCAGGGAATCGATCCGTGCCCTTGCTTGCGTGGTACTACTCATGTATTTAAGCCCTCCATTTAATAATATAGATGTTACTGATACAAAACACCATTAAAGGATATTTTAACACAAACCATCCATTATCGTAAATATGGTAAGAGAAATAAATCATTTTGCGCAGATGCCTTACTACGGCGTGGCTTTCTGATGCAGACACCGGGAAGGCAGGCGAAATGCCCGGAATGATTCGCCGCTGTTCCTTAATCCGTATAATACATTATGACCGGAGTTCCGACCTCAACCATCTCATAGAGCCGGCTCACCGCCTCCATCGGGGTGTTGATGCAGCCATGGGATCCGTTGCTCTTGTATATGTCTCCTCCAAAGGTGCTCCTCCAGGTGGCGTCATGTATGCCGATGTGGCCGTTCACCGCCATCCAGTAATTCACGAACGTGGCATAATCAGGACCGATGAGCGTCCTGTTGCGCTGCTTGAAGTACACGTAATTGGTGCCGCTGGGGGTGCTCATGCGTCTGGCCATGTCGCCGGTAACCACGGGCGTGTCGATAATGAGTTCGCCATCCTGATAGAAGTACAGCTTCTGGGCGGTCATGTCGACCTCGACGTAGGTGTCGCCGACGTCATTCGTGCCCTGATGCAGGGCCATCTGCTCATATTCGGGCACGTGCTCCTCCGTAAGCCGTTTTCTGAGGGCATCTTTAAGGTATTCCTTTTCAACGTCGCGGTTTATCTTGTTGCCGTAGATGCCGCCGCTTATTTCGATCTCGTTGCCGGCGGTGGTCTCGAACCTCCTCGTGCCGCCCACCGTGTCATGCCTGTCCGCGAAGTCATCCACCCAGGCCTCGATCGCGTCATCATTCCACAGATAGGGATCGTTCCTTACGCCCGTTTCCGGCTCATCCTCCCCTTCGCCCGTGACCGGACCTTCATCTTCATCATGGGCATTTTCATTCGGGACCGGATTGCCATCCTCGTCCCTGAGCAAAAATGAGCTGGACACCGACTCGTCGATCTCCTCTGTCACGTCACCCAGCAGGTACGTTAAGTGCGCTCCGAGCATGGACTTGACGTCTGAATACTCCGCTATGGTCGCCATCTGTTCGGGCGTGTATTCGACGTCATAAAAGAACGAGTCGTCGAGCACGAGTTCTTCCCCGGAATCGTAAATGCACGAATATACCGCTTCCCTCATCTCCTTGGTCCTGGGCCTGTGCATTAGGTTGTCCTTCAGCACGTATACGCCGTCCTCACACTCATACGACACCTCGGGAGCTTCGTCATAGGTAAAAAGCTCCTCCGCGTCCAGCACGGCGTCCAGTTTGTCGGTATTGAAGCTTACTATCGGGTTTAGGGTCCCTGACTTGTTGGAAATGACGTTGGATGGCCAGAGCCAGGAATTCTGGGATTCAAGAAAGAAACCGAGGGCCTGTTCGAAATCATAGCTGAAGTCTATGTCGGCAGGATTGACGTGCATTTCGAAATCATTGTTCTCGGTATGCACGTCCAGCCCGGCATAATCATACCTTTCGGTCAGCAGCCGGTTGATCTCCTCCGGGGTATGGCCAGTACAGTATATGCCGTTTATCCTGGTGCCATAGCCAAAGGAGTCACGATAATAATATCCCAGGCCCAGATAAACCAGGCCCAGGATCGTTATCGCCGACAATATGATCAACAAAAGAGTTTTGCGTAGCGATACTTTCATTGCGAATTGATCAAAACGAATGGATCAAAGATCAGATGCGTCAAAGGTCTCCGTAAGCGGAGCTCCGGGCGATGACATCGGGAACACCTTGTCATCCTCGGGTATGATGCAGTTGAGCACCACCGGCCTGCCCTGGCCGGTCAGTTCAAGCGCCTTCCCTATCGCGGACTCCACTTCCTCCCTGGCCGTCACCAGGATGGCCTCGCAGCCAAGTCCCTCGGCAACCTTGTTGAAGTCAACCGAATCATTGAGCACGGTCTGCGAATATCTCTTGCCATAAAACAGCGTCTGCCACTGGCGAACCATTCCCAGCACGTGGTTGTTGATGATCACTTCGATTATCGGTATGGAATACCTGCTGGCAGTGGCCAGTTCCTGCATGTTCATCCTGAAGCATCCGTCACCCGCTACGTTGATGCAGATCTTCTCGGGACGCGCAACCTTGGCTCCGATGCAGGCTCCGAGTCCGTAGCCCATCGTGCCGAGTCCGCCTGACGAAAGGAACGTGCGGGGCTCTGAATACTTGTAATACTGCGCCGCCCACATCTGATGCTGGCCGACGTCAGTCGTGATGATGGCTTTGCCGTCCGTGAGCTCGTAGAGCTTTTCCATGATGAAAGGACAAGACAGCGCGGAATCATCATAAGCGAGGGGATGCTTTTCCTTCAGCTCCCTGATCCTGGCAAGCCACTCGGAATGGTCAGCCTGCTCAACCTTCTTGTTAAGCTGCCGAAGGACGAGTTTCAGGTCTCCGACGATAAAAGCGTCCGCATGTATGTTCTTGTGGATCTCGGCAGCATCCACGTCTACGTGAATTATCCTTGCGCCCGACGCAAAAGCCTTGGGCGACCCGATCACACGGTCCGAGAACCGGGCGCCAAGCGCGATCAGCAGGTCGCATTCGGACACGCCGAAATTGGATGCCTTGGTTCCGTGCATGCCGATCATGCCGGTGTACTTGTCATCACGGCCGTCAAACACGCCCTTGCCCATCAGCGTGTCACACACGGGCGCATCCGCCTTTTCGGCCAGTTCCCTGACTTCCTGATATGCCCCGGACATCACGGCGCCTCCGCCCACGTAGATGAAGGGGCGTTTGGCTTCGTTGATCATCTGAGCTATCTCATCCAGGGCCTCCGGATCGACGTCCGCACGGGGTTCGGGCCTTTGGATCTCCATGGGTTCGAATTCACAGGAATTGGCCGTGACGTCCTTGGTAATGTCGACAAGCACGGGGCCCGGCCTGCCGGTCGAAGCTATGCGGAAGGCGTTCCTGATCGTGTCGGCCAGGATGTTCACGTCCTTGACTATGTAACCATGCTTGGTGATCGGCATGGTCACGCCCGCGATGTCCACCTCCTGAAAGGAATCCTTGCCAAGGGCGGGCAGGTTTACGTTGCAGGTGATGGCAACGAGCGGAACGCTGTCCATGTAAGCGGTGGCTATGCCGGTCACGAGGTTGGTGGCTCCGGGACCTGACGTCGCCATGCACACGCCGACCCTGCCGGTGGCCCTGGCATATCCGTCCGCCGCATGCGCGGCTCCCTGTTCATGAC
>CALGGH010000213.1 GCA_937916415.1 uncultured Lachnospiraceae bacterium
TGGAGAAGTACCCAAGCTGGCCGAAGGGGCTCCCCTGGAAAGGGAGTAGGTCGTTAATAGCGGCGCGAGGGTTCAAATCCCTCCTTCTCCGCGACAAATCCGGAAATGCATTCATGCATTTTCGGATTTTTTTTTGTGTTAGTATGAAAGTGGGTCGGTGGCGATTTTCTTCACAGTAATGGCAGGGCGTGTAGAATGCCTATTTGGCAATAACGACCCCTTTTCCAACTAACACCTTTTCTTTTCTTATCAAATGACACTCGGGGACGGAGTCAGGGGGTCAGAAAATGACACTCCGACTCCGTCCCCGAGTGTCATTTCATTTTCCATTCGGCGTAGCTCAGGTCATCGGGGGTCGTGATCTTGATGTTGTCGTAATCGGCAAGAATCATTTTGACCCTGGCGTTGCCGAAGTGCTCCACCACCATCGCGTCATCCGTAACGTGCAGGTCGCCCAGTTCGTTTCTTTCCTCAAGCTCGGCCAGCCGCTCATATGCCGATGCGACCACTACATATCTAAAGCACTGGGGTGTCTGCATCAGCCAGACGCTCCTTCTGTCCGGCGTCGACTCCACGTAGCCGTCGCTACCCACTATCTTGACAGTGTCCTTGGAGGGCACCGCTGCCACGCAGGCGTCCTCTGAGTCCAGCATCCCGATGCAGTCGTCGATGATCGCCGGAGTGACGAAGGGCCTCGCGCCGTCATGTATCAGCACCTTGTCGCACCTGCCTGCCGCTCGTAAACCCATCCGGACTGAATTGTATCTTTCCCTGCCCCCGCTGACCACGGTGGTTAATTTGCTGAATTCAACGACGTATTTCTGATTATGTTCCATGTCTTCAGCCGAGCATACCAGCACTATCTCATCAGCGGAGCTGACCTGAAATGCCCTGAGCGAGTACCAGATGAGTTCATGACCGTTTAGGTCAATATACTGTTTTTTTACCGATGTACCCATGCGCGTGCCGCTTCCGGCCGCCAGGACTATCGCCACCGTTTTCATTATGAATCACACCCTGTCCAGTGCTTCCCTGACGTCGGCGATCATCTGCTCGTATTCGGCGTCCGTCAGAAAAACCTTGCCGGGATTCATCTGGAACGTGCCGCCCCACTCGTCTCCATCCTTGTACTTGGGAACGAGGTGCATGTGCAGATGGCAGCCGGTGTCGCCGTATGCGCCATAATTGAGTTTGTCGGGATGAAAAACCTCATGAATGGCCTTGGCGGCCCTGTTCACATCGGCGAAGAACCTGTTTCTTTGCTCCTCGGATATGTCCACGATCTCGCTCACGTGATCCTGATATGCCACGATGCATCTACCGCGTTTGCTCTGTTCCTTAAAAAGAATGAGCTGGCTCACGTCCATGTCGCAGATCTTGATGCCAAATTTGGCCAGGAGTTCCCCTCCCTGGCAATAACCGCAATTGTCACCCATAATTGTTTGATTCATGGCTTCCTCCTTTTTCATATCTATATACGGGCCACGCGCCTCCGTTGCCGGATCACGCATTTACATCAGGATGAACTCCAGCACGAACACCGTCACGCAGCATATGATCGATACCGGAAAGAGCCCCAGCCCGAACCATGCCGCTATGATGCCCAGCACCAGTGCCACTGCTCCGGCCACGGGCGAGGAAGTCGCTTCCATGATCGCCGGAAAGGTCATGACCGCCAGGGTCACGTAGGGCACGTAATAGAGAAATGACTGTATGAACTTGTTGTCTATCCGGCGCCTGATCAGCGTCACGGGAAGTATCCTGATCAGGATGATCACGGATATCATGATTATCAAATAGGTATGTTTATTCACTCCACGTCCTCTTCCACCGGTCTGACGATGGCGCAAACCGCCGATATCAACATCGTCAGCACTATGATCCTGGTTCCCGACGAAATCGAAGTGATGGCCGGGATCAGGCCGCTGATCACGCTGCCCGGTGAGCACAGGTAGCTCAGCAGGAAGCTCACCGTCACCGCTATCAGCACGGTTCTGTTCTTTTTGCACGGGGGAACTATGATGGCTATGAACATGCCATACAGCGCAACGGACAGCGCACTCACTACGCGCACGGGCAGCCCGTTGCCGGCTATGATCCCGAGCGAGGTGCCAAGTCCCCACAGCGGAGCCGCCACTGCTGCCATGCCGTAGGTATACTCCGGAACAAGCCTGCCGGGACGCGAGACGTTGGCTCCGAATATCTCATCCGTGGTAAAAAATGCAACCGAGATCCTGCGGCAGATGGATGCGTCTTCCGCAAACCGCTGGGACAGTGCCGTGGTCATCAGCATGTACCTGGCGTTGGTGATGACGGCGACGAGAAGCGTCTCCACGAAAGTCGCCTGATAGAGTATCATCGAGAATCCGGCGTACTCTCCCGCGCTGGCCAGCGCCAGCACCGAGGTGATGAAGCCCTCAACCGGCGTGATGCCCGCGTTCCTCGCCATTATTCCCAGTGAAAAAGACACTGCGAAATATCCCAGGCCTATTGGAACTCCGACCTTGAGTCCGTTTAAGAACGTCAGCTTAATGTCCTGTCTCATCTGCTCTCACCCAGCATCAGGTTCGGGATCGCATTCAGGTCCAGCCCGTCGCGGACGCCCGCGACGTAATCATGGTAAGCTGCAGCACCGATCATGGCCGCATTGTCCGTGCAGTAGACGGGCGAAGGCACGCAGAAGCGCACGCCCCTCTCGTCACAGGCCTTTTGAAGCGAAAGCCTGAGCGCCGTGTTGGAGGCCACGCCCCCAGCCAGCGCAAACTCATGCAGTCCCCTCTCATCGATGGCCATCATGGCCCGTTCGGTCAGCACCTCAACCACCGAACGCTGGAAAGAGGCGGCCACGTCGTTTACGTTCACCTCCACGCCCTGCATCCTGCAGCTGTTTAGGTAATTCAGCACGGCGCTCTTTACGCCGCTGAATGAAAAATCATACTCAGAGTCACGTACCTTGCCCCGGGGAAAGTCGATCGCATGCGGATCTCCCTCCCTGGCGGCAGCGTCGATCTTGGGGCCGCCGGGATATCCCAGTCCTATGGCCCGGGCGACCTTGTCAAAGGCTTCGCCGGCCGCGTCGTCACGGGTGCGGGCTATGATCTCGTACTTACCGTAATCCCTGACCTCCACCAGATGCGAATGCCCGCCTGACACCACCAGGCAGACGTAGGGCGGCCGCAGGTCGGGATGCTCTATGTAGTTGGCTGATATGTGCCCCTCTATGTGATGTACGCCTATCAGCGGCTTTTTTGCCGCGAACGCCATTGCCTTGGCGCTGCTTACTCCCACCAGGAGAGGGCCTACCAGGCCGGGTCCGTAGGTCACGGCCACGGCATCCACTTCTTCCAGCATCATCGAAGCATCAGCCAGGGCCTTTGTCACCACGGGAACGATCTTTTCCACGTGGCTGCGGCTGGCTATCTCCGGCACTACTCCGCCGTACTGTGTATGAATCGGTATCTGGGTATATATGACGTTGGATAAGACCTCCCTGCCGTCCTGCACGACGGCTGCGGCGGTCTCGTCACACGAAGTCTCTATCGCAAGTATCCGGACCGTTTCGTCATTCATTAAAAAGCATTACCTCCGAACTCTCTGCTGACACGTCAGCATTGCTGGTCAGATCCCACCCGAGGATCTTCCAGTGGCCGGCCTCATCCCTGCGCAATATGAAAAGCTCCTCAACCGTGCCGGGCACGGCACCGTTGCGGATGTTGTACGTGCAGTAGAGGCTGGCGCACTCATACTGATCCTTGGTGAAATAGTTGACGTCCGTGCTGGCGGATATGCTGTAGCTCATTATCGCGTATTCCTGAGACTTTTTGGTAGCTATCTCAGACTTGAGGTCGGTAATGTACCTGTTCCATTCCTGGTTGCCCGCCAGGTCGTCGTCATATATCTGCAGAGCCCGCTCGGCCAGCTCCTCTATCTCATCATCGGTGCAGTTCTCGTTGTAAAGCACCCTGGTGAGATCCGAGTAGTACTTCACCACTTCCTTGGGAGACGGCGGATAGTTCTTGTCCAGGTTACGCAGGAGGACTTCCTGCACGGCCGTCACGGTCGTGGTCTCCTCCTTGGGCGGCTTCTTGCGGTTCGCCACGTTGTAATACGCGAGCACGATGAGCAAGGCCAGCACCGCTACCACGATAACTGACTTCAGAGCCGATCCTGCTGATTTTTTAGCCCTGGTATTTGCCATCCTAATCCTCGCCAAACATTATATCCATATGCTTGCCGTCCTTGCCTGCCTCCGCATCGGGAAAGATCTTCCTCACTTCCTTCATGTAGGGCTCGGCCTTGACGAGCGACGGTGAAAAATGAGTGAGCCACATGCGCTTGGGCTGCGCCTCGGAAGCGATCACGGCCGCCTCGTTGAACGTCATGTGCTTGTTGGCCACCGCCTTGTCTGCCTTGTCTTCCTCTCCATACATGCCCTCACATATAAACAGGTCAGCACCGGCAGCATGATCTATGATTGACTGTGTCGGTCGGGTATCCGTAGTATAAGTCAGCTTGATGCCCGGCCTGTCAGGTCCCATGACCATGTCGGGGGTGTAGGTCACGCCATCCACCGTCACGCTCTCGCCGCCCTGCAGCACGCCCCACATGCGGCGTTCGATGGGCAGCTTCATCGCAGCCTCCACGTCAAACTTGCCCTGCCTGGGTATGCGTATGCTGTAACCATAGCAGGTCACGTTGTGATTCACCCTGAAGGCGTCTATGAACATCCCATCGAACCCGAAGGTCTGTTCGGATCCCTCGATCTCGCGGCAGATGATCTCAAAGGGCAGCTCCGGTGCCACCACCCTGAGCGAGTTCACCACCCTGGTCAACCCTTTGGGTCCGATCATGAGCAGGGGTTCCGTGCGTTCTGCATTGCCCATGGTCAGAAGCATGCCCGGCAGTCCCGAGATATGATCCGCATGGAAATGCGTGAAGCACATGATCCCTATCGGCTTGGGACTCAGGCTGCTCTTCCTGAGCGCGATCTGCGTCGCCTCCCCGCAATCTATCAATATGCTGAGTCCGTTGTACCTGGCCAAAAGGGATGTCAGGAAACGGTGTGGCAGGGGCATCATTCCCCCGCATCCAAGTAGCGTTACGTCCAGCATTTCAAATATCCTGATTCTAAAAATCTGATTTCACGCATCCTGATTTCAAATCATTACGCATGTTTTCTCTTCCACATGATCACCGCATCCTCACGCGGCTTGGAATAAAACCCGGGCCGTATCCCATCGGACTTAAACCCGCACTTTTCGTATGCCCTGATTGCCGCGGCATTGGATGCCCTGACTTCCAGCGTGAATTCCCCGGTTCCGCACGATTCGGAATGGGCCATCGCGTATTTCAGGAGTTCAGTGGCGATACCGTGATTCCTGTATTCGGGCCTGACGGCCACGTTGGTCACGTCTCCCTCGTC
Organism: uncultured Lachnospiraceae bacterium; assembly: GCA_937916415.1. Taxonomy (GTDB): domain Bacteria; phylum Bacillota; class Clostridia; order Lachnospirales; family Lachnospiraceae; genus XBB2008. The sequence continues at coordinate 5,423 of CALGGH010000213.1, forward strand.
GAGAACCCTGAATATCACGCAGCCTCCGACGAGTTCGCCGGTATCTCCGTCCTCCGCCAGATAATAATCGGCATTGTCCTTGTCCACGATCTCCTCAAAGGCGCTTCTGGGCCAGGGTTCGCTGAAGGAATTCCTCTCAAGCGCCGTCGCGGCATCTATGTCGTCCATCGTGATAGTACGGAAACTAACTGTCATTGCATTCCTTCCGTCCCCTATTATTCCAGGACGCCCTGACGTAAAAATCAGTTCTCATCATATTACCATCGCTCCCACAGATCCCGGGGCATCTGCCCCTATGATAATCCCGCATCACGTTGACGTCGCTCCCTCTCCGCCTGGGACATCCTGAGGTATATGGGAGTCAGTCCCTCCGCGTCGGTTATGCAGCCCTCCAGGCCGCGTCCCGCGCGTTCATCAGCGGTCAGGCCAAAATACAGATTCGCCAATGCTGCGAGGCTTCCCGCTCGCTGCCTGTTTAAGTGCAGGGGCGCCAGGTCGTAGCTTACCTCCAGCAGTTCGCTCATCCTGTCCGCGAAAACCGGGATGCCGTCTCCTATGAACAGCACCCGTCCGCCGTCCCGGCAAAGAACGTTTAGTTGACCGCATAAGTCATCGAAGCTCATTGCGCTTTGCGGACGGATCACCCTAATCCTACTCACCGTTAGTCCGGCTTGACGGCTCGAACCGGCGTCAACAGAATTAATGTCACAGACCGGGACGCTCCCGGAGGCATCCGTCGATGCAATCGCTGCATTATCGCGTTGATCAACATGGTCAAATCTGTATATCCCCGCGTATACCTGCTGTCTCCTCGCGTCCATGATCGGACAGACGTATCCGTCGTATCCGTATGCGTTGTACGCGAGCGCTTCCAGCGTAGGGATCGCGGCCACCGGCCTGTCGGCGGCCAGCCCAAGGCCCTTGACCGTGGCTATGCCTATGCGCAGTCCGGTAAAGGAACCCGGCCCTGCCGTCACGGCATAGGCATCGACGTCGCTCACCGACGTCTCAAGCCTGCTCATCACCTGATCAAGCATCGGCATCAGCGTCTTACTGTGCGTCACCTGATACTGCACGTCATATTCTGCCAGGCATATTCCATTGTCAGAGATCGCCACGCCCGCTACCAGGCCGGACGAATCTATCGCGCATATCCTCATGTTCATCCGATGCCGTCAAACGTCATCATTGTCCTTGTCATTGTCCCTGTCATCATCATTATTCTTGTCATCATCTTTGTCTTTGTCATCATCTTTGTCAACATCTTTGTCTTTGTCATCATCTTTGTCATCATCTTTGCTTTTTCAGCTGCCTGGGCACGTATACGGAATTATACACCACGTCATCATACAGCTGCGACACGGCCTCTATGCCGTTTTTGTGCAGGATTGTCTGCTCATCCCTCACTTTTCCTGCGTTCTTCCCCTGATCCTCCCTGAACGAAAATGCCCTGTTTTCGGCATCATACTTCAGTTCAAACCGGTTGGCTATCTCGGCCTCATGATCAGTCGTGTCCTCAAGCCATACGAGCTCTACCTGCTGCCCGCCGCTTGCAAACAGCTTATCTACCGTATAATCATACTCACGCAATTTGTCAGGAGCGCTCTTATCAGAATCATTGACCATGAGGGTTTGATCATTCCTAAGTTCCCTGATCATTACGAAGTGTCCGCCTACGAGCATGCCCACGGGGCCCTTCTCGAGGCTTACGCTCAGCGTCTCGAGGAACCTGCGCTTGCAGTACCCAAGCCTGTCCGGAGCACGGCTGATGATCGCGGTCCTGACCGCTGCCGTGGGCAGCTTGTCCTGTATGTAGTCACCGAATCATCCAGCTTCCCGGCGATCTCTTCCTTCCGGTCGAGCTTTACGTCCTTCTCTTCCTGCTTTCGCAGCGCAAATCCGGCGCAGTAAACGATCAAAACGAAAATCGTTTTGTCGTTTACTATAATTGGTCTAATTGACCTGATTGATCTCGTTGATCTCCAGCCGTCTGTAGTCCGCGCCGCGGGCGTCATCCCCGTAAATGTTTATCTCCACGTATTCATCGGGCAGCAGTTCCCTGACGCAGGGAGCCCATTCTATCACGGCCACGCCCTCACCGAATACATAATCGTCAAACCCGACCTCCCGCATCTCTTCGGGTTCCTCTATCCTGTATACGTCGAAGTGATACAGCGGAAGCCTGCCGCTGTCATATATCTGCAGTATCGTAAAGGTCGGTGAGTTCACCGGTTCCTTCACTCCCAGGCCCGCGGCCAGTCCCTGGGTAAAAAGCGTCTTGCCCGCGCCTAAGTCTCCGCTCATCGCGATAACGGTGCCGGGAACCGCCTTTTGGCCCATTTCATATGCGATTTTATACGTTTCTTCAGGACTGTTGCTTTCGTACGTCATTGTCTGTGTTACCGGTCAGGTCCATTGGCATCCCGCCTTAGGAGCTGTGCAGAAATAAAGTTACAATATTGCGATGGATTTCCTTGTCGAAAGTGCCATGATAAAATTGTGCGCACGGCGAGCTATGTAAGCAATTTTATCGTGGTGCTATC
>CALGGH010000214.1 GCA_937916415.1 uncultured Lachnospiraceae bacterium
CCGATCCGCCTGAGCCTGAGTCCGAACCTCCTGATCCCGATTCGCCTGAACCTGAGTCCGAACTGCCCGACCCTGAGCCTCCTGAACCCGAACCGCCGTCTCCGGCGTCATCGGATCCGTCTCCGTCTTCTCCTGATGGGGGATTCGTCGAATACTCATTTTCTATCACGATCTCCGTCACGTTGCCAAAGGCATCCCTGACCAGCACCGTGAAGCTGCCCGGTTCGTCCCTGGTCACGGTATTGTCCGACGTCCAAGTCTCACCTCCGTCATATGAATAGGGAGCCTCCGCCAGTCCCACGTCGCCGTCCGAGGCATTGATCACGAAGGTCCTGGGGCCGTCGCCTTCATGCCATTCGCCTGACGGTACGTCAAACTCCACCGACGGGCCCGTCACGTCCACGTTGGTGATCGTCACGCTGGTGCGCGCCACGTTACCGCACGCATCCCGCACGCATATTTCCACGGTTCCTGACTCAGTGACAGTGAAGCTGGGCGATGCCTGCCAGGTGGTTCCCCCGTCAAAGGAATATGCCTCATCTGCCAGTCCCGCTCCCGGATTCCCGTCAGTCTGCGCATCCTCCGCGTAAACCGTTATCTCGTTGGAACTGAGCCATTCATCACCATCGTCAAGCGCTACGTCCAGTATGGTCGGCACATCCGAATCTATGTTGGAGACCACTATCGAAACCGTGGCCGCAGAAGCGTTGAACAGCCCGCCGTCCACGGATGCCTTCGCCGAATATCTGCCATTTGCATGAACCCGTGCGCTGCCTCCCGCGGAGGGAATCTGGTTGCCTTCCCCGTCAAAAAAGCTGATGCTTCCGTATCCGTTTTGCGTAAGCACGCCATCCGGGTCAGACAGCGAAGCTTGCAGCGTGACGCCATCCGAAGCTGAAGCCCATCCCGAATCCGCATTTGACAGCATAAGCGAACCATACTCCCTTTCCTCCAGCCCGCAGTCTGTCTCATATCTGTCGACTCCGCCCTCGATCTTGCCGCAGGAGAGGGCATATCCCATGACGGTCCTGTCGGTTCTGCCGCATATCCTGGACTCATGGGTTCTCTCGATGCCGAAGCCGGACAGCCTGTTCCATGCATAGTCGTCATAATTGCTCATGTCATGATTTGCGGACGCGCAGTAATAGCATACGTCATTGAGAGTGATCTCATTATCTCCCTGACCGCAGTCCCCATGATGAACCGTCACGTAGAGAGTGCCTATGTTCGTAAACGTTCCATGATTGGAGTTAGGACATGCCAGGATCTGCGAATTTCCGATCCTATACGTCAGGTACAGTTCGCAGTCGGCGTAGCAGTCTTCATTGTGCTCGTGATATATGGGATCCTGATAACATCCTCCGCGTGAAAAGGGATTTCCCTCATGCACGTGTGTCACCGCTTGCCCGTAACACCCGCCACCGCTTTCGGAACTGCCCGAATGTACGTGAGACAGCGTAACCGCGGATGATGACTCGTCTGCATTGCTTTCTATTGCGAATGCATAAATAAAGGTAAGGTTGAGCAGCAAGCCCAACATGAGAGCCAGAACGCATCTGGCTACTGAATGAGCGGTCAGAAGACGCGCTCCGTTTAGATTTTTAGACATAAAAAAACCTCCCGTAAAATAGGCTAAACGTTATCGATATGAACTCGTAACACCTCTTTTACAACAGGTGAATACAGTATAGCACGTAAAGACGTGTCTGTCTATAGAAAAAAATTTAGTAATATAGTAAAATTGGGCGTGGAAATACATCCATGTATTTCCGGACACGCCCCGTCCCATCCGTGGTACATTGGGCGTGGAAATATAAAGAAACAGTTGGGAGAAATAATGATAACAATATCCGTATGCATGATAGTCAAAAACGAATCAGACGTGCTGTCCCGGTGCCTGGACTCTCTCCGCGGCATATGGGACGAGCTCATCATAGTGGACACCGGCTCCGTGGATGACACCAAAGAGATAGCCCGCCGGTATACCGACCGCGTATATGATTTTGAATGGATCGGTGACTTCGCCGCCGCCAGAAATTTTGCACTCTCGCACGCGACCTGCGATTACGTCTACACGGCCGACGCGGACGAGATCCTCGAAGGCGAAAACCGTGATTCCTTCCTGGCCCTCAAGGACTGCCTGGATGAATCCGTCGACGTGATTCAGATGTACTACGGCAACCAGCTCGACAACGGCACGGTCTATAATTTCGACAAGGAGCTTAGGCCCAAGCTGTTTAAGCGCGTCCGCCCGATCCGTTTCATGGATCCCATCCACGAGACCCTGGACCTGGACGTAAGGGTGATCGACGTCGACATAGTGATCACCCACAGGCCAACTTCGGTTCACAGCGGCAGGGACCTGGACGTCTTCGGACGCATGATCCAGGAGGGAACCCGCATCAGCTCCAGGCTGCAGAAATTCCTGGACAGGGAGCTTTATCTGTGCGATGACGCGGATCAGCTTGAGCGTTTCGCCCCATACCTGCGTGCCGTGACCGGGGATCCTGACAGGACGCAGGATGAGATTCTTGAGGCCTGTACCCTGCTGGCCAGGTATCATCGCATCACGGAGGATTACCCGGCCATGTTTGATCAAGCGCTCAAGGTGATCGCCATTGAGTCCAATTCTGAGATCTGCACGGAGCTCGGACACTATTATCTGAATAAAAAGGATTATGACAACGCCGCCATATGGTATTACAATGCAGCCCATGAGACGGCTCCCATACTCAGCATTCACGCCGGCAGCGACGTACCGCTAAACGGCCTGGCCGACGTATATGATGCACTGGGCATGGCTGACATGGCGGACGAATACAGGGCCAGGGCCAGGGAACCCGTGGATCTGCAGCTTAGGCACTGTAAACAAATAACTTCCTAATCTGCTTGTCTGAATTACCATGTGGCGGCGTTGTCGTCAGTCGCCGTAGTTAAATCAAGTAAATGATCGGAGGAATACATGAGCTGGAATGCAAACGTGAGACGCGTCGTTCCGTACGTACCCGGCGAACAGCCTAAATCCACGGACGTCGTTAAGTTAAACACCAATGAGAATCCCTATCCCCCCGCTCCCGCAGTGAGAAAGGCCCTGCAGGAGATGTCTGCGGGATATGACCTGTTGCGCAAATATCCCGACCCGGATGCATCCATCCTGACCGATGCGCTGTCAGAGGCTTACGGCATCGATCCTGACCGCATCTTTGTCGGAGTCGGAAGCGACGACGTGCTGGCGATGGCATTTCAGACCTTTTTTAATTCCGACAGGCCGGTGCTCTTTGCCGACGTGACCTATTCATTTTACAAGGTATGGTGTGAGCTCTTTGACATACCGTACGAGCTCGTGCCGGTGCGTGACGACTTTACGATTGATCCCGATGCATACAAATTGCCTAATGGCGGCATCGTGATCGCCAATCCCAACGCCCCCACCTCCATGGCGATGGACGTGAGCGTGCTGGAATCGGTCATATCAGGCAATCCCGATTCGGTAGTGATCGTGGATGAAGCATACGTGGATTTTGGAGGTGCTTCCATGCTGCCATTCCTGGATGGCCATGACAACCTGCTGGTCGTTCAGACCTTTTCCAAATCCAGGTCCATGGCCGGTGCGCGCATAGGCATGGCATTCGGCCAGCCGCAGCTCATCTCTTACCTGAAGGACGTCAAGTTCTCCTTTAATTCATATACGATGAGCCAGGAGGTACAGAGGGTCGGAGCTGCTTCACTTTCGGACGTGCAATACTTCACGGATACGCTGCACCGCATAATCCGGACCCGTGACGCGGCCGTTCCACGTCTCAAAAAGCTTGGCTTTACGTGCCTGCCCGGTTCCGCCAACTTTCTGTTTGCGACTCACGTAAGCAGGCCCGCCGTGGAAATTTTTGATGAGCTCAAAAGGCGAAACATATTCGTCAGGCATTTTGACCAGCCCAGGATCAGCAATTACCTGAGGATCACCATAGGAACGGATGAGGAAATGGAGAAGCTTTACGCCGCCCTTTCCGAGATCCTGCAGTAAATCATCAAATCATCTGATCAAAAGAGGTATGACATGACTACTATCCAACAATACTTAACCGTTTTTTTCATTTCCATGGTTCCCCTGGTCGAACTCAGGGGCGCAATTCCCTTTGCATACGGCTTTAAGGCCGCCAATCCGGAATTCAACCTGCTGCTCGGATACGTGCTGATCGCCATCGGCAACATGATACCCGTACCGATCATCTTTTTCTTTGCCCGCAAGGTCCTGGAGTGGGGCGCGGACAAGCCAGTCATCGGCAGGTTCTTCACTTTTTGCCTCGAAAAGGGACATAAGGGCGGCGAGAAGCTGCAGTCCAAGGCAGGGCGTGGCCTCTTCGTGGCGCTGATGCTCTTCGTCGGCATCCCGTTGCCCGGTACCGGAGCCTGGACCGGAACCCTGGCCGCATCGATCCTCGACATGAAGTTTAAGGACAGCATTATAGCCGTGATCTGCGGCGTGGCGCTGGCGGGCGTCATAGTCGGAGTCATCTGCACGCTGGGCTTCGGTGCCTGGCTTGGCATCACGGGTTGATCACTCATGAGCGGAAACAGCTACAACAGATTTGCATACGTATATGACGTCTTCATGTCCGGCGAACCATATGAGGAATGGTCCAGGGAACTCTCAGGGCTCATCACCAGACACGGCAGGGCCGCGCTCGCCCCATCGGAATGCACCATCCTGGACCTGGGCTGCGGAACCGGCGTGATGACGCGGCTGCTGCACGACATGGGATATGACGTGACGGGACTGGACCTGTCAGAGGACATGCTGGCCGTGGCGTCTTCATATGATGACGGCATACTCTACGTCAATCAGGACATGCGTGAGCTCGAACTGCCATATTCCTTTGACTGCATGATCAGCGTCTATGACAGCATCAATTATCTGACTAGGGACGAGGACCTGCTCAAGTGCTTTGGGCGGGTTCACGAGTACCTCGAGCCTGACGGTCTCTTCATATTCGACTTCCACACGGTAAACTATTATGCGGAAATAGGTGAATCCACGATCGCGGAAAACCGCGACGAAGGAAGCTTCATCTGGGAAAACCATTATGATCCCGACACGCATTTGAATGAATATGACCTGACGCTCTACGTCCGTGATGAGGACGACAGGTACTCACGGTCGGAGGAAACCCACTTGCAGCGGGGTTACGATCTGGACGAAATGACCAGGATGCTCGGACAATCCGGTTTCTCCACGATCGAGTATTATGATGCGGATACGGGCAGCATACCCGCTGAAGGAACGGGACGCATACGGATCGTTCTGAGGAAAACAGACATCTGAAAAAACAGCCGGGAGAAATCAGGCCGTCCCGGTCAGAAGGACTTATGCGACAGAAAGGCAGGACGGACATGGACGAATTGGTAAGGGCAATGGCAGACAACGCACAGCTACGGTGCTTTGCGATCAAAACGACCGAAATGGTCGAGACGGCCAGGCGCGCGCACGATACGTTTCCGGTGGTGACGGCCGCGCTCGGACGCCTGATGAGCGGCGCCGCCATGATGGCCAGCATGATGGACGCCGAGGAAGGACTGCTGACGCTGCAGGTGGACGGTGCAGGTGACGTAGGCGGACTCGTAGTAACGGCTGATGCGGGCGGCCACGTCAAGGGCTATGCCAAAAATCCAGCCGCCATATGCCCCGCAAGTCCCGCCGGCAAGCTGGACGTGGGACGGATAATCGGTCCGGGTTTTCTGACCGTGATCAGGGATACCGGCAACGCCGATCCGTATAACTCGCGCATCGAACTGGTCTCGGGCGAGATAGGCGACGACCTCGCCCAGTATTTCGTGGCATCCGAGCAGGTGCCCTCCGGCGTGGGACTGGGTGTGCTGATGAACAGGGACAATACGGTCAGGGTGGCAGGAGGCTTCATCATACAGCTGATGCCCTTTGCGTCAGACGAATGCGTATCCCGTCTCGAAGAAGCCCTTTCACGCGTGACTTCGGTGACCGCGCTGTTAGATGCCGGCATCGATCCCGAGGAAATGCTCCGCAGCATATTGAAAGGGGTGGACGTGGAGATCACGGACAGGATGCCGGTTGCCTTTAGGTGCAACTGTTCAAGGAACAGGGTCGAAAATGCCCTGATCAGCCTCGGGCGCAGCCAGCTGGAAGAACTGGCCGGCGACAATGAGCCAATCGAGATGAAATGCCAGTTCTGCAACACGGCCTATTCTTTTTCACCCCTGGAAATACGCGAGCTGCTAAATAGCCTGTGAACAGGAACCGTCCCCTGTGATCAATTTCGTCTCCGGGGAAAAATCGAACAGACAAGCGGAATGCCAACGACAGCCGCGATCAGATATACCATCCTCCAGGCATACAGTCCCATCACCTGATAGACGTAGTTTACGTTGGTCTTATATTCCATCAGGTCAAAGGCCGCTTCGGGCCGGACCAATCCACAGACGTACATGGTCACGAGATTGATCAGCCAGAAGACCGCCACGTGATGCATGCAGACGTGATAGCTGCATTCGCCCAGGCGGTCAAGCCGGCTGCCGATCCCCGTATCACGAAGCAGGTCAGAAACACGCAGCCACCACCAGGTGCCGCATATGGCGGTAACGAAAGGAATGAAGGGCGCACCCGCGAAGGACGTGCACCAGACGATGCTGTAATTCAGGCTCCCATGCGCGGAGAGGTAAGCAATGAACTGCACCAGTGCCGCGATTCCGAGCGCTGCCGCGGCGGGCAGCCTTTTTTCATGCCTCTCAAGGACGGTCTTATACAATCTGCCGAATTCAAACATCGGCAGCATGATCAGGATGCGTCCGGGCGTCTTGTAATATCCCCACACGTGGCCGGTCTTGGCCAGATAAACCGTCACGATCCCAAGGAGCAGCGTCACGGCAAATGCCAGGACGTCCTTCACGGCAATACTGCGGATGAATCCCAAAAGCTTACGTGCAAGCACGTTGATCACCTCTACCGCGAAAAGCGCCGGAATGAACCACGCGGCGAAATTCAGGCCAAAAGCATGTCCGCCCAGCCACGGATCGACCAGATAATTAAATGCGGAAAAGGGCTGGCAGTACGCAAAGCCCTGCCCGGACAGGACCGTTGAGATCAGTCCGTAGATGAGGCCGCAGACAAAGTACGGGAGGAGCAGTCTCTTCGCCTTTCTGAGGACATACTGCCCCACGTGTCCTTCATCCCGGTCATCATAGAAATATCCAGACACGAACAGAAATACCTGCACGTGAAACCCATAATAGGGAAAAAGGCCAAAAACGGACAGTTCATTCATGTCCAAATGTCCCAGCACCACCAGCAGAATGGCGATGCCCGTGAGAACTCCCATCCGCTTGTTCCTGACCCCGCTCAATAGACCGCCTCCACGTTTGCCGGCATGTGGTCATCCCCCACGTCAAATGCCCAAATGGAATGTCCGGGAACGCGATGCTCGGTCAGATAATACCTGCCCTCGATCTCTCCCATGTAATACGGCGTCCCTCCTCCGACAAAACAGGAATAAATGTCTGTATACTTACCGCTCTCCAGATCCGAGAGGTCCTCCGCATAAATCATGGTGGCGTAATCCTGATTGCCGTGCACGTCAGTCGATATGGTCAGGTAATACCCGCCGGGCACCGGCATGATCTGTATCATGCCTGCCAGTTCGTCAGGCACCGCATACCTGTGCATGATCTTAAAGTCAGACAGCCGCGCCTCCATGATCTGACTGTTGCCGCTGACCAGATACACACTGTCCCCCTCTATGGTAAAGCTTCTGACGTATACGCCGTCAAGTTCGTCAATCGTCATTATCCTGCTTACGTAGACGGCCTGTGATCCCTCTTCACGGTCAAACACGTACATCTGTCCCGTCATGGAACTCCATGCATAGAAACAGGAATCTGCTTCGTTATAAACTATATAATGAGGCCTGGTGCCGACGTTCTCAAACGTCTGCACGTTGATGAACCTGTTGCCGTCATATACGTATGACAGCACCCTGTGATTCTCGGTGTCATCCACGAGATAAATCTCCCCGTCCGAGGCGACGGTATGTCCCTTGTCAACGTCCGCAGTCATCACGAACCATTCATTCAGCGGGACGTCCAGGGTCCTGCTGTAGATGACCTGATTGTCATAACAGTCCACGATGAAATAGAAGTCGCCCACCTTGGTGATCTGAGTCGGGACGTTCAGCGTAAAAAAAGGATTAAGCGCATCATCGCCCGGCACCGATTCATACGGCATCAGCTCCGCCTCGATATGCACGGCTTCGGAGTTGCCCTCACCCGCGCATCCGCCCAGGCACGCCGCGCCCGTCCCGAGCATTATTACGTCAAAAAGAAATCTTGCCAAGTATTTCCGCAATGCTTATCTTCCTCAATTCAGCGATCCGCGCCACGTCTTCGTATTCGGGCTTGGATTTGGTCACTCCGTATCCTGTGCCCACCTTAAACCTGACCGAGCCAAACTCCGTGTCCACGGTCTCGATCATGGTGTCCATGTACCTGCGCTCCACGTTGCGCCTGCGTATTCCCCAGGTGGAAGTATGCTTAAAGAAAAGCGCACTGAGCGCCTCCTCGTCCTCCTCCCGGCAGAGCACGGTCAATACGTGGCCCGGACGGTTTTTCTTCATGTAAACGGGGGTGACGTATACCTCCAGGGCTCCCGCCATCCTCATTTTCTCTGCCGCAAAACCGATGGCCTCTCCGGTCATGTCGTCTATGTTGGTCGACAGCTCGACCACTCCCTTTTGGGAAATGCCCTTTGCAGAGTCAGCACCGGATCCGCTCACGTTCATCCTCTCACCGATGAATGCCCTGACCACGTTGGCCCTGGGAAAATCCTTAAAGCCGCAGCCATATCCTGTCCCGCGTATGGTCATCATCGGCATGTTGGCGAAGTCCTTGACAAAAAACTTAAGGAGGGCAGCTCCGGTAGGCGTGCACAGTTCACTGCGAACGTCTCCGGCATACATGGGGATCCCCTCCAGCAGCACCGCGGTAGCGGGCGCAGGCACGGGCATGATCCCATGCGCGCACTTGACTTCGCCAAAACCGGTGCAGACGGGTGAGGCCATGATCTCATCCGGAGCCAGCATCTCGATCAGCCGGCATGCCCCAAGCACGTCGATGATCGCGTCCTTGGTGCCCACCTCATGAAAATGTATCTCGTCCACGGTCTTGCCATGTACCCTGGACTCCGCTCCCGCGATCAGTCCGTATACCGCGATCGCGTCGTTTTTGACCTTATTGGAAAAGGCGGTCGACCTGATGACCTCGCTTATGTCACGGGTAGACGCATGATGATGGTCATGATCGTGATGATGGTCGTGATGATGATCCATCTCCTCAGCACCGTCGATCAGCACCTTCATGTGAGTGCCCCGTATCCCGGACTTAACGGCGGACTCAGCTATCACCGTCACTCCTTCCACTCCCGCAGAGTTGATCTCCGCGAGAAACTTTCTTTTGCCATCAGCATCCAGCAGGTCATAAAGTGCCGCGGTAAACATGTCGCCTGCCGCGCCCATTCCACAGTCCAAATATAATACAGACACCGTGATCCCCCTTTCAGGCCGTCCCACGCCGGCCCCTCAACCATCAGGAAATGCCGGTTTCGTCAGCGTTTCCAAACATTGCTCTTAACTTTTTCATGACGTGCAGATAAGCCGGTATCAGGAACAGATCCGCAAAGACCCACGCCAGCGGACTGGCCAGGGCCACGCCCAATACTCCCAGCAGCGGAACCAGGATCATGCCCGCGAGAGTCCGTGCGATCATCTCCGCAACTCCGGCCAGCATCGCCAGCCTCGAGAACCCAAGCCCCTGGATCAGGAACCTGAATATGTTGACCATGGCCAGCAAAACGTATGATGCGGAGTTGCATAGCAAAAACAGCCTCGACGTCTCCAGCATCATGGGAGTCGGATCGGTCACGAAGAGCCTGGTAAGCCTGCCCCCTCCAAAATATAATACCACAAAGGACAAAACCGCATACGAAAAACCTATGATCAGGCAGTCCCTGAGTCCCTCAGCGATTCGATCCGGCTTTCTCGCGCCGAGGTTCTGCCCGCCGTAGGTGGTCATGGTCGCGCCCAGCGCGTCAAATCCGCACGCAAATAACATGCTTATCCTCGCGCCCGCGGTATTGCCTGCCACCACGTCCGATCCGAGCGTGTTGACGGACGACTGCAGTATGACGGAGCCAATGGCCGTGATCGAATACTGCAGGCCCATGGGCACTCCCATGTTGCAGAGGTTCGCGATGATCTGACGCTCGGCCTTCCATTCACCCTTTTTCACCCGGAGCAGGGGATATTTCCAGATCATGTAGACGAGGCATGTCACTCCCGCCACGGCCTGACTGATCACCGTGGCCAGCGCGGCGCCGAACACGCCCATTCCGAGTGACACCATGAAGCATACGTCCATCCCTATGTTCAAAAATGACGAGAAGATCAGGAAATACAATGGCGTCCTGGAATCTCCCAGCGCCCTGATCAGTCCCGACGCCACGTTGTACAGCATAGTCATCGGTATGCCGAGAAAGATGACGAATATGTAATCATAGGACATGTCTATGACGTTGGACGGGGTTTTCATCAGCCTCAGTATGTTCATCGCATTCAGGCTGACGACCAGCGTGATCAGCGCCGCGAAGCTTATGCCCGTCCAGAGACAGTTCGCCACGCATTTGCGCATGCCCTCATAATCCTTCGCGCCGAATTTCTGTGCCACGGGTATGGAGAAGCCCGAGCACAGTCCGATGCAGAACCCCACCACCAAAAAGTTGATCGAAGCCGTGCATCCGACCGAAGCCAGCGCATCAGCGCCCAGCACGCGTCCGACTATCAGCGTGTCCACTATGTTGTAAAACTGCTGAAAAAGATTTCCCATGAAAACGGGAATGGAAAATCCCAAAATGAGCCCGGCAGGGCTGCCCTCGGTAAGGTCCCTGACTTTTGATCCTTTATTCATGATTCTCATGCTTTATCATACGCCGTAGTTTATCGCCAGATACACGCCGATTATGACGGCGATCAGCGCAATGAACGCGCCCAGCATGACTAAGGCCTTTTTGGACGGTTCCTTGGGCTTTTCCGGCCCATAGCCGTCCAGTATCCGGTTGATGCTGCCCCGGGCCTCCATCACGCCGTTTTGCCTGGCCACGTCATAAAACTGATATGCCGTCGTCAGGTCCGGCTCCACGCCGTAACCATGGCTGTATATCTCTCCTATGTAAAATGCCGCCCTCATGTACCCCTGCGAATACGAATCCACGAAAGCCGTGAGGGCATCCTCATATTTTTTCTGTCTGAGCAGCTCCATTCCCTGATCAAACAGTTCATGACCGTCCATAGCGATCCTCCATCTCCATACTGCCTATCGAAAAATTTATCACGGAATGCCACACTTAATCAAGAGGGAGACGCAAACAGGGTGTTTTGCATATACTTGTGAGCATTTATAATGTATAATCATAAGTACATCCACGTAATTCCTAACGTTCCCCTGGCGGCTCCCCGGGTTCGCCAGAACCGCCGGACCCGCTGCGACAAGCATTGCGAGGACCCATATGGACAAAAAGATCATACTTATCATAGATGACGTCAAGTTTAACATCCGTGCCGCCGAAGACGTGCTTAGTGATGAGTACAAGGTGATAGGTGCCCAATCCGGTGAGTCGGGACTGCGGGTGTTGTCCCACACCATCCCCGACCTGATACTATTGGACATCATCATGCCCGTAATGGATGGACACCAGGTACTAAAGATTCTCAAGGAAACTCCCCGCTTTAAGCACATCCCGGTAATCTTCCTGACGGCTGATTCCAACTCCGAGACGGAGGTCGCCGGCTTTAACGAAGGAATAGTCGACTACATTACCAAGCCTTTCGTTTCAGACGTGCTCAAGAAGCGCATCCAGACTCAGATAGCCCTGTCCGAATACCAGCGCTCCATGGAGGAAATGGTGGCCAAAAAGGTGGCTGAGATAGAGGACATGTATGACCTCATGTCGGTAAGCTTCGCCGCGCTCACTGAGTACAGGGATTCCATCACCGGCGGCCATCTCAAAAACACGGCCATATATTTCAGGGCATTCATAAACCATTTGGCCACGGTCGATCCCTATCGTGACCAGCTCAATCCTTCGATCATCGCCAAGGCCATACGCAGCGCTCCGCTGCATGACGTGGGCAAGATCGCCATCAGGGACAACGTGCTCCAGAAACCCGGTGCCCTGTCAGACAAGGAATTCGAACGCATCAAGCTGCACGCGGTCATCGGCGGCGAGCTTTTCAGTTTCATCAAGCCGCGCATATCTGATCAGGAATTTGCCGACATCGCATACAACATATGCCGTTATCATCATGAAAAATGGAACGGCTCCGGTTATCCTGACGGCCTGAAAAAAGAAGAGATTCCTCTGGTGGCACGCATCATGAGCATCGTGGACGTATATGATGCCCTGACGAGCGAACGCCCCTATAAGGTGGCACTTCCTCACGAAAAGTCAATGGCCATGATCGCCGAAAAAAGCGGGACCGACTTTGATCCCGGTCTCGTCAACGAGTTCCTGAACATTTCCTCGACCATCGAGGAATGCCTGCGCAACAAGGAGGAAGGCATCGAAGCAGAACGATACTTCAGGCTACCGCAGCGCATCTTCCAGGATCTGGATTAGGAACTGTCAATAAATTAACTGATCAAATTGCGAAGGATGATTTTCCGACA
>CALGGH010000215.1 GCA_937916415.1 uncultured Lachnospiraceae bacterium
GCTGCGCCGCCCCCGGATGCCCGGCGCCAGCGGTAGTCGCCCGCTTTGGGCAGGCCGCCGATAAACGCTGACTCCAGGTAGCGTATCTCCCCGATCACGCCGGTGTCAAGCTCATGCTTGACCGCGTCGATCAGGGGGCTGTGAAGGTAGGCGTAAGCCTCCATCAGCCACACCCCGTTCTGCTCAGCGGCTTCAAACATCTTCGATGCCTGGGCCTCATTCAGCGCCAAAGGCTTTTCACACAGCACATGCTTTCCCGCTTTCAGACAAAGCATGGTATTCTCGAAATGCAGATTGTTGGGCGTGGCAATATAGACTGCCTCCACCTCAGGATCTGCAGCCAGTTCCTCATAGGAACCGTAAGCTTTCGCAATACCGTATTCCGCTGCAAACGCTGCCGCCCGTTCCACAGTTCTGGATCCTACAGCTGCAAGCATTTCCTCTGGTGTCTGCATCTCCAGTACCGTTTTCGCAAACTTCGCAGCAATATTTCCCGTTGCCATAGGCTTTTGTCAACTTGCGACGGTTTCTGTCACGGCTCACGTAGCTCACGTGAATGAAGTTGGGGTAGAGGATCAGCTGGTCGAAATCAATCGACGGGCTGGTGAGAATCAAGCGGAAGGCCTGGATGAGGCGTTCACGGGCGGTGGGGCACTCAGTGCCTGCCTGACCGCGAGCGTTCAAAGAGGGGCTCCAGCCAACATAGAAGTCGCAGGCGCTGCCGACACAGTGTTGCGAGCGATGGGACGCATGAGACAGAATGTCGTTGAGACGCTTGGTGCGATAGCCGCTGGTGATGATTACCGGAAGCCCCAGTGCCTCACGAAGCGGCTCCATGGTGCAAAGGCATAAGTGCTGGAGATTCTGAACGGCCTCCATCGGCGGCGAGTTCTCGATACCGTGCTTACGTGCAGTCGGGCTCTCAGTGAACTCGTGCAGGCAGAAGTGCGGCGATAAAATAATGTTGTGCATAAACGAACATTTTTAATTGTAAAACATCTTGTTAATAATCTCGTGAGACCGTCGGAAAGTTGCTACCCGGGATGCGACTTTCGTCAGATCTCGAGTGCAAAGGTAATGCAGCATGAACACCTTTTCAATTCTGTTGAGAGGGATTGAATAATGGTTGAAACATCACCGAAAAACAGTTGAATAACAGCGGAAAAACTATATGGCAGAAGATAAAAGCAGCATCATTTTTAATATCTCGGGCGGTAACAATCAGATACTGCCAAATGCCACAAAAGCTGAGCAGCATTTTTATGGTGACCAGTTCGCCAAAGAAGCCCTGCACAAGGGGATGACGGCACCGCCACCGCTCACCGATGATGAGCGACGGTTGATGATGTTTATAGAGAAAGAAGAGTCGCTGCGTAATTATGTGGCTCAACTAGCTGTATGCAAGACAGCGGCCGATGTGGGACAAGTCGTCGCTGTGATGTGCGAGAACGAATCTCATCTTGATGAGGTTCGTATAGCTAAGGAAAATTTCATTGAAACCCTGATTCCCTTTGATTTCGTCGTTCCCGGCGTTAAGCTGGGACTGTCGAACCTCGTGATCGTCATTATGCTGTATGCCTTCGGATGGAGGGAGGCGCTGGCGGTGGACGTGCTGAAGGTGATTCTGTCGGGGTTTCTGTTCGGAAACGCGGCCATGATGCTGTATTCCGCGGCAGGGGCGCTGTTAAGCTTCACGTGCATGGACCTGGTCAGGAGGAGTGACAGGTTTTCGCCGATAGGCGTCAGCGTCATTGGCGGCGTGACGCACAATGTCGGACAGGTCCTGGTTGCGGCCGCCGTGGTACGCTCGATCGGCCCGGCCTCATACCTGCCGGCGCTTGTGCTCAGCGGATCGTGTACCGGAGCCCTGCTCGGCGTAATTGCCAGCGCGGTGCTGGTAAGGATAAGAATAACGGAGTCAGATTAAACATGTATGCATTTTTGATCGGCAAGGTCGCGGACCTTTATCCCGACCGCGTCATTTTGGAAGTCAATAACGTGGGTTACAACGTGATAATATCATCCAGCACGGCCAACAAGCTGCCGCCCATCGGCTGTGAGGTCAAGCTGTATACCCACACGTCCGTGAGGGAGGATGCCATGGAGCTCCTGGGATTCCTGAACAAGGATGACCTGGAGATGTTCAGGGACCTGATCAGCGTCAGCGGGATAGGCCCCAAGAGCGCGCTGAACCTGCTGTCCGTCATGGATGCGAACTCTGTGCGGATAGCCATCGTGACGGGTGATGCGGGGAGCCTGGCCAAGGCACCCGGACTAGGCAAGAAATCCGCGGAAAGACTGATAGTCGACCTGAGGGGCAAGTACAATGCCGACACGGTCATCACGCAGGCTTCTTCGGGAGGAGAGGAGCTGCTGCCGGATACTGAGCTGAATGCCAGGATCAGCGAGGCCAGGGACGTGCTGGGAGCATTGGGATTCAATCCCACGGAGGCCCTTGGCGCGATCAGGTCGCTGGAGATCACGGACGACATGGACGTGGACGCGATCATCGCGGAGGCACTCAAGGTAATAAGATGAGAAATGACAGCCTGACCCATTGAAACATTGAGATAAATCGACGGGAGCAAAATGAAAAGAAGCATTCAAACTGACGTCAATGCCGCACCCGGGACGGAGGAATCCTACCGGCCCAATCCGACGCTGGCGACGGACAGGGCGGGCGATGACGTCAATATCGAAAACATCCTCAGGCCCAAGACCTTTGACAACTACATCGGACAGGAGAAGACCAAGGAAAACCTGAAGGTCTTCATCGAAGCCGCCAAGATGCGCGGGGAGTCCCTGGATCACTGTCTTTTTTACGGGCCTCCCGGCCTTGGCAAGACCACGCTGGCAGGCATCATAGCAAATGAAATGGGATCCAAGTGCGTGATATCCTCGGGTCCTGCGATAGAGAATCCCGGCGACGTCGTGGCCATACTGTCCAAGCTTCAGAAGGGAGACGTGCTTTTCATCGACGAGATCCACAGGCTGAACCGCCAGGTGGAGGAGACCCTGTATTCGGCAATGGAAGACTTCGCCGTGGACGTGATCTATTCCAAGGGTGAAAGCGTCGTCTCCAGAAGGATACCGCTGCCCAGGTTCACGCTGGTCGGAGCCACGACCAGGGTCGGGCTGCTGACGGCACCGCTGCGTGACAGGTTCGGAATGATACACAGGCTGGAATATTACACCGTGCCCGAACTCATGCAGATCATATCCAATTCGGCCAGGATACTTGAGGTTGAAATGGACGAGGAAGGCGGCAGGGAGATCGCCAAGAGGAGCAGGGGAACCCCGAGGCTTGCCAACCGCATGCTCAAGCGCGTGAGGGATTATGCGCAGGTGCGCTATGACGGAGTGATCACGCTGGACGTGGCCCGCACTTCGCTGAACCTCCTTGACGTGGATTCGCTGGGCCTCGACAGGATAGACCGCATCACGCTTGAAACCATCATTTACAAGTTCGGAGGCGGTCCGGTCGGACTCGATACGCTGGCGACCGCGCTGGGCGAGGACTCCGGAACCCTGGAGGAAGTGATCGAGCCCTATCTTATAATGCAGGGCTTCATCAACAGGACGCATCGCGGGCGCGTATGCACGGAGCTTGCGTATAACCATTTGGGACTTGAATTTCCCTCTTCATGAGGCTATACTTTCTATTGTATTTTGTTTTTGCGAAAGGGGTTTACATGGCTGTAAAAACTGATGCGGAAGTCATCATTGGCGGCAAGGTCTTTACCTTGAGCGGATATGAGAGTGAGGAATACCTGCAGAAGATAGCGGCGTACCTGAACGGCAAGATTTCGGAGAATGCCGAGGACGAGAATTTCAAGCGCCTTCCGGTCGACACGCAGGCAGTGCTGATCGAGCTTAACATAGCCGATGATTACTTTAAGGCCAGGAATCAGATCGAAGCCCTTGAACAGGAACTTTCCGACCGTGACAAGGAACTGTATGACCTGAAGCATGAACTGATCGCCACCCAGATCAAGATGGAAAACATGGAGCGCAACCTCAAGAGGGCGCAGGAAGATGCCACGTCAAGTGACAAGAGGGTGGTCGAGCTGGAATCCAGGCTTAAGGAAAAGAAGAATTGATTTGATTGGGGCTGTCACTGCTGACAGCCCGTTTTATTAGCATGAAAAAACCGGAACTGCTGGCGCCTGCCGGCAACGCGGACTGCATGCTGGCGGCCATCAACGCGGGAGCGGATGCCATATACGTTGGCACCGACAGGTTTTCCGCCAGGGCATATGCCGACAACGTGTCCGACGAGGCGCTCGTAAAAAACATAAAGAAGGCACACCTGTGCGGGGTTAAGGTTTATCTGACCCTGAACACGCTGCTCAGGGATGATGAGCTTGAGGACGCCCTGGACCTCCTTGAGCCGCTCTATGAAAGCGGACTGGACGGAGTGATAGTCCAGGACCTCGGACTGGCCGGCATGATCAGGAGTGAGTATCCTTTGCTTCCCCTGCATGCTTCGACGCAGATGAGCATCATGCATTCCGACGGTGCCATGCTTTGCCGGGAGCTGGGATTTACCAGGGTGGTGCCCGCCAGGGAGCTTACGCTGGACGAGATAGCCCTGATCAAGCTTAAGACCGGCATGGAGCTCGAATGCTTCATACACGGAGCCATGTGTTATTCGTATTCGGGACTGTGCCTGATGAGCTCGATGATAGGCGGCAGGAGCGGCAACCGCGGCAGGTGCGCGGGCACGTGCAGGCTGCCCTTCGACGCAGTGGGACCGGACGGACAAACGATCAGCGGACGCGGAGGAGGTTCCGGCAAAAAATACCTGCTCAGCATGAAGGACCTGTGCACTGTGGAGATTCTGCCCGGGCTGATGCGTGCCGGGATCGATTCGTTTAAGATCGAGGGCAGGATGAAATCAGCCGAATACGTGGGCGGAGTCACGGCCATTTACCGCAAATACGTTGACCTGCTCGTGGAACGGGGCGAGGAAGGATATGCCGTGAGCGCTGACGACCTGAGGCTCCTTAGGTCGCTTTACGTGCGAACCGACATTTCAAGGGGATATTATGAAGGCAAAAAGGGCAGGCACCTGATCACCATGAACCTGCCCGGATATAACGGTTCTGACAGGGACGTTTCGGACGGCGTGAACGGAGAATACGTGCATGAGGTCAACAAGCCTGAGGCAAGAGTGAAGGTGACGCTGCGGCCCGGAGAGGAATCCCGCATGGAGGTCAGCCTGAATGACGTGACAGTCACGGTCACGGGATCCGTGGCAGAAAAGGCCAGGAGCGCGCCGGTCACGGAAGAGAACGTGATCGTAAGCATGAAAAAGACCGGAGATTCGCTGCTTAAGTGCGGCGAGGTCACGGTCGAGACGTCCGGTGATCCCTTTATGCCGATAAGTGCCCTTAACGAGCTGCGGCGCAGGGGATTCGCCAAACTCGAAGACGCGCTGACCGTTTTGCCGGAAAGGGCCGGAGGCAGGATCCGCGCAGAATTGACGACGGACGCCTGCGATGATCCGTCATGGGATGCAACTAAGCAGAAACAGCCTGATGAAGCAGGTGATGACCGTAAGCTTGCATGGGACGTAAGCACGTGCACGTTTGACCAGCTGGAGGCCGTGATGGATCATCCGGATCACGTGGACAGGCTGATCCTGGATCATGGCCTTTATGCATCGGATGAGTGTTCAGATTTGATTGAACGTGCCGCGAGCATGGTCACGGAAGGCGTCTGGGTTTCCCTTCCTGCAGTCCGGAGACATCGTGACGACGGGTATAATGATGAACTGATTGACCGCATCGCGAGTGACGTGCGTATCAGTGGCGTAATGGTTCACGTCCTGGATGAACTGGCTGCCGCGAGGCTCAGGCTCCCGGATAAGACGATCTACCTGGACTCCGGCGTTTATGCTTTTAATGCACGTTCAGCCGGCATCCTGACCGTACTGAGCGGCGGTGGCGTCATCACGGCTTCATATGAAGCCAGGCTGCATGACCTACATGAGCTGACAAACACGTCGGGTCCGGTTCTTCGCGGCAGGGAAGATTCTGCCGGCCGATTTGCCATAGTCGCCTACGGCAGGATCCCGGTCATGGTCAGCGACGGCTGCGTCAAGAAGACGCTTAAGTCCTGTGACCACGTCAGGAGCTTTGGACGGATCAGCCTCGTGGACCGCAAAAATGCCAGGTTTCCCGTGGTGACGGACTGTGACGTATGTACGAACGTCATATACAATTCAGTGCCACTTAGTTTACGTAATATGTCAGACAGGCTTCTGAAGACCGGTGTTTCACGTTTTCGCATAAACCTGACCACCGAGGATTCTCGTGAATCCGCGATCGTCCTGGGCGCCTACCTGGATGATGATCCGGACAGCGTCAGGGAGCTTTCAGGCATGCCCCATACCTCGGGGCATTTAAAGCGCGGGGTTTTGTAGCTATAATGAGCACGTACCTGAACATATACGTAACTTCATTATCCAAGTATTTTCTTGGCATTTTTTTGATAATTCACTGCCTGCTGGGCGTGATCTGCCTCATCCTGGACGATACCGGAAGTGATGCGGACTGGATCCACCACGTCAGGTCCGTGGTCATGTTTTTGTTCAGCTTCACGGCGTTTCTCTGCATCTGCTTTGAGACCGGCAGCATGCGCATCCTGGTTTATTTTTTCATTGAACAGGTGCTGATGCTCGGTATCATGGTCATAGGCACGATGCTTTATCCCGAGGCCAACAAGATTTTCGCGGGCAACATGTGCATGCTTTTAAGCGTGGGCTTCGTGATGCTGACGAGGCTCAACGTGAACAAGTCGCTCAAGCAGCTGATGATCGTGACCGTTTCGTTCATAGTCAGCATGGGAGTGCCCTTCATCATACGCAAGTTCAAGCTGCTCCATACCCTAAAGTGGGCGTATGCGTCAATAGGCATAGGCGCGCTCGGGGCGGTGCTGCTGGCCGGGCAGATAACCTATGGCGCCAACATTTCGTATACAATAGGCGGCATCACTTTTCAGCCGTCGGAATTCATCAAGATCGTGTTCGTGTTCTGCGTGGCCTCGTGCTTCGTTCGCGCGAGGGGCATGAGCGAGGTGGCGCTTTCTGCCTTTCTGGCTCTGGTACACGTCCTGATCCTCGTGCTCAGCCGTGACCTGGGCAGTGCCCTCATATACGGGGTGACTTACGTGGTGATGGTATTCGTCGCCACGGGCAACGTGCTCTGCGTGATCGGCGGCGGAGCGGCTGGAGTCATGGCGGCGCTCATGGCTTATCACAGGTTTGCGCACGTGCAGACCAGGGTTTGGGCCTGGCTCGATCCCTGGAGCACCATAGACGACACCGGATATCAGATCACCCAGTCGCTTTTTGCGATAAGCTCGGGGTCTACCTGGGGACTGGGGCTCATGAAGGGCAATCCTTCGTCGATACCGTTCGTTGAGGACGACTTCATTTTTTCCGCCATAGTCGAGGAGATGGGATTTGTCTGCGGGATATCAGTGCTGGTTTTGTGCCTGTTAAGCTTCCTGTCGGCCGTCAAGCTGGCGGCGGGGCTTTCTTCCATGTATTACAGGCTGCTGGCCGTGGGCCTGGGGACCGCGTACGTCTTTCAGGTGTTCGTGACGGTGGGCGGCGGAGTCAAGTTCATCCCGCTGACCGGAGTGACGCTTCCCTTCGTCAGTTACGGCGGCAGTTCGGTGCTGACCAGCATATTGCTGTTTGAGGTGCTGGCCGGAGTGAGCATGATCCGTACGGATGAACGGATTTTTTATGAAAAGATAAGTGATGGCGAAACAGGAACGGACAAACAAGGCAATTAAACACAGGAAGCATTCCACCATGGCGCTTTATGCCACCGGCGTGGTGACCTGCGCCCTTTTCGTGGCCATGATGGTTTACATGGTTCATTTTGCCCGCAACAACAAGATCGAGATGTTCGACAACAGCTACAACCAGTATTCCTACCGGCTCGCCAGGGAGTACCTGCGCGGATCTATCCTGTCTTCTGACGGCGAGGTGCTGGCATATTCGACCGGAGATGATGCCGGCAGCCAGACGCGCGTCTATCCTTATGCAAACATGTTCGCGCACGGAGTGGGATACAGCACTCACGGACGCATGGGCGTCGAAAGCCTGGCCAATTATTACCTCTTAAACTGTCATACCGGCTTAAGCGACGTGGCGCGTTCCGAGGCCGGGGACGAAGGACCGCTGACTGCGGACAGCGTCATCACGACGTTTGACGTCAAACTTCAGCAGGTGGCCTATGATTCGCTGGGCGTATACCGCGGGGCCGTAGTGATCACGGAGGTTAAGACGGGACGGGTTCTTGCCATGGTCAGCAAGCCTGATTTTGACCCGAACAACATAGAGCAGCTCTGGGATGAGCTGATCTCGGACAAAAAGAATTCAAACCTGTTGAACCGCGTGACGCAGGGACTGTATCCGCCCGGCTCGACGTTCAAGATCATAACGACGCTGGAGTACCTCCGTGAAAACGGCAACTCCGTCGCGGGATACCATTATTACTGCAACGGCAGCTTTACATACGGCGACACGACCATCAAGTGCTATCACGGGACCGTGCACGGTTCGGTGGACTTCACCAAGGCCTTTGCCAAGAGCTGCAACTCGTCATTTGCCAACGTCGGAGCGGGCCTGGATCCCGCATCCTTTTCCAGGACGCTGGATGACCTGCTCTTTGACGCAAAGCTCCCCTGTGACCTGCCTACGTCCGTATCTACTACGGCGGTTGATGCCGAAGTGGACTCGCACAACCTGATGCAGGCCTCCATAGGCCAGGGGCAGGACGCCATGAGCCCGCTGCACCTGAACATGATAACCTGCGCCATAGCCAACGGCGGCACGCTGATGAAACCGATCTTCATCGACAGGGTCGAGTCCGCATCCGGCAGCACCGTCACCAGGTTTAATCCTGAGAAATACGGACAGCTGATGAGCACCGAGGAGAGCGCGGCCCTGACGGAGCTCATGGAGGAGGTCGTGCGCAGCGGCACCGGCACCAGGCTCCGGAGTGAGCTCTATGACGCGGCCGGCAAGACCGGGTCGGCGGAGTTCAACAATTACAGCAAGGATGATTCACATGCGTGGTTTACCGGATTCGCCCCGTCTGAGGATCCGCAGATAGCGGTTACGATAATAATAGAGGGAGCTGGCAGCGGCGGAGAATATGCCGTGCCCATAGCGAAACGCATGTTTGACAGGTATTTTGAGTCAGTGAAACAGGAGTAAATGAAGCTTGACGTGCGTTTGAGACACAGGAGTAAATGAAGCTTGACGTGCGTTTGAGACACAGGAGTAAATGAAGCTTAACGTGCGTTTGAAACAGGAGATTTAAAAAAAGTTTCCTGGTAGGTGTTTTGAGACAGCGAATCAAGGTTTGAACCGGATCAGAAGAGGGCGTAAATCTGTAAGTCAGGCTCCTTGGAAAGGTCGATGACGTTGCCGTCGGCATCGCGGAGCATGGGCCTGGCACAGTGCAGATTGTTGATGAATATCACGTCTCCCTCGCGTCCGTCGTTTAACTTGGCATGAAGTCCCATCTGTGTGGAAGCGATGTGGAACATGATGGCTTCAAGCTTCATCTTGT
Source organism: uncultured Lachnospiraceae bacterium (assembly GCA_937916415.1). Lineage (GTDB taxonomy): Bacteria > Bacillota > Clostridia > Lachnospirales > Lachnospiraceae > XBB2008. Next base: position 9,597 of record CALGGH010000215.1, read on the forward strand.
TGTACTTCATGGCATCCTTCTCAAAATTGGAGATGATCTCGAAGGCATTGAGCGGGAAGCGATAGGTCTTGGGAGCGGACATGGCCTCGTAGGCATCTATGATCGAAATGTTCTGAGCGAAATTGTCGATCTCGTTGATCTTGAGCCCGTTGGGATAGCCGAGTCCGTCGCCTTTTTCATGATGCTGGAGCGCACACTTGGCAATCGGACCGTCCAAACCGACCGAAACAAGCAGATCATGACCCAGGGTGGTGTGAGTCTTCATCTGGGCAAATTCCTCGTCGGTGAGCCTTGAAGGCTTGTATATGAGTTCCCTGGGCAGGCAGAGCTTGCCGATGTCATATAGGAACCCGCACTGAATGAAGGTGAACATTTCCTGCTTGGTCATGCCCAGCCAGTTGGCGAATATCGAAGCGATCATCCCGGTGTTGAGCATGTGCTCGTATATCATGTTTTCCATGTCGGGAGTGATGTTGACCAGATACTCCAGCATCTTGTCGCCGGTGGCAGCATTGGAGGCAAGCTTCACGTAGATGTTTAACAGCTGGTCGATCGGCGGACGCACGTGATCGATCACGCAGTTGTCGATTATCCTGCGGAACTGAGGCACGCACTCGTAATAGATGCCTTTAAATTTCTTAAAGTCATCACTTAGCTTGACCTTCTCGGTATGGGTTTCGGCGAAGTCGACGTCCTCCATGATCGTGATGGCCATTATGTTGTGCCTGGATAACCTTTCCAGGTCCTTGACATCCAGTTTTGTTCCCTTGGAGTAGAGCTTCTCGCCGTGATTGGACATGATGTCCTCGCCGAGGATGTCTCCGGGTTTTAACGTCATGCGTGCAACCGTCTTCATACATAAAATATTAAAAGGTTAACACAAATTAGTCAAGGTATGGTAAATTTATAATCGATGAAACTTATCGTAAACGCATTAAATAAATGCGTTTACGATAACTGCTCCGCAAGGATGCG
>CALGGH010000216.1 GCA_937916415.1 uncultured Lachnospiraceae bacterium
CGAAGCAATCAGAAAAGCAGACAAGCAGAATTAAAAGTTATTCTGTAACAGATCCGAAGGTATGATGACATGGAACGCAAGGAACTGATATGCATAAACTGTCCGATGGGATGCATGCTGACCGTGGACGTGGGAGATGACGGCGAGATGACCGTCACCGGCAACAACTGTCCGAGGGGCGAGAATTACGCCCGCAAGGAGCTTACTGATCCCACGCGCATAGTCACGTCCACCGTACGGGTCACTGACGGCGAGCTGCCGGTGGTCTCGGTCAAGACCGCTGCCGACGTGCCTAAGGACAAAATAGGCGGCGTAATGGATGCCCTGCGGGGCGTGACGGTGGAAGCCCCGGTGACCATCGGAGAAGTGATCGTGCCGGACGTATGCTCGACCGGCGTTGCCGTGATAGCCACCAAGGCCGTGGGACGGGTACGCGCCTAATATGCCGGGTTTGGAGCATGGGACGCGCATGCGCCTAAGAAACATTCGAGAAATAACTTATGCACCTTTGATTGTCTGCTTCTCCGGCAGCTGCTTCAGAAAGCCTCGCCGACGTAAGACGTTTGATTTATGAAACTTTCGATCATAGTAGTTACCCTGAATGCGGGCCGTGAGCTGACGGCCACGCTCAAAAGCATAATCACGCAGGAGTATGACGATTTCGAGATACTCATCAAGGACGGCGGCTCCACGGACGGTTCCCTCGATAACCTGCCCAAGGATCCGCGCATCCTGCTTCTGTCCAGGCCTGACGCGGGAATTTATGATGCGATGAACCAGGCGCTCGAGGCGGCGTCGGGTGATTACGTCCTGTTCATTAACTGTGGGGACTACCTGTATGACGTGTACGTATTGAGCGACGTCGTGCCTCTTTTGAACGAACCGAACAGCGTGGTGTACGGAGACATACTCGACCGGATGGCGGGAGCCCGCGTGACTTCCAATCCTAACCTCGACGAGTTTGCCCTTTACCGTAACGTTCCCTGCCATCAGGCCTGCATATATGACCGCAAAATGCTGCTCGCGCACCCTTTTCAGACGGAGTATCTGGTCCGCGCCGACTATGAGCAGTTTCTCTGGTGCCACTACATAGCCAGGGCCAAAATGATATATGCGAACCGCGTGATCAGCTCATACATGGGCGGCGGATTCTCGGCAACGAGGGAGAACCGCAGACTATCTGCCCGGGAACACGGGGAGATCGTGGCCAGGTACATGTCTCCCGAAAACGTAAGTAAGTACAGAAGACGCATGATCCTGTCATTGTCACCGCTGAGACGCCTGCTGGCGGGCAATCCCGTCACCGGCGGATTATATAACAGGATCAAGACCAAGGCATACAAGACATGAAAGTACTCTGGGTAGTGAATCTTCCCATGCCGGTCATAGCCACGCAGCTTGATCTGCCGGTTTCGAACCGTGAGGGCTGGCTGACCGGAATAATCGAGAAGATCGGACTTAAACCGTATAATGACAGATTTAACCTGGCGGTGGCCTTTCCGGTGGAAGGATCCGGCCTGGTCATCAACCGCGAGGTCACGATCAGCGAGCAGTTCCGCGTCAGGGCCTACGGCTTTGGCGAAAACGTCGACGCGCCCTACGTATATGACTCTGCCCTGGAGGAAACCTTTGGCACGATCATCCGTGAATGTCAGCCTGACGTACTGCACGTGTTCGGCACCGAATATCCGCATTGCCTGGCGGCAGTCAGGGCCTTTAACAATCCTGACTTCACGATAATAGGCATACAGGGCCTCTGCACGAGGATCGCCGAGCATTACGTGGCGGACGTGCCGCTGGGAGTCAAGTATGGATTCACGCTGCGCGACCTGCTGCGCAGGGACAACGTATGGCAGCAGATTAACAAGTTCCGCAGGCGTGGTGAAAATGAGGTCGAGGCGATACGCCTGACCAATCACGTGGCGGGACGCACGACCTTCGACCGGGACTTCTGTGATTCGGTTCATCCCGGAGTGAATTATCATCATCTCGGTGAGACCATGCGCATGCCTTTTTATCAGGGCAGCTGGAATCCCGAGAACTGCACTCCGCACAGCATATTCCTAAGTCAGGGCGACTATCCGCTGAAGGGCTTCCACTACGTCCTGAGGGCGCTGCCCAGGATACTGGAGGCTTATCCCGATACGATGGTTTTTGTGGCCGGCGCCAACATCCTGGCACGCAGCACCTGGAAGGACAGGCTGAAGCGCAGCGCCTATGGCAGGTACCTGAACAAGCTGATACGTAAATACAGGCTCAGGGATCACGTCGTGATGCTCGGCAAGCTTAACGCTGACCAGATGAAGGAGGAGTACCTGGCGAGCCACGTGTTCGTGTGCCCGTCCTCGATCGAGAATTCTCCCAATTCGCTCGGCGAGGCCATGCTCCTGGGCGTGCCCTGCGTGGCGGCTGCCGTCGGCGGGATCCCGAGCATGATGGTGGGCGGACAGGATGGCATCCTGTATCCTCCGGGAGACGTGGACGCGTTGGCGGACGCCGTCATAGAGATATTTGAAAAAGAAGAGATAACCAAGATATACAGCCGCAACGCCAAGCATCATGCACACGAAACGCATGATTCCGACAATAATTATTCGGCACTGATGGTGCTGTATTATGACATGACCATTTTTTCGCGGGAGGAAACGCCGACATGACTTTCACCTTTGTATCCAATTACATGAATCATCACCAGCAGCCCTTTTGCGACGCCATGCATGAGGCCCTGGGCGACGGCTTTACGTTCGTGGCCACCATGCCCATGGAAAAGGAGCGCAGGGACATGGGCTGGGATGAGAGCTTGTCGGACCTGCCCTACGTAAGGCGGCTGTATGAGGATCCGTCCGCGGAGCAGCTGATCCATGACAGCGACGTGGTGCTCCTGGGATGGAGCGAAAGGGAGGACATAGCCCAAAAGAGGCTTAATTCCGGCAAGGTCACGCTGCGCGTCAGCGAGAGGATATACCGCACCGGCAGGCACAAGGCCATCTCCCCGCGCGGACTGATCGCCAAATACATGGAACATGTCAGATATCGCAAAAAGCCCGTATACCTGCTGTGTGCCGGCGCATACGTGGCTTCGGACTTCCAGCTGATCAGGGCTTATCCCGGCAAGATGCTCAAATGGGGATATTTTCCGCCCTTTGAGGAGATGGACGAGGATGCGATAGATGCCAGGATGGATGCGCCGCACCCCGTCAGGATAGTGTGGGCGGGCAGGTTCATCCCGCTCAAGCACCCTGAATACATGATACGCCTCGCGAGGACGCTGAAGGACGAGGGGGCGGATTTTGAGATACACATGATAGGCGACGGCGAGATGCTCGAAGGCCTGAAGCGCGAGGCGGAATCCGATCTGTCAAAATACGTAAAGTTCCACGGATCGCTTCGTCCCGGTGAAGTACGTAAAATAATGAATGAGTGCCATATTCATGTCATGACGTCCAATCAGCTGGAAGGCTGGGGCGCGGTGATAAATGAAGGCATGAACGCCGGATGCATAGAGATAGCCAGCAATCTCTGCGGAGCCACGCCTTTTCTGGTCAGTGACAACGAAAACGGACTCACCTATGATCATGAGATCTGTGAGGAAATGGAGCAGGTGGTCCTGAGGGCATTCAGGAATCCCAGGGGATACGCCCACCTGGCCAAGCATGCCTATGCCACGATACGCGATGAATGGAATGCGAACGTAGCCGCAAAGAGGCTGATAGAGATGGCCGAGGCACTGCTGGCCGGCGAGACGCCCGAATTCCCCGAGTCCGGCCCGCTGTCTCCCGCACCCGTCATACAGCCGCTGGCTGAACCCGCCGTATACAATTTCTCAGCACATTACAGGTTCTGATGAAGGCGAGCATCATTATTCCCGCATACAACATAGAGGATGGCCTGGAGAGATGCGTGCGCAGCGTCCTCGGGCAGACCCTCCGTGACCTGGAGGTCATCATCGTCGACGACGGCTCTACGGACGCTACCGGACGCCTGGCTGATGAACTGGCCGCGTCTGAACCTAACGTCCGCGTGATCCATCAGCCCAACGGAGGCACGTCCCGTGCCCGCAACGCAGGCATACGTGCCGCATCCGGTGAATACCTCGGATTCGTGGACGCCGATGACTGCGTCGAGCCACGGACCTATGAGATCCTGCTGGATTTTGTCATGAAGAACGGCCTGAAGTGCGCGCAGGTCTGCAGGGATGAGATAGCTCCCGACGGCAGCCCCCTGCCGATGGTCGTGACGCCTCCCGACAAGCCGGAGATCATCCCGTCTAAGGATTTTCTTATGGAACTTCTGATGCATCGCGGCGACTGCTCGATGTGCACCAAGCTGACGCATCGCAGCCTCTTTGAATTCTGCATGTTTCCCGATGGCGAGCTTAATGAGGATTTCTACGTATTTACCGCTTTTTTGCAGCACGTTGACGGCGTAGGCAGCCTGCCCGACGTCTGCTATCACGTGTGCTACCGCATGGGCAGCAACACGAGGACCGACGGGGATTTCTTTTCCAGGGTGTTCAGGGACATAGTCGTCAATGCCGACAGGGCGGAGGAAATGGTCGCACGCACGTACCCGGACCTAAAGGAGGTCGCGAGACGGTTTGCCCTCGTTCAGCGCCTCGACTACATGATGCACGTGCCCCTCAGGATGATGACACCCGGGGACGGAGTCAGGGTGTCATTTTTGCGTCGCCGTCGTCACGGCAGCATCGCGCCGTCCTCCGCTCAAGGGGAAGGCGGCGGAGACGATGACTTTTACGCGGAGGTCGTCAGATACCTGCGCAGGCACCGTCGGGACATACGTAACAATCCGTATCTGACCTCTGATCAGCGCTCCAGGCTGAAGGTAATGTCAGCATGCCCGAAGACCGCGCGGACCGTCCATTCGTGGATCATGAAGCTGAGGAAACGCTGACGCCGTCGGCTTTTGGACAGTTTTTGTCCGGGGCATTTGATGGATTCGCCGCCATATGGTAAAATTTACCTCTGGTAAATCATGTTTTGATTTGAAAAGGAGGAGCATTATGAAAAGATTATTGGCCGGCATTTTGGCGGCAGCATGCATGACGTCATTGGTGGCGTGCGGATCGGGTTCCGGTTCGGGCTCCGGTTCGGGCAGCGACCTTGATTACGTCAAGGACAAGGGCACGCTGATCGTGGGCATCACGGATTTCGAGCCCATGGACTACAAGGATGCTGACGGCAACTGGATCGGATTTGACGCGGACATGGCTGTCAAGGTTGCGGAGTCGCTCGGAGTAAAGGCTGAATTCGTCGAGATCGACTGGGACAACAAGATCCTGGAGCTTGACAACAAGTCGATAGACGTGGTCTGGAACGGCATGACGCTGACGAATGAAGTAAAGAGCGCGATGGAATGCACGAACGCATACTGCAACAATGCGCAGGTCGTCGTGCTGCCGTCTGCTGATGCGGACAATTATCCGGACATTGACAGCATGAAGGAATTGTCCTTTGCAGTGGAAGCAGGCTCTGCAGGGGAGGCTGCGGCAGAGGAGAACGCATTGGATTATACATCTTTGACACAGCAGTCGGATACGCTGATGGAGGTGGCTGCGGGCACGAGTGACGCCAGCATTATCGACCTTCTGATGGCAGGCGCTATGATCGGCGACGGCACGAGCTATCCGGAGCTGACACATACCTTAGAGCTTACGACTGAGGAATACGGCATCGGCTGCCGCAAGGGTTCTGACCTCGCATCCTATATCAACGATGAGCTCAAGAAGTTTTACGATGACGGCAGCATGGCCGAGATCGCTGAGCAGTACGGCGTGCAGGAAGCATTGGTTGAGCAGTAAGGAGCTGGGATGTTTTATACAGTTACCTTATCGCTGTTAGAAGGTTTTCTGACAACGGTAAAGTTGTTTGCGCTGACATTGGTATTCGCGCTGCCGCTGGGGCTGATCATCAGCTTTGGTTCAATGAACCGACTGCCGGTGGTGCGTCTGCCGATCCGCTTTCTGATCTGGATCGTCCGCGGGACGCCGCTGCTGCTGCAGCTTTTGATCATCTATTACGGACCGGGCATTATTTTAAAAATGAATGTCTGGGGCTCCGGGGATGAGGGCAGGTTTTTAGCGGCATTGGTCGCGTTTGTGGTCAATTATGCCTGCTATTTTTCGGAGATCTACCGCGGCGGGATCCAGTCGATCCCGGTCGGGCAGTATGAAGCGGGACAGGTGCTGGGGATGACAAGGACGCAGATTTTCCGCAGGATCATTCTGCTGCAGGTCATCAAGCGCATCGTACCGCCTATGTCAAATGAAATTATCACGCTGGTCAAGGATACCTCTTTGGCCCGCGTGATCGCTGTTTATGAAATAATTTGGAGCGGACAGGCGTTCATCAAGAGCGCCGGCATCATCTGGCCGCTGTTTTACACCGGCGTATTTTATCTGGTGTTCAGCGGACTGCTGACCGTGCTGTTCCATACGATTGAAAAGAAATTAGGTTTTTTCAGGTAATGATATGGCTCTTTTAGAAGTACAGGGCATCAAAAAGAATTTTGGGCACATAGAAGTGCTTTCGGACATCAGCTTCTCGATGGAAGCGGGACAGGCAGTGTCGATCATCGGTTCGTCAGGCAGCGGAAAGACGACACTGCTCCGGTGTCTGAATTTTTTGGAAAAGCCGGACGGCGGGACGATCACGGTACACGGGGAAAAGCTGTTTGACGCATTGGACAGCACCAGAGTGAGCGAGGCGGACATCCGCAGAAAGCGTCTGCATTTCGGTTTGGTATTCCAGTCGTTCAATCTGTTTCCGCAGTATACGGCACTTGAAAATGTCATGCTGGCACCTCAGCTTGCGGCAAAGGAGCGGGGCACCTACCGGCAGGAGGAGGCACAGATCCGTACCCGGGCGAAGGAACTGCTGGATCAGATGGGGCTTTCTGACCGTACCGGAAATTATCCGCACCAGCTTTCAGGCGGACAATGCCAGCGGGTAGCGATCGCAAGGGCTCTAGCGATGAAGCCGGACATCTTGTGCTTTGACGAACCGACTTCGGCACTCGATCCGGAGCTGACGGGGGAAGTCCTTAGGGTGATCCGCGGACTGGCGGACCAGCATACGACGATGATCATCGTGACACATGAGATGGCATTTGCCCGTGAGGTAGCGGATTATGTGATCTTCATGGACGGCGGGCATATTTTAGAGCAGGGGACGCCAAGAGAGGTCATCGATAATCCGACCAAGGAGCGGACGAAACAGTTTTTGGCGGGATACAGCCGGGATGGCGCTTGAAGACTTGTTTTCATCAAAAGGTCATGGACACATATATTGCAGCAAATGTCATCATTTATGCGTTGGCAATTCAGATCATAGGGCTGTTACTGGCAGTTTTGCTGGATCCATACATGAGCAGGGACAAGAGGAGGGTATTTCTTGTAATCGTTTTTGTGGTGTCCAGTCTTGTTGTCCAGAATTATACGGGGTATATGCTGGATAAGAAAGGAACAATGCCTTACGCAAGAACACTTGTGGGTATCTACGGGTATTGTATACGTCCGGTTATCATTGTGCTTTTTTGTTACCTGATGAATATAAACAGGAAATATTTCGCTGCATGGATTTTATTAGCCATCAATGCTGTGGTGAATCTTACAGCCATCTTTTCGGGTATATGCTTTTCGATCACGCCGGACAATGAGTTTGTCAGGGGACCGCTCGGTTATACCTGTCATATCGTGAGCGCCATATTGCTGATCTATTTATCCCGGCTTGCCCTCAGTGAATTTGATTTTTCCGGCAAGCGTGATACGGTTTTTCCTCTGATCATTGCTTTTTTGGTTACGGCTTCTGTGATCGCGGATTCTTTCATGGATTACCGGAAGTTTCCTGCTACCTTTTTGACGGTCTCTGTGGTATCAGGGAGTCTGTTATATTATATATGGCTCCATCTGCAGTTTTTCCGGGAGCATGAAAAAGACTTGATGGTCCGGCAGCGGATCAGGACAATGATCTCACAGATACAGCCCCATTTTATTTACAACAGCCTTTCCGTAATCGGTTCTTACCTGGACGAGCCTGATGTGGCAGAGGAAGCGCTGGAACATTTCGCGGGTTTTTTACGGGGAAACATTGATCTGCTTGGCACCGAGGAATGCATCAGCGTTCAAAAGGAACTGGATACGGTAGATAATTATCTGTATTTGGTGGGAAAACGCTTTGGCGGCAAGATCATCGTTGAAAAAGACATTGCAGACACGGATTTTTCCCTTCCTCCGTTTACGATACAGTCCCTGGTTGAGAATGCGATCACGCATGGCATACGGAAAAACCGTGGCGGCGCGGGAACGCTTTTGCTAAAGACTTACCATACAAAGGATGCGCATATCATTGAAGTGGAAGACGACGGCGCGGGCTTTGATGTATTATCGTTAAATGAGGAGTACGAAGCGGGGAAAGAGAATGGATTTCATATAGGTTTGAGTAATGTCAAAGAGCGGTTGCGGGTCATGTCGCATGGAACGCTTTCAGTAGAAAGCGAAAAGGGAAAAGGGACAAAGGTCAGGGTTTGCATTCCCAAGACACAGGAGAACAGCCGATGAATATTTTGATCATAGACGATGAAATAACAGCCATCAATAATCTTGCCAGGGTTTTGAGAAAGGTTGTTCCGGATGCCTCCGTAGATCAGGCAGACGAAGCAGAGGCAGCGCTTTCCATATGCGCTCAAAAGAATCTGGATGTGGTTTTTTTGGACATCAATATGCCGGATATGGACGGGCTTACGATGGCAAAGGAGATCAGGAAGCTGCAGCCGTTTACAAACATTGTCATGGTGACGGCTTATGAGCAATATGCTCTTGACGCGTTGAAATTGTATGTCAGTGATTATATATTGAAGCCCGCTATTACCGAAGATGTCCGCAACGCGCTGGTCCATCTTCGGAATCCTGTTAAAGAATATCGAAAGGGGCTTTATGTACAATGCTTTGGATCGTTTGCGGTATTTTTTGACGGAGAACCGGTGCGCTTTGGCAGAGCCAAGACAAAGGAATTATTTGCATATCTGATTGACAGAAAAGGAGCGGAGTGTTCCAATGCGCAGCTTCGGGCGGTGCTATGGGAGGACGATGCCAGGGATGATGAGAAGCAAAGGCATTATTTGGCACAGATAGTATATGAATTTCGTTCCAGACTCGAGGAACTCGGGCGCGCGGATATTTTTTTTCAGCGAAGAGACGCCTATTCCATCGTGCCGGACAGGATCCAATGCGATTATTACGAGGCATTAAAAGGAGAAGCGGATGCCCTCGCGCGTTATGAGGGCGAATATATGAGCCAATATGATTGGGCAGAAACGCGTATTGGGATGATCAGTAAAATGTTTGAAGATCCTATGTGAATCATAACCGTTCTTCCGGATGAATGTCACCGGAAACATCCCCCAAAAGTGTGACAGTGGTGTGATAGTCATTGTGCTAGAATACCATATTTAGAAGATCAGGGAGGATGATGGGAAATGGTTAAGTACAGATTGCGGCGGGACAGCATGGTCAGGGCATTGGCAGTCGCTATAGGGATTCTGTCAAGCGTCGTTTTGTCTTATGTGGCTTACCGTCTGCAGCTTCCGGTATATCCCGATGCGGTGGGTACGATTGGCATGTCAGTGATTGGCGGATTGTTTCCCGGCATCCTGACGGCTGTATTGACCGATACCGCTTGTGTGGCATTTAACGAAAATGCCCTCTATTTTGGTATCGTTAACGCGCTTACGGCAATCTTTACCGCGTGGTTTGTCAGAGAGAAG
>CALGGH010000217.1 GCA_937916415.1 uncultured Lachnospiraceae bacterium
ACGAACAAAACGCAAGCATTTTGTTCGTTTCCCATAATTCTGAACTGAAATGCGGAGCCGCAATGAACTTTGCCGGCCCCGGAACGACAAAATGCGCCGGTCGCGCGATCCTGCGGCAGGCATCAGGTTAACCATCAGCATGAAAAGAGTACAAAAGGGACAATTCGGATACGTGGCATGTCAGAAGAAGCTGTCGATGCTCATCACCATCATCAGCTTCGGGATCTGTCTGGGAATATTCACTGCGGGCCTCATCATCACCGGAGACCGTAAGAACGTATTCACGATAGTGGCAGTTCTTGGATGCCTTCCCGCGGCCAAAGCCATGGTGAACGCCATCATGTTCATGAGGGCCGGGGGATGCTCGGAATCGGCTCATGAATCAATAGAAAAGGCCATGGATCAAGGCATGACCGGCTTGTATGACCTCTACATGACCTCGTATCAGGAGAATTACGCGATATCGCACCTGGTGGTCACGGGCAACTCAGTGACCGGGCTGACCGAGGATCCCGGATGCGACTTATCAGCAGCGGAGAAGCATGTGGCCGAGCATCTGGGGGTTGATGGCTTTAAGGACGTCACGGTCAAGATCCATACCAACGTGGATGCATACGCGCAGCGTCTTGTCAGGATCGCGAAGCTTTCGGATGAGCATGCATCCAGGATCCCCGCGATGGCAGAGACGCTGAAGGCAATATCCCTGTAATGAACGACAGATCCAAAATGAGCAGAATGCAGACCATGATGTTTTTTCTGAGGGGCAGCAAGAGATGGTTTGCCCTGGGCGTCGCGTGCTCTCTTTTCGTAGCCTTTTTGGACATGATCGGTCCCAAGATAGTGCAGTTTACGGTGGATCACGTGATAGGAAGCGAGGAGATAAGTTCCGCCGTGGCCGGCAGGGTGCTGGGCATAGCCGGCGGGAGGGATTACCTGCGCTCACATCTGTACGTCGTAGCGCTTGCCGTGATCGTCATTGCGCTCACCGCCGGCATCATCCGGTATCTGTACAGGGTGTTTAACTCCATGGGTGCCGAACGGCTCATCAAGAGGATGAGGGACGAACTGTTCATCAAGATCCAGCATCTCCCCGTCCGCTGGCATGAAATGAATCACACGGGCGACATAATTCAGCGCTGCACTTCGGACGTGGAGACTATCAAAAACTTTCTCTCCGAGCAGCTCATGAGCCTTTTCAGGGTGATGATACTCATCGGCTTCGGCATGTATTTCATGATCGGGATCAGCGGCAGGCTGGCCATGGTCTCCGGCGCGTTCATTCCGATAGTCATTCTGTATTCCGTGTTTTTTCACTTTAAGATCGCGGGAGCCTTTCTGCATGCAGACGAAGAGGAGGGCAGGCTGTCGGCGATCGCCCAGGAAAACCTGACCGGGATACGCGTGGTCAGGGCATTTGGCCGCGAACAGTATGAGAGAAAGAGGTTTAAGGATCAGAATGAGGGCTATACCCGCATGTGGATCCGTCTCATGGGCTGGCTGTCGGCATTCTGGTGCTCCAATGATTTCATTACCGGCCTGCAGATCATGCTGGTCACGGTTTTTGGCGCCGTGTTCTGCGTGCAGGGCAGGATCACGGTGGGAGAGTACATAGCCTTTTCATCGTATAACGGCATGCTGTCGTGGCCGGTGCGCGAGCTTGGACGGGTCATATCGGACATGAGCAAGGCGGTCATATCGGTCGACAGGATCCGGTACGTCATGAATTCCGTGAGCGAGGACGCAGGAGATATGGCTGCCGGGGATAATTCCGACACGGACTTAAAACCTATGTCAGGTCTTCCGGACAAGCCTCTGGACGTAAGCTTTGAGCACGTGACTTTTTCTTACGACGGGATCATCAACGTGATAAAGGACGTAAGCTTCGACGTGCCCGCGGGTACGACGCTGGGCATACTGGGCGCCACGGGATCAGGCAAGTCCACGCTCATGCTGCTGCTTGACAGGATATATGAGCTCCCGGCAGGCGGGGGCTGCATCAGGATCGGAGGCGTCGACGTACGCGACGTCGACAGGCATGCGCTTAGGCAGTACGTCGGACTCGTGCTGCAGGAACCGTTCCTTTTTTCGGGAACCATAGCCGAGAACATAGCCATCACCCATGAAGGGGAGCCTGACATGGAACTCGTGCGCTCGGCCGCGCGCACTGCAGCACTGGACGAGGCAGTCACGCGATTTGCGGACGGATATGACACTTACGTCGGGGAACGCGGAGTGACGCTGTCGGGCGGCCAGAAACAGCGCACCGCCATAGCGCGGGAGATTGCGCTTCACCCGCCCGTCATGATCTTTGATGATTCACTTTCCGCGGTTGATACGGAGACGGACGTCAGGATCAGGCGTGCCCTGCGCGAGACTACGGGAGGATCGACGGTGATCCTGATATCTCACAGGATCACGACGCTGATGCAGGCCGACCGGATCATCGTGCTCGACCGCGGACGCATCGCGGAATCGGGCACTCATGCCGAACTGCTGGAACGCGGAGGCATATACAGGCGCATTTACGACATACAGACGGCCGGAGTCAGGGATTATGAATCAGTATGAAAACGAAAACGTCAGCTTGTCGCTTTTTGGCATACCCAAGCTGATGCCGTTCATCAGAAAATATCTGCCCAAGATCATACTGATGACTCTCATGGGAGCACTGTCGAGCCTGATCGACTCGTTATCGCCCATGTTTAACCGTTATGCCCTGAATCACTTCGTGGCAGGCAAAACCCTGGCCGGACTGCCCGTCTTCATTGCGCTGTACGTCGGCATGCTCATCATCTACGTCATCGACAATTTCATTAGCACGTACATGTGCGGACAGGTGGAGATGTCGGTCGACAGGGACCTTAGAAACGCGGCTTTTGACCATCTGCAGGAACTGTCGTTTTCGTATTTCAATCAAAACAACGTGGGCTACGTGCATGCACGCGTCATGAGCGATACCGGCAAGATAGGCGTGATGGTGGCCTGGCGACTCATGGACGTGGTCTGGCACGGATCGTACCTGATCTTCGTGATGATCATGATGTTCGTGCTGGACGTGCGGCTTGCCTTATGCGTGGCCGTGATCGTCCCGATAGCCGTCATCCTGGTCATGTTTTTCCAAAAGAAGCTCGTACGCTTAAACCGCATGATCAGGGAGATCAACTCCACCATTACCGGTGACCTGAACGAATGCATCATCGGAGCGGAGACCATCAAGACGCTGGCAATCGAGGACAGGATGCAGCGCGATTTTGAAAAGGACACCGAGGAGATGCGTAGGACCAGCGTGCATGCGACGCATTTTTCATCGCTTTTTACCGCGTCCGTCACGTTCATGTCATCGGCGGCCCTCTCGATAGTGCTGTGGCGCGGAGGCATCATCACCGCACGGGGCGTCATGATGATAGGCACGCTGTCGGTCTTTTTGTCATATGCCTTGGGCATGATGGAGCCGATACAGTGGATCATCATGACCATATCCGAGCTGATCACGACGCAGGTCAACGTGGAGAGGCTCACCAGGCTCCTGAACGAGAAGTCAGACGTCCATGATTCTCCCGAGGTCATTGAGAAATACGGGGACGCCTTTAACCCCAAAAGGGAAAACTGGGAACCTCTTTTCGGGGACGTTGAATTTAGGGACGTGTCATTCCGTTATCCGGACGGAGATGAGTACGTGCTGGAGCATTTTGACCTGAAGGTTAAGCAGGGCACCAACGTGGCCATAGTGGGAGAGACCGGCGTGGGCAAGTCCACCCTGGTTAACCTGGTATGTCGTTTCTATGAGCCCACCTCGGGGCAGGTGCTGATCGACGGACGGGATGCCAGGGACAGGTCGCAGCTGTGGCTGCACAGCAACATCGGATACGTATTGCAGACGCCGCACCTTTTTTCGGGAACGGTCAGGGACAACCTAAGGTACGGCAAGCCTGACGCCACCGATGATGAGATATGGGACGCGCTGAGGCTCGTGTCCGCTGAGGGAATAGTCCGTCAGATGGACAAGGGACTCGACAGCGACGTCGGAGAGGGAGGCGACATGCTCTCCACCGGAGAGAAGCAGCTGCTGTCCTTTGCCAGGGCGCTGCTGGCAGATCCGAGGATACTGGTGCTGGACGAGGCGACGGCATCCATTGACACCGTCACCGAGAAGGCCCTCCAGGACGCGATAGTGACCGTGACCGAGGGCAGGACCTCATTCGTGATCGCGCACAGGCTGTCCACGATAGTGGGAGCGGACATCATACTCGTTGTGGATGACGGACGCATCATCGAAAGGGGCACGCATAAGGAGCTCATGCAAAGCGGCGGCGCTTATTACAAGCTCTATACCAGGCAGTTTGAGGAGCTGGCCACTGAAAGGGTAAAATACGACAATGCAACGAATTGAGATAACCGAAAGGGAAGCGGGGCGCAGGCTTGACGCTTACCTCGGCAAGGTGCTGCCGGGCGCGGGACTGTCATTCATATGCAGGATGCTGCGCAAAAAGAACATCAAGCTAAACGGCGCCAGGGCTGAAGGGGCGGCGAGGATTAATGCGGGGGACGTGATAGAACTGTTCTTTTCGGACGAAACCTATGCCAGACTGAAGGATCCGCACAGGGTTCTGAGGGAAGACGCCGTCGCTCATGACGATGAAGCCAATGCCGCCCAGGCGTCCGTGGGCGGGCGTCAGGAAGCCGAACGCAGGCAATACCTGGATGCATATGAAAAGCTTAAGCACGTATTCGTGGTCTATGAGGATGACGACTTCATATTCATAGACAAGCCGGTCGGGGTCCTATCGCAGAAGTCGGACGACGAGAGCGCATCGGTCAATGAATGGCTGGTAGGAAGGGAGATCGCGGAACACGGGACCACGATGGAATCCCTGACCACCTTTAAGCCCGCCTTTGCCAACAGGCTGGATCGCAATACCTCAGGAATCATGCTGGGAGGAAAGACGCTGCGGGCACTTCAGACGCTTGGATCGCTCATCAGGTCCGGTCAGATAGAGAAGATCTATCTCTGCCTGGCGGACGGTCATCCGGATCCGGAATTTGCGGTCACGGCGGACAGGTTTTATCAGGCCACCGGATACCTGATCAAGGATGAGGAGAACAACATGGTCAGGGTATTCCGCACCAGCCGCGAAGGGGCCAAAAAGATACGCACGGGCTACAGGCTGGTTGAGGACCGCACTGAGGACATGCTGCTGGAGGTCAACCTGTATACCGGCAAGTCCCATCAGATCAGGGCGCAGCTGTCCGAACTGGGACATCCCGTGGTGGGAGATCCCAAATATGGAGGACGTAAGGTTTCCGGAGTCAGGCAGATGCTGCATGCGTATAAGGTCATCTTTCCCGAGGTGGACGGTTTCCCCGCAATAAGCGGACGCGAATTCAGAACCCGCGTTCCGTCGAGATTTAACAAATAACGGAGAGGACATGATCAAGGTAATTTTGGTTGAGGATGAGTACGTCGTCAGGGAAGGAATAAAGAGAATAGACTGGGCTTCACATGGATACGAATTCTGCGGCGAGGCTCCCGACGGCGAAATGGCGCTGCCGATGATACGCAAATATGAGCCCGACATAGTGATCACGGACATCAAGATGCCGTTCATGGACGGACTCGTGCTTACCAGGCAGATCCGCAAGGAGTTTCCGTACACGGAGATCATCATTTTGTCCGGATACGAGGAATTCGGATACGCGCGTGAGGCCATATCGCTGGGCGTGTCCAAATACCTGACCAAGCCCATCGGAGCGCAGGAGCTGCTGGGGGAGCTCGACGAGCTTAAGGCCGGCATAGAAAAGAAACAGCGCGACCGTGAGAGCGACCTGCAGTATCGGAGGGACATGGCCGAGGACGTGCTGAAAAGCCGCAGGGAATTCTTTTCAAGCCTCATAGGCGGCACTCATTCCGTGGCGGAACGCTTAAGTGAGATAAGCCACAGCTATGATTCTGCCGGAGCTGCCTTTGCGCATAGGTTTTTTGATGTGAATAACAATGTCAGGTGCGCGGAGGACGGCATGAGCGTACTGTCGGACGCTTCAGGGCAGGATGACGTTCAGATCAAGTCAATCGTGATCAGGAACGCGGACAGGCAGAGGCTGTCTGACTTCCTAAAGACCGGCGATCCGTCAGAAACGGAGTTTTTCGTAAAGGAATTCCTGCGTAACCTTGGCGGGGAGGCGAGCCTGCAGTCACTGCTTTTCAGGCAGTACCTGACGATGGACGTATATTTTGCCGCAGCCGACTTCGTGACCGGCCTCGGCCTGGATCGGGAGGAACTGGAGGCTCCGGATTCCTCCGCGGAGATAACGATGACCCCATCCGGCGTGGAGGAATACTGCAGGAACGTGGTTTCACGGTCCCTAAGCCTTCGTGACAACGTGTCACACAATAAATACAAGGACGTGGTGGACAAGGTCATCAAATACATTGAGGAGAATTATTCCGATGAGGAGCTGACCCTTAACAAGCTGGCCGACGTGGTCATGTTCAGTCCCAATCACCTGAGCATGATATTCAGCCAGCAGACCGGATCCACCCTGAGCCGGTACCTTATCGACTATCGCATCGGCAAGGCCAAGGAGGCCCTCAAGTGCACTTCCAAGAAGAGTTCGGAGATAGCCCTGGAGATCGGATACAGGGATCCACATTATTTTTCGTACGTGTTTAAGAAGGCCACGGGACTGACTCCCACTCAGTACAGGGACGGAGCGGATCATGATCAGCAAAATGCGTAAGCTATACCGTGATCTTGACATAGCCAACAAGATCCGCATTTCATATCTGGTCGTGCTGGTGCCCATGATGGCACTGGTGGTGGTCTGCGTCGTCAATCTCTATCTGGGCAACCAGCGCTACAAGGAAATGATCGAGTCAGCGGTGGTGGCCAGCGGTTTTTCTTTGAATTTTAAGGAAGACTTTGACTACGAGACTTATCTCCTGATAGTTGAGAACAAGACCATTGAGCAGTCTGGCATCCATGAACTGCTGGATGATGCCAACGGGATAGTCGACGATCTTTTTGAACTTAAGAATTCGGATGAGGACGCGAGGCTGCTTGAGAGCGCCAGGCATTATCTGGACAATCTCCAGAAATACGTGGAACGCATAGAATTGAACCTGGCCACGGGCAATCGTTATGACGAGAACCTGCTGATATGGGAAAACGACGTGCAGATCGTGACGTCGCTGATCAGCGAAACCCTGAATGAATACATATTCTATGAGATCAGGGACATTCAGGAGACCAGGGAGCAGGTTGAATACAATTCACTGATGATCATCAGGATCACCGTGCTGGTCGCCGTCATACTGCTCGTCGTGACCATAGTCTTCTCGATAATAATCCCCAGGTCCATCACCAGGCCGATATACGAGATACGTGACGTCACGCGCGAGGTCGCCGCGGGCAACATGAGCGTGAGGACCCACATCATCTACGGCGGCGAGGTCAAGGCACTGGGCGAATCCCTGAACAGGATGATAGACAAGATAGGGGACCTGCTGGACACGGTGACGCTGGAACAGGTCAGGCTGCGTCATGCGGAGCTTGAGCTGCTGCAGGCGCAGATCAATCCGCATTTTCTGTACAATACTCTGGATACCATCGTTTGGCTGGCGGAGACAGGAGACCAGGAGAGGGTCGTCAGCATGGTCGGCTCGCTGTCAAAATTCTTCAGGACGTCGCTCAATCAGGGCAGGGACAACGTCAGCATGGGCGAGGAGCTGCAGCATGTCGGGAGTTATCTGGAGATACAGCAGGTCAGGTACCAGGACATTCTTTCTTATGAAATAGACGTGCCGGAAGAGATCATGGGATGCCTGATCCCCAAGATCACGATCCAGCCCCTGGTGGAGAATGCGCTTTATCACGGCATCAAAAACAGGCGCGGCAAGGGACTTATCAGGATCACGGGACGCAGGAACGCAGACAACGTCGAACTGATGGTGGAGGACAATGGCATAGGCATGACTCCCGAAAGGCTTAACGCCGTGAGGGAAGGCATAGCACATCAGGATCCTGACGGGGGAGACCTGTACGGACTCTACAACGTCAACGAAAGGATCCGACTGAGGGCCGGTGATGAGTATGGGATCACGCTCGACAGCACCTATGGACAAGGCACCGTAGTGACCATTTTGCTGCCTTTCAAGCTGATCGTCGATGCCGTCGATGCCGTCGATGCCGAATGAGTTGTGCTGCATAAGATTTTCCACCGAATCATAATTTTTCCAACCATAGATCAAATTTGATAAAAAAATTCAACTTTTCTAAAATCAAACTTCATTGAGTTAAACGATTTGATTCAGCTATAGTCGATTTAACAAAGGAATGATCCTTTGGGGAGTTTTCATTAAACAGGAGGAAGCTTTCTTATGAAGAAGAGGATTTTGACAGTACTCATGGCTGCAACAATGGTAATCGGACTTACGGCTTGCGGATCCGGCGCAGGCGGAAGCTCATCTTCGGGCAGTGATGCGGCAGCATCATCATCAGGTTCGTCAGGCGGACTGATCAAGGTTGGCATCATCAACAACGATCCCAACGAGTCCGGTCATCGTACGGCCAATGACAAGAACCTGAAGTCCAGTACACGATAGAAACATTCCTTGAACAGGGAATGGTCAATCCCGGCGCGAGCCTTACTGAAAGCCTGTTGAGAGCAGACGACGGTTTCATCCGGGGACATCCCGGACTGTTTGCGCAGCTGTGTGAAGAAGTCATCCAGCATAGCGGAGCCACCGAGTGGGAACTAAAAGAGAATAAGGATGATCTGGAGTTTGAACCTGAGCATATCCTCAACAAGGAACCGATCAAGATGGACATGCTCGTGATCAAGAAACATCCGAACGTGACAATCCAGAATGAGATAGGCAGGATATTCCGTGGACATAACGTCTTGGAATTCAAGGGCAGTGGAGATGCTTTGAATGTTGACGTCTATCACAAGGTAATCGGCTATGCGTGCCTGTACAAGAGCATGGGAACTCATGTCAATGAGAGAGACGCCAATGACATTACCGTGACCATGATCAGGGAGGCCTATCCGAGGGAACTAATCAAGTCGCTTAAATTGACCGGCATAACCGTTACGGAACATTATCCCGGGATTTACTATCTGTCCGGAAATGTAATGTTTCCGACGCAGATCATAGTTACCAGCCGATTGAGCGGCGATCATGCAAGCCTGAGGATTCTGTCAAAAAAGGCTCAGGAAGCAGATGTTCGTAACTTCTTACAGGAAGCCCGGATTGCGGTTGAACCGGGGGACTTACAAAACATAGATGCAGTGTTACAGGTAAGCGTTTCGGCGAATGAAGCGCTGTATAATACGGTGAGGGAGGACAAAATCATGTGTCAGGCTTTGGAAAATCTCATGCAGGACGTAATTGAAGAAAGAGTTGAAGAAAGAGTTGAAGAAAAAGTTACCGAAGAAAAGACTTCCAACATTCGACAGCTTATGAAAAACATGAAATGGACTGCCGAACAGGCCATGCAGGCTCTCGGGATATCCGATTCCGACAAGCCTCGTTACATGGCTTTGCTCTGATGGCCAAATTTCAGCTTCTATGTAAAGCCCCCGACCGAATGCAATAAACAACAAAAACATCCGAGAGAGGGGCTTGTGTCTTGGAACCTATCTTTCCGTTAAATGTTGGTTTTCTTCATCAATGAGAGTATGATGGAAACCAGAGTGCTGATCGCCGGGATCTCGGCAACATGCAGGGGATAGAAATGAGTCAGGAATACAGAAACGAATTAGACAAAAGAAATAACGCGGTGATAGACAACCTGCTAAATGACATGCCGGACTTCATCGAGGATCATTATGATCATCTGGTGGCCAGGGGCCGATCCACGAACACGATCAAGAGTTACCTGTATGAGGTTAACGTGTTCCTGAGGTTCATGACCACGGTGACGAAAAAGGAATCCGTCAAACAGTTGCTGGTGACCGACCTGGACAGGATCAAACTACAACAGATCGAGAAGTACGTCGCAAAATCCGAAGAAGGCGCACCCCTTAAGAACACGGCCAAACGCCGCCGCCTATCCGTGATCAAGTCTATCTACAAGTATTATTTCGCAACGGAAGCCATAACGACCAATCCAGTGATTCAGCTGGAGGGCGCCCGGCTTGAAGAAAAGGAAGTCATCAAGCTAAACGAAAACCAGGTAAGCGCCCTCATGGCCTGCATCGCCAACCAGGACGGCGTCAGCGAGCACTCCAGGGCATATTCCGAAAAGTTCGTATATCGCGACCTGGCAATCGTCATGGTGCTGCTGGGCACCGGCATGCGCGTGTCCGAACTCGTGGGGCTTAACGTAACCAAACCCATAGGAGTATTATTATACTGTCATTAATAATGGCTTTAATGATTACATCGTCATTGGTAAGAATAGAATCGTTGATGATGTATATGATGTATGGGAGTATTCAATTTTTTGGATGCTATGTTACATCATCTGTGAGACGATGCAGATAGTCGTTGCAAGTTTCCACTATGTCAGAGGGAGCTTTTTCTATAAATTTTGCTCCTCGATTTGTCAAATCTACTGTTCGAACTTGAAAACAAAGGACTACGCCTTGCGTCGTTGTTCGACTATCCAACTCTACCTCAAGCGGATAGGATTTTTGCTTTGACGTTATCGGAAGTATGATATTAAGCCCTCCGGGAAGCAGAACTGTGTTCATTACAAGCACAGGCCTAAAGTTGCCCTGTTCGTGCCCTTTAGTGGGATTGAGGTCAACCTTTACGATATCACCTTTGTTGAAAGTCAATATACTTCACCTCCAACATCTTCACCCCAGTCAATTTCCTCAGCAGAACCAAGGTCATCAGGAGTGATTTTTTCAAAAGGCTTTCCGTAGAACTGCTCAAACATCTGGGCGGTTGACTGTTGTTTTCTCATAAATAATCCACCATCCTTCAGTTCGCAAGCTACCTGGTCGCCTGCCTGCAATCCAAGGGATTCGGTTAGTATTACCGGAATGCGTATTCCGATACTGTTTCCCCATTTTGATATTGCAACATTCATAGCATTCCCTCCCTTATGATATACATTGTATATCATTTCTTTGAGGTTTTGCAAGTGTTTTCATACAGTTACCTCCACCAGTGTAACTGGTAGATAATAGGTGCATTTTTTCACTGGAAGATTCCTGATAGAATTTGATTACGCAACATATGTGTATGACGCGCGATTCAGTTTTGAAAGGTGAAAATTTGCACGGCAGAGGCCAAAGCCTTCTGCTG
>CALGGH010000218.1 GCA_937916415.1 uncultured Lachnospiraceae bacterium
TATGTTGTCATTACCCGCCATATTGTCTAAAAATTGAACAAATCCAGCCATTTACGATTCCTCACCTGTTTGGTTTCATGTCCAGGATGCTTTTTTCTTTATTCTTATTGGAGGGATTGAGACTCTTGTTGATCTCGGATATCTCCGCACACCATCTTCGGCGTTCCGCGTGTGCGAGCTTCAGTACCTCCTCCGAGCCCCAGTGGAAATAGTACGAAATGAACGACATCTCCCTGTAGAGCTCATCCTTGGGGTACAGCCTCAGCCCTCCTGCGTAAAATTTAGCGGCACCTCGAATATCTTGCCACAGTCGGGACATACGACTTCCATCGTGGGAGGCTCTATGTCGTTGATGCGCTGATACATGTCCTGCAAAAAAGCCAGGTCGGCGGTAAAGAGCTGTTCTATCGTGGTCGCCGTCACCGCTTCCATGCCTTCGAGATCCGTTACCACCTTGCTGAGTATCACGATGGTCAGGTATGAAGGATTCGACAATACCCTGGGGTCCCTGGTGGCCGAGATCTCGTCACCGGCCGTAGCCAGCCTCATGTGTCCGCGACGGTGAAGCTCTCCCGTCGAATCCATGTATCCCTTGGGTAAGGTGAATTCATATACTGTATCCATGTCTGCCTCCTGATAGTTTGATCGCATTCATCTGCTTTATCTGACACAGGTGAGATGCCTCACCTGTGCCATAAAAACAGACAAATTTTACTTAGTTGGGAATGATGAGTTCCTCATAAGCCAGCTCAACAGTCTCGATCGCCACGTCGGAATTCTTGGCGTCCAGATCGGGAGCCGTATACTTGGTTACCCAGGCGTTGGTCAGCGTCCACTGCCTCGTGCCTGAAGCCGTTGATACGAGAGCCGAAGGAGAACCGGAGTTGATGTCGATCAGTTCGATCGTAACGTTGTTACGAGGGATCTGGCCTCTGGTCTCACTCACACACTCCATTACCCACGTCTTGAAGGGGCTGGAAATGATGTAGCCCATCTTCAGGGTGACGTTGCCGTGCTTAACGAGTCCGGGAAGCTTGACCGGCGCAAGTGAACCGGCGTTGCCCTGACGGAACTCGATCACGTCTACTGTTGACTCGATTCCGGTTACCTCGCTGAATGCGGCAGTGCCTGCCACGCCGTCAACCGTCACGAGGAAGTTCATTTTAGTCAACGGGTATGCGGAGTTTTTGTCATTTTCATATGCTCCAGTAGCCATAATTCATGACTCCTTTCTATAGTTTATTCTTCAGAACCGCCGCCGGCTTCGGACGTATGCTGCGTAACACGGAATATCACGAACTCAGCAGGACGGGACGGTGCTATACCAACGTTGCATATAAGTCTTCCGTTCATGATGTCGTCTCTTGACATCGTGGAAGGTCCGATCTCTACGAAATAAGCTTCGCCGGCAGAACCGCCTGCAAGCATTCCGTTCCTGAACAGGCCGTCCAGGAAGTTGGAGATCGTCTGGTTGACTCTCTGCCACAGCGTAGGATCGTTGGGTTCGAATACGACCCAGTTGGTATTGGCCTTGATGCTCTCTTCCACGAAGATGAACAGACGGCGTACGTTGACGTACTTGAACGCGCTGTTGCTCGATGCCGTCCTGGCACCCCAGATGCGGATGCCCTGTCCGGGAAGATTGCGGATAAGGTTGATGCCTTCGGGATTGAGGACGTCCTGCTCGTCCTTGGTGTAGTTAACCGACAGGCCGGTACAGAAGATCGTCTCGTTGGCAGGTGCCTTGTGTACGCCGCGGGCGATGTCAGTCCTGGAGTAAACACCCATGACTGCTCCCGACGGAGGAATGAAGTCAGCCTTGTTGGAGGATCTGTCAAATACCTGGATCCAAGGATGATACATTGCGCAGTAGGTTGAATCAACCATCTGCCTGTAGCCGATCAGGTCTGCTGTCTTGTACAATTCCTTAGGCATGTCAAGCACTGCAAAACGGCTGTGCAGTCTCTCACAGTGAGCCACCAGGGCAACTACCACCTCAGGGATGGTGATGCCGGGGATGGCCATCATGCTGACTACGTTGTTCTCTTCGAATGCGGTAAGACCCGTGCGCTTGCCGGGGCCGCCGTCCTCTCCGATGAAGGTTGAAGCGTCAACCTTGGCCACGGATCCGTCGGTACCGCCCTCAAGCAGGAACATGCCGTCCGTAACTCCCTCGCCGAGGATGTCGGCTACGGGATTACCGGCCTTCTTGGGCTGTGCGAATTCTACCTTCACGATGTCGCTGCCTGCCAGGCGTGAACCTGCGTAGCGGGGTGAATCGACGTTGAGGCTCAGCTCGCCGTAATTCTCTACGTCATCGCCAAATCTTACTGACATGTCGAAGTTGACAAGATACAGAAGCGACTTGGGAACGATGTCCGTATCAACCACGTTCTTGGGAAGCTCGTCCTCAAAGGTTATTTCCCTGTCAATGATGGTCTTGATCCTGGTGTAGGTTCCCTCGAACTCTACCAGGTCTCCCTCACGGAAACCGTCAAGGTTCTTTGCCTTGTAACCGGTGTCAGTCTTCTCAACCAGCTGCATCTTGTGTCTCTTGCTGGTGGAAAGCATGATCTGAACCTTGTTGCCCCACGTACCGGGACTGGAGGCCGTAACCTTCAGGATTCCCTTGGTAGCCGTTGCGGGCTTGGCGTCCTTGGGAGCCACGCGCATTACGTAGCAGCGGGTGCCGCCGTTATCAAAGAACTGTTCTACGCTGTTTGCCAGGAAGCGATACTCGCCGTATGCAAACTCAGATAAAAATCCGCCGAACTGCTGCTTGAAGCTGCGCATTGAAGTAACAAGAAGCGGTGCTCCTTCAAGCGGGCCTTTTTCCGCAAGTCCTACGAAGCCGGCAGTGCTGGTGCCTACTCCCTCGATGCTGCGGGGCGAATTATCATATTCCTCGACGTATACGCCTGGGGATAAATACTCTGCCATATACTTTACCTCTCTTCAAATGTTTTAAGTTGCCGTCACCTTGACTTGTCCGGGCACGGTGATGGATATCGATCCTGCATATCCGCATATCAGCTTGCAGTCATTGGTCAGACACGGCTTGCCGTCTATCAGGACCTTAGGCTTGGTGGGGATCCAGGTTCCCGCCGGCACGGGAGTGCACGGCTGCGGAGTAAGGACTCCCAGGGCTGCTGCGGTAGCAGATGCAACGGCCGGATTTGCCAGCGAGGTACACATCGCGAAGGGACCTACGTTGACCATGCCCTGACTGTCCTGAATGGTTGCCGCGGGCTTGCCCTCCGTCAGCACCTTTCCCTGCGAAGTCACCTTCACCGGGGCCGGGGCCGTCCCCATCGTGCACATTGCGGTTCCTCCTACCGCCACAAGATTACTCATCCTTCTTTACCTCTTCTTCACTCTTTGCCTGAACGTCGTCAGCAGGTGGCTTTAGTACCTTAGTTGCTCCTGCCAGGAGATCGATCTCTCCGGATTCGAGACGAAAGTCAATGGGTCTGAAGTATTCATGCTTGCCTGCCTCAAAGCGGAGCAGGTAAGGCAGATGACTGGCGTCATCCCTGACCTTCAGAACGAACGCCCCCTTGGGGCCCGCCCTGCCGTAAATGATACGGCATACCTTGTCATTCGTCTTGTGTTCGTCCTTGAGCCGTTCCCTTAGGACAACTTGCGTTGGTGTCTGTGTTTCCTTAACCTCAAACACCTCATAGCGCGTTCCGTCTTCCGACGCCAATGCATAACGCATGTTTTCCAGAACTACCTTGCTGCCGGCCGTCTTGGGCAGGAGACTCATGGATATGACTCCTCTCCTCTCCACCACCTCATGGAAGCCGCACAAGGGTCGTTCTATGGCGATCGCCTCGATGGAAGTCAGCTTGGAAAGGGTTCCATTGATCTGCAGTACCGAGCCTGCCGTACGGTTTTTCTCTGACGGCATCAGGAAAACGTCTAACATTGGAAGCTTCGGATTAAGCGTCTCGTAGCTGATCGGTACGTCTTCTTCGTCAAATCCCCGGGCGTATACGTGAAGTACGAAATCTTTTCTGTCTTCACCCGTCAGGACCCATATGCCGCTGCCCTTGTTCATGGGCGTAAGCAGGGTTCCATCCCTTGACAGCCGGACGTCCCTCTCTTCAAGCGATCTGCCTGTCGTTGTGTCGATTAGCCGGACCGCAAGTGCGAGACACGCTCTGATCACTGTTGTCACGTGGATCTCTACCTCCTTTCCTCACCTGTGATGTCCAAACCAAAGCTCGCATCCGTAACAAGCGGCGTCTCGATGATCTCTCCGCTTGACAGGTAGACGGGTGCCGCCCTGTAAAACAGGCTGATCTGATAAGGCTTGCTGATCGCCTGCCACACCCTGACCTTTTCCTCCAGACTTATCTTCGCCTGAGACAGTACTATCGGAGGTTCCTGCGTGTCGAGCCAGTTTTGGAGTTCATTGGGCCTCACGGAACTGTTGTCGTTCACGATCTGCGCTATGCGCCCAATGATCTTTTGTATATCCGGATCCTTCAGGCCCATCTGGCCGGATCCGTTGATAAAGACCATATAATATAATGCATATGGTCTGGGCGGACGTGATAACTGTGCCTGTCCTCTCTGAACGTATCTGGGCGTCGTGACCTCCACGTCCTCACGGATGTCGTAAAGGTATAAGCCCACGATATAGTCAACGTCCTGTGAAAGGGGAGATGAAATCTCTATGTTGTTCGGAGACGGAATGGGCTCCGGACACATCTTCTCACGCAACGTCTTGATGATGTATGCACTTACGTCTGAAATAATAGGATAATCTGCCATGATCAATCTCCCATGCGGTCAGGCCATGCGTTTGCCATGCCGCATACTGTTTAACCCTCGCCGCCTATGGCTGCCCTCATCTCCTGTACGTATTCCGCAACCGCGGCCTGCATCGGCCCCGTGAGGCACAACGCATTCCGGCTGTTGTATATGTACTCTGCAGTGCAGTCAAAGTATCTGGATGAATCGGTTTCACCGATGAACAGTTCTCCCTGGTAAACCACGCTGTCGGTGATCTGTTCGGGTTCTGATTCGGTGCTTCCGTTGTACATCCGGTCGCTGCCCCTCTTGAATATGTATGCCTTGCTGCCGCTGGTCATCGTGCCGGTGGCCTTGGTCTCATCATAGAAGTACCTGTAGGAGCTGACGTTCGACAGGGTGCGCAGGTTTACGTATTCAATGGCCTGATTCGATTCATACTGCTGATATATGTATCCGCTTCCCCTGACCAAAAGCATGTTGGCAAGCCTCTGTGCCGCATCGCCCGCGGTGGTCAGGCCGCCCCTGGCGAGCTGTGACATGGTGGCCGTGGCTATCACCAGTTCCCTGTCATCCATCTCGTCAAAGCTCTTGCCGAAGAGACTTGACAACAGGTCAAGCAGGGCATCTGCCGAAGTACCGATTCCCGATCCGGAGCCTGAGCCTGAGCCGTCACCTCCCATGGAATCCTTCGCTTCTTTGAGTCCCTTGAGGGTGGAGGCCGAAGCGCCGCTGGCAGCAGCCTTGTCAATCAGGTCATCAAGCGCATCCTCCGCGCCGACTGCCGCCAGGGCATCTGCTATGCCGTCCAGGTCAGCGTTAGCGTCATCCGCAAGCTTGTCCATCGCCTTGTCCACAAGTGAGCCGGCCAGGTCATTCATGGATCCGTCCAGGCCGTTGCCGGAGCCCGATCCGCTGCCCGATCCCGAACCGCTGCCCGAGCCCGAACCATTGCCCGAACCGTCGCCGGATCCTGAGCCGTCACCCGATCCCGAACCGCTGCCCGAGCCGTAGGCATCAGCTATGTCCTGATCCACCGCGGCTATGAGGGCATCATACTGAGCCGCTCCTGCCAGGTCATTGTCATCCAGTGCCTGGTCCCTCTTGGACTGCAGCTGGGCCTTCTTATCCTTAAGCCTGTCCAGGTCGGACTTAAGGCTTTCATCCGAGTCTATGATCCTCTGCGCCTCTTCCCTGAGCCATACTACGTGAGCTTCGATCGAAGAAGTGGCATAGGGCTTGAAATCATCGCCTGCCACTGAGGACTTCATGGCTTCGGTCACGTCTATCCTCTGGTATACGAACTCCAGTGCGTTGGCCGCGGTGTCCCTCATCCTGACCGCGCTGATCAGGAACTGGAGCATGGATCTGTCTGATTCGAGGGCGTCCTTTTGGTCATTCAGCGAGGTGCTCCTGGCCGCCTCGGTGGACAGTGAGGCGTAGTCGGAATTAACTCCGGCCGCCGCGTTGCCAAAATACTTCTGCGATCCCAGGTCTATCAGGCTGCTCTGCAGGAGTCCCAGCTCCCCGGACTTGTCGATCACCTTGTTGTCACGAATGTTGGTCACGTGCTTCAGCATCGTGATCGGTCCGCCCAGACTGTCGGCTGTGGATTCCTCTATGACCTGGGTGCTGTATTCAAATTCGGCATGCCCCAGTACGTCGTCCTTGTCCATCAGGCTCTTGGACTGATACGAGGAGTAGCTTTCCGAGCAGTTGCTCATGCAGTCGCCTATTGCTTCCAGCAGCGAAGAGTCGGCATTAAAGGGATATTCCTGCGGAGTCTTGCTGTCATATTCGTAATCGTCATCGCCCGCATTGGCCTCCTCGGCCCTCTGGCGCCGTCTGGTCTCAGCCGTGTCCAGCACGGTCCACCATCCGTCGGAATTGACGCCGATGCCAAGCCTGCTGAAGAACGTCCGGAGCCATGGAAATGCCAGATACATCGTGCTGGCTCCCGAATCTCGCTGCAGTGAATCCTCAAGTTCGGTCACGTAGTTCGGATCGGAGGAGCTGGCCTCGCTGTCATCCGAGGAATCCTTGAAGTCGCCCGAAGGAGTATAGTAGGTTCCGGTAGAGAGCGTATACAGCGTGTTCAGCAGGTTTACGTCCAGTTCGGAGAGCCTCTCCATTACGAGTGACCTGCGCCTGCTGTCCACCTTTTCCATCAATCCGTATACCAGGTCTGCCTCATCATCCTTTTCGGCCGCCTTGAGGTTGAC
This sequence comes from uncultured Lachnospiraceae bacterium, assembly GCA_937916415.1. Classification (GTDB taxonomy): domain Bacteria; phylum Bacillota; class Clostridia; order Lachnospirales; family Lachnospiraceae; genus XBB2008. The sequence continues at coordinate 6,981 of CALGGH010000218.1, forward strand.
GTAGAGATTGTTGAGCTTGGTGAGCTGCTCGTCGCATTTGTTCGTCTCCTCGTCCCTTAAGTCAAGCGAGAAGAACGTGGAGAGCAGCTGATAATAATACACGTCGCTGCGCAGGTTGCCGCTATCCTCCGAATTGCGGTTCTTGAGGAAATCCTCCTGCGAAATGCTCTGCGCGGACTCAGACATCGTATACTGGTTCCAGAGCGGCTCGAGCTCCGGCAGCTTGGACAGGTCATAGGGATCCGGAATGTCAAAGGGATTGATCCCGGCCAGTGTCTTGGCATCCTTGAGCACGCCGTCAGCCCCGGCATAATACTCCACGTAGAGGGGATCTATCTCCGCCTCGGAGACCGGATTTCCCTCGTAGGAAATGCCCTTGACGCCGTTATCCACGTCGCCTATGTTGAACCACTGTCCGTCCGAGAGTTCACTCTTGTAATACATCTCATCCTGTCCGGACTGTGAGGCAGACGTCTTGGCCTTGTCGTACAGCTGCTCGGTCAGCGCATCCTTATGTATGATATACGTACCTATGAAGAGCACCGAGTCCTCGACCTGCGTACTGGTCTTAAACGTAGAGTAGACCACGGCATCATCGGGGTTAAAAAGGGCATTTGCCACCAGGCCCCTGTTGGCGAAGATGGCTATTCCGCCTGCCAGGAGCAGGCCCGCCACCAATATCCCGGCGGTTCTTAAAACCTTGATCCGCAAACCGGTTTCTGCCTTTGTCTCTCTTGAAGTTTTATTGTTTTTGTTGATCTTCATAATCATTCTGCCTTTACGATCTCACCGCTTAGTGCCACGAACCGTCCCGCGTCCACGAGGCTTCCCGATCCGTCATACAGTTCTATCCTGAGGTCATCGATCGACTGCGCAAGCAGGGACAGGTATTTAAACGTCTTGTCCACTTCCGTATTCTTGTCACCGCCGAGTGCCTTGCCGTCTTCATTCAGTACCTTGAAGCTCTTCACGTCCTCGTTAGCCGGAGTGATCTTCAGCTCTACCATGTCGGTGGCATCATTCATCGTGATCTCATACCTGCCGAGCACGTTGGACTCATTCTTCTTGACTTCATATCCGGTGGTTATGGTCAGCGGCCCCGATTCCTCCGACGGATCGATCACGCAGTCATCCACGAATTTGTCTCCGTCATACAGCCTGATCTTTACGTCCGACACGCTGTCCACCGTCAGCATGAGGTGCCTTATCTTCTTGTCCTTGGGCATCCGCTCCCCGATCTGTACGTTGTCGACCCACAATTCATAATCGGTCACGTCCACCTCGAAGTCGTCGGGGATCGTGATGGTAAGCTCAAACTCCTGGCTCTGGATGATGGGCGTAAGGGTATAATAAGCTCCGTCCGCCGTATTCTTCTGTACGTAGCTCTCTCCCACGACCGCCGTCTGCATGTCCGCGTCGGTGCCGGCCAGCAGGGCGCTTACCCCGCCGCAGGTCAGCCTGTCAAAGGAATACAGGGTCTGGGTATACAGCTTCATCGCGTCCAGCATGCCGTTCTCCAGGTCCTCATAGCTGGTCATCTCGGAATCATATTCCTCAAAGGTAAGCTCGCCAATCCGGTTCCTGACCTCGGAGGCCTTGAGCTTCTCTTCGGCATCATCCACGTCACGCAGGTACTGCTCGTAGGAATTCCTGACTGACACGTAATTATTGAAGGAATCCTCGACGGACTGATCCAGCTGTTCCCTGGCCGCCTTCTTTTCGTTGGTGGCCATGCAGTAATCCAGCACGTTCTGATACAGCACGTAGGGATCGTCCTCTATGTACCTGGTACCGTCCAGGCTCCCCTTAAACCATATCCTGGGGATCTTGAAGAAGATTATCCTCTTCTTGCCCTGCCAGTAGCTGTCTATTTGGGTCAGAAAGGCCTTGTATGAATTCTTGAAGCCCTTCTTGTTGACGTTGCCGCCGTTAAGGGCCAGGGAAACGTACCCCGCGATCATGTTGGCGTCGCCGCCGTATTTATTCCTGACCAGCTTATAGTTGGTATTGAGCTCCGCCCGGGCGGTGGTTTCGGCAATGCAGGCCTCATAATATGCCTCATCGCGGTCCGCCGTGTACTGCTTGAGCGCATCCAGCTGGCTTCTCTCGATCCTGGCCGTCACGTACGGATTCTCGAAGGAATATCCGGTAGTCACGTCCAGCCCCACCAGGCTTGACATTTTCTTTAGGTCAGCTTCCAGGGTGCGCCTGTCGGATGCGACCTTGTTCTTGACGCTGTCCAGGTTCTTCTGTATCTTGTCAACGTCTGCCTGATTGGCCTGCCCGACCCTGAGCTTGGTCTGATTCCTGGCCAGTCCGTCCTCGAGGGTCTTCATTCTGGCTTCATTGAAGGCTATGGTCCTCTGCAGCACCACGATCTCCACGTAGAGGTTGTTGACCTTCTCGCCTATCGCATAGACCTTGTCCTGCAGATTGTGCTGTGCCACCTTGATCTCATACTGCAGTGCCACGGGCTTGTACTGAAACTCGGATGCCTCCTCAAAGTTAGGCTTGGTGGGAAACTTGAAGCTGAGCAGCGGTGACCATCTGAAGGTGCTCAGGTTCTTCTCCTTGAGGGCAATGGCCTTGACGGCGCTCTCATATGCGGCACCCTTGGATTCCACGGCGCTCTCGGCGTTGTCATATTCCATCGACGTCTGTATGGCCAGGTTCCTGCAGGCCTTGAGGGTGAGCTTCCTGCCTGTCTGCGTGGAACCGACTGCTATGGCAGCTGCCTCAGCCTCAATGGTCAGGGGACCTGCCGGCACCGACGTGACAAGAGTCACAACAGTCAGTATCAGTGCGGTCAGTCTGCACGTGATGCTCCTTATGCTGTTTTTACGTGTGTTACGAACCGTCATGCGTCCTCGTCAGTCGAAATGTAGTAAAATTCAAAATAATCTGACTTGTCCTGGCATACGAATGAGTAAACTATGTCTCCTCTTTTGAATGAGTATATGTATACCGTGTAGTCATTATCATAGCCTTCAACCTCGGCCACGTCCGAAAAAGTGTTGGTAAGCACCAGGTCCCCGACTCCCTTGAACACGTCTCCGTAGGCATTGAGCCTGTCAATGGCTATGGCCTCGGGAAGGATGATCTCCGAATAGCCTTCATACAGGGGCTTGCCCATGATGTCCTTTATATCACTGACGGACTTCACTTCCTCTCCGCCGAAATCGTAATGATCCTGCAGGACGTACACCTCGCTGACCTTTTCATCATCTTCCAGGGCGTCCGCGTCCCTCGTGCCGTGATACAGTGCCCCGATGGAATTCATCATGACCACGGATTCAGAATCGGTTAAGTATATGCTCCTGGGACCCATGTAGTTTAAGTTGACTTCTGCCGCGGTCTTGCCCAGGAGTTCGCTGTAAACTATGTTGTCACTTGAAAACGATCCCTCATAAATCTCGTTGTCGCCGCTGTCATAGAGCAGGCCGTGTCCGTTCTTCTTGCCCTGCAGGAACTCGCCCTCATACTCCTTGGTTCCGTCCTCCCGGTACAGGATTCCGTTGCCCTCGTAGAGATTCTCGTGAAAGCCGCCCTGATAATGCATGTTGCCGTCCGCGTAATTCTCTATGCCCTGTCCCTCGTATTTATTGCGTTCAAAATTGCCGGTATATACGACGTTGCCCTGCGGGTTGTACAGCGTGCCGCTGCCGGTGACGTATCCGTCCGCCACGTTGCCGTCATAGGCCCTGTATCCGGACCTGCCCTTGATGCGTACGTGGCCCTTGGCCGTGCGTAGCCTAACGGAATTGTATTTATACGTCTTGATCCCATTCTCATCGAATCTCCTGAACAGCGAAGTCTCCGTGGTAATGTACCATATGCTGATGACTCCGATGATCAGAACGCCCGCATATACCAGGCGCTTGGAGATCATCCATCTGCCTATCGTGAAGTAATCGTTCTTGTCACGGGGCTTGACGCCCAGCAGATTCATGAAGAAATCACGAATCCTCATCACGAGCCTGGTCTTGATGAAGCTCCAGCTCGTGTACATCCTGAACTTCGTGACGAACGAAGTCATCTTGGCCTTGATGGTCTGTATGAGTATGTTTAAAAGGCTATTGCCACCCATCTGTGGATAACCTCCGGTTACGTCTTAATGATCATTCATGCAAAATGTGGAACGAATTCTCATCCACGCTTTCATTTAAATATTTGTCACTCTCAAATACGTACCACTTGACCAGCGCATCCTCGGGCATGTCCTTCAGGATGTCTGAGAAAAGCGTCCTCGAGATGTAAAAGTCCTTGTCATAATAAGAATTGAGTGCCTCGTTAAACTTGGGCAGCGATGCGATCTTGCGGGCCCTGACTGATGCCGGATATGCATCCAGGACCTCATAGAGCGGCATGTCGCCGTCCGGACTGTACGCATAGCCTATGAACCTCAGCTGTCCCTCGACGTGCTCGCGTTCCTTCACGTCCCCGGTGATCACGAGGCCAAGGCCCAGCTGTGACACTATCGTAAGTATTGCGTTGTTTACCTGCTTATGATCGCTGTCGAGGTAGATTGAGGTCTCCTCATCGGTACCGGTGACTCCGAAGGATGACCTGTCAAAGAAGGCCACTACGGAAAGCCCCACCTTGTCATGGTTCTGATTGTTGATGCCCGAGATCTCCGTCAGGTATTCAACCACGTTCCTTTCGCTCTCAGGAACGAACATCTGGAGCAGGTTAAGATCCGGAGACTTGGATATCATGATGCCGTCATGCTCCCTCTGATACTCACCGATCCTGCCTATCAGGCGGTCGAAACGGTCAGGCCCCACTCCGCCGGGCAGCGTCATGCTCACGGAGATCGTCGTACCCTTCAGCACGATGCTGTCACCATTGCGTACGTCCAGAATGGATTCCTTGTTCAGCATCTTTTCGATATTCTTGGGCGCGAATCTGTAATATGCCTCCAGAATGCGAAGCTTGCTGTACTGAAGTTCCTCTACCCTCTTGTATATTTCCGTCAGGGAATCCCACATGTCCTTGACGTCGCTGCCTATGATGGACGGCCTCTCGGGCAGTTCCTTGCCCAGGGCCGTATCTGCCAGTGCCCTCTCCAGCAGGAGCAGGTCTCTGTTCTGCAGGTACCAGGTCCATAAAAGTGCCAGGCTGGCGGCCACGAAGACGAGCACGAACAGTATTATCGCGCCGCTGTTGTCGACCCAGGTTGAGATGGCCGTTGAATTGTCATTGATGATGCCCACGCACATGTACCTGGATACTCCGTCAGAGTCCGGCACGGCTACAGCGCGATAGGTCTGATTGTCTATGGTCAGCGAATTGCTGGCGAAAGGCGCGCCCTTGAACAGTTCGCCGGACAGGCCGGAAACTCCGCTGCCGAAGATCGACTCTATGGACTGGAGATTACGTCCGCTGGCGCTGGCCATGACCACGTCGTCGCTCATCCTGACCACGAGCACGTCATAAAAAATGTCCGAATTGCCTTTGAGCGCCATGTAATCCGCAAAGGTTTTCTGCATCCTGTGATAGCGGTCGGTGTCATAGAAATCCTCCGATCCGTATCCAGTGCTGTTGCTTACGTTCGCGGTGTCAGAGAGGCTCATCAGCGACAGCACGGCAAATCTCGCATGCTCGTTCTGCCTGGCCGAATCCGTGGCCCTGGCGATCGTAAACACGCCGACCGCGGTGATCACGAAGAGCACCGCCTCACCTATGGCGAAATAATAGAACATCCTGTTGCGTCTCGAGAAAAGCCTGATGAGCAGGTAAAGCAGCACGCACCATATGGCCAGGATCGCTACGTACCATATGAAATAGATGAAGTATATCCTGAAGGTCTGCCCAAGTGAAAGTCTCATCCGGCTGACCGCCGAAGCTATCCGGGGGTCAAGCGCGAAGGCCCTGGTCGGGGCGTCCCCGTCGGTGCGCACGTCCAGAATGCCCTCGGCATACCTGGCCTGTACGAAAAACCTGTCCGCGTCAGCCGTCTTGCTGCGTACGTTCTCCATCCTGACGGCATCTCCGTTCAGCGCATCCTCCGTCTTGAGTTCGGTATCCGCCACGCCATACACCTGTACGTACCTGCCGGAATCAGTGATGAACGTGAGGAAAAGACCGGTTCCCTCAGGCGAAAAGCCCGTCAGCGAGACGTTGGCCGGCATGGCGAACTCCTCGGTCATGTCCTGCAGCTTGAGGGATTCATTCATCCGTATGATGCGATAATACGTATATCCTTCATCATCATTGGACGCATCATCATCGGCTACGATCGAGGGGGTCCTGGACAATACGGCGTATACGCCGTCAGCCATCAGGCCTATGCCTGCCACCCTCTCGTCCTCATCCATGGACTCCGTGGAGAACATGCGCGACACGCGTCCGCTGTCGTTGATCCTGAATATCCGTCCGGCATCGCCGACGTTCTGCGCGAAATAGACGAAACTGCCGTTAGTCGATCCGTAGGAATATGAATCGTATTCCGCGTCAAACGTCACGTCATTCATGACAAACGCGAAAATGAATATCGAAGCGGTAATGCTTACTATGTATAAGATCAGTATGATTCTTGATTTTAAGCTCATACCCTGTCCTTCCGTACCTTTTTATTATTGAAGCAGACTCTCGGTTCCGATCTGCTTAAACGTGTTGTACAAAAGCCTCAGCCACGAATTCCCTCCCAGGAAAAGCTTGGAGATCAGGAGGCTGAGTGCCACTATGCCCAGGAAAACGCTAAGCCAGAACAAGATGCCGATGATGTTGTCGGTGTGGCGTTTGAACCACAGCCTGATCCTCGCAAACACCGACAGTTTCTTGTTGCTGACGGCGGCTATCGTAATGTCCCTGTATAGGTCCGTAAAACGGTCATAGCTTCCGTTGGCGGTCTTCTTGCTGAGCAGGTAATAGCTCGTGGCCTTCTCTCCGGACTTGGGTTCCAGCAGTTCAAGCAGGATGTGTGCGCATTCGTCGGTGCACTCGCTTTCACCGATCTCGGGATCCATGAGGGACAGATCCATCTCATAGCTCAAAAATACCGACCTGTCTGCCGAAATATTCAGCTGTCCGCCCTTTATGAGCAGGTACAGCAGCGGGTAAGGCAGGTCACAGGTGATGCAGGCGAGTAGCGTGCTGATGCACGTTTCCTCACACTGCGCCAGCGTCATGGCATCTCCGGAATAAAACTCCTTAAGCGGTCTCTCCCTGTGATACGGAAAAACGAGAATCTGCTTGTCGCCATGCGAAAACTGATCGATCAGGGTACCCTCTCCGGTCCTGTTGCCCATGCGCATCATCTCTATCACCCTGCGCACCACGTCATGATCATGCACCACGAGAACCGTGTACAGGATGCCTCCCGACGAAGCCATGTCCCTGCATATGTAGCAATCGTTTACTTCACTGACGAACCTGGTGCTGACGGGAAGCAGACGCATTTTACCTGATTCATAGATCATCTGCCGGACACCTCTTTACAGTTTGAGATCGGGAATCTGTACTATGGGTTCACTCTTCTGCTCCTCGATGACGCCTGTATCGGTGTCGTTGGGATTGGTCTTGACTATCGCATAAGCATAAGTGCATACCATCGGCATGTCGGAGCAATAGATCCTGATCTCATATACGCCCTCCTTGCCCGGAGCGGTGTATACGCCGTCAGTGGTCACCTCACCGCTGCCGGGGGCGGTCAGCTCGTAGGTGATGCTGCAGGGATCCATGTTGTTGAACTGAACTCCGAAATAATAGTTCTCACGTGGCCTCATGACTACGGTAGGAGTCTTGGCCGTGATGGACTTGCCATAATAGTCCGTGGCTTCGAGATCGTCTCCCGATGGGAACTTGATGGCTACCCAGCGATAGGTCAGCACCAAAAAGTCCACGTCATGCAGCAGCCTGGCAGCAACCACGAAGCTGCCTTTGTCGTTGAGCACCCTTACGGCCGTCTCGGCATCCACCAGCTGCTGTGCCTGCCTGCTGAATAGCTCGGGGTTGCCATAGATGGTATTTTTGGCATTGGCTCCAAGAGCCTGATCCTCCGACAGGTACTCATATCCGATCGATACGTATACGTTGCCGCTGCCCAGTCCATGCGTGATCTCTCCGGAATACCTGATGTCTCCGGACTTGGCATCCTTGCCAAGAGGGATCTCCAGCACGCCGGTGGCTACGTTGCCTAAGTCTCCGCCTGCCGTGACCGTCGGGGGAACGTCAGCGAACCTGGGAGTCTCCGCGCCGGCATTACTGCGTATGTCGGCTTCCTTGACGAAATACTCCATGTATTCATTGCGGACCGCATTCTGCGCGGGCAGGTCAATGTACTTGTTCTTTTCAAGCTCCCTGATCTCTTCGATCACATATGCGCTGTCAGTGCGCATGAGCTTGACGTCAGCCAGTCGTATGGCGTCCGAGCTCACTCCCTGCCTCATCTCGAGGTTCAGGCGGCCAAGTTCCCTGCCTACCAGGGACGCGGGCATGTCTTCCGAGAGCCTTACGCGGATCGTGACGCTGTTTTCGGTATCTATGGCGGCATCATTTTCAAAAGCGTGTGCGCTCCCGCTGCGAAGTATCACGTTGGATTCGATGCCGGGCTGATTCAGTACGGTCATCCAGTAATCCACGTAATGAACCTCTCCCTCGGCCAGCTCTACGTCGTCAGCATTGATGCTTATCTGCTGGCTGCCGTCGGGAGCAGAGAATCCGGGGATGTCCAGCATCCCGCTGAAGGACAGCCTGGAATCGGCGGCGGTAGTCTTGCGTATCTCAAGCCTTATCTTGACGTTGTGTCCCTTGCAGACTGTGGTGGGCATCACGAGGCAGCCTTCAAAGTCGGCTCCCTTAAATATCCTCTCCCTGCTCAGGAACTCTGACTCAACGTCGAAGCCCTCGTCATATTCACTCTTATTAACAAGGAAAAGTTCAAACCCCTCACTGATGCGGTTGAATTCATAATCCTGATCCGACTCCCTGTGACTCACGGCATAGACGCTGTGAATGTCGGTCTCCTTGAACCGCACGCACAGGCACGCCACGTCCTCCGTCAGCTGGTCAAAGCCCTCTATGGTGGACAGTTTCTTGACGATGGACGTATCAATGATGATCTCGCGTCCCGTCCCGTCGATCACGACTCCGCTCTCGACCAGAATGGACAGGTCATCCAGGTTAAACACGCCGCATCCGCATACCAGTCCGGATCCGTACATCAGGCTGTTCATGAACCTCATCTTGTTGACGTGGTAACTCTGTTCCGCCTGAAAATCCGCAGTCGTGAGCATCTTGCCCGGGTAGTAGCGGTTTCTTTCAAATGGATAAAGCTGACTGTTTGGCATTACTATCTTTCACCCCCGATTAAAATAAATGATATACACAATGTAATGGCTAAATTTTACACGAATTTTATTATATCACAAAAAGTATACTTTGCTTTTTCCAACAAACTTCAAGCAAGGCGAAAAAAATCATATCTTCAATAAATTAAGCTTAAAAGAGCGGCCGGAAGTGAGGATCAGGCCTCTTCCGCGGCCTCTTCCTCGAGTTCCACGATGGTCCTTCCGTTCCAGACTGCCACGCGGACGGGTTCTCCGTTAAGATCTTCCTCCCGAACCTCAAATAAGTCCGTTCCCTCGAGGAACTCCGCAAACCCGTCATAATCCTCGCCGGCGTCGAACCAGGCCGTGAGCAGCGGGACCTCGTCCCTCATGCTGAACGTGTTGGTCAGAAGCTCGATCAGGGCCGTGCCCATGGCGGCTCCCCTGAGTTCTGCCTGCGTCTCCATCCAGAGGATGCGCACCGCATCGCCCTGCCGGTCAGCAGTTCGTTAAGCGATTCCATCTCGGCCTTATACTTGGCGCACGTGTTCTCCGCCTTCTCCTTGCCCTTTTTATTGGTCGCTTCATTTACCTTGGAGATCTCGTTCTGGAGACTCACGTACTTTTGGGAGAATTTCTCCATTACGTCCTTATACTCAGTCGCGGTAAGCTTCGACAGGTCGACGAAGCGTCCCCCGTACAGCTGTCCGGGGACCTCCCTGGTCGAATAAAAAGCAGAAGAGGAATGGCTTATCGCCTTTTTGTCATGCTTCTCGCCAACCGAGCTGACCCCGTCGTAGCCTCCGAATTTCTTTTCGATGCCGAGCACTCCGGTAGGCGCTGAATTCTCTATGCCCAGCAGGATCGCTCCGCAGGTTTTTTGGTCGCCCTTCTTGACGCGCTGATACATGTGACCGAACCTGCCCTGGTCGTCTATGACGTCACCGCTATCGCCGAATGAGTTTCCCAGTCCGCCGAGTGCCAGGTTCATGCCGTAGTTGTTAAAGTAGCTGGCGGGCTTCTCCGCCTTGTCTCCCTTGAGGTAAGCCATCGTGTCCGCCTTGCCGCCCTTGAGTTTGACCTCCTCATACTCGGATTCTACGCTGCCGTCATCTTTGAGCCTGGCCCTGTGCATGTCGTGCGTGGCGAATCTGGAGTACATGACTCCTCCGGCGTCGCCCTGCCATGCCCTGAACATGTCATCCTGCTCCGCTGACGTGCCGGCGGGAAGCGAGATGCCGAGCCTCCCCCGTGTGCCAGGGCCTCCGACATGTTGTGGTTGTATGCCGTGGTCCTGGTCTCACCCGGCTTCTCCGGATCCGGATCCTTTTGGTCAAAACGTCCCAGCTGCATCATGAAGAGAGTCTTGGCCAGATGAAGCTGCTTCTTCTTGTTGTTCTCTATCATCTGCTCGCCGGTGTCCTTGCCCTTCCTGCCCTTCTTGTCGGTCTTGGGCTTGGCCAGCTCTTCCTTGATCTTTTCGGCCTTCCGGAGCAGCAGGTCCCTCTCTGCCTTGGAATAATCCTTATATTTATCCTTAAGGCCGTTCAGGATCTTTATCCTCCGCGGACTTTTTGAGGTCCTCCTCCGCTTTCTTTTTGCGTTCTTCCTCGAGCTTTTCGAGCTTTTCGCGTTCTTCCTCGACCTTTTTGAGTTCCTCCTCTGCTCTCTTTAGTTTTTCCTTTGCCTCTTCCTTCTCCTTTGTCTTGTCTGCCACTCCGGCTTTTCTGTCCTCTACGGCTTCTCCGTCCTCCGGCTTATACTGTACGAATCCGTACACCTCTTCTTCCGTGATCTCTTCTTCCTTATTCTCCCCCCTCTTATTCTCTTCTTTCTTATCTTCTTCTTTCTTATTCTCTTCCTTCTTCGCTTTCGATTCTTCCTGTGCTTTCAGATTCTTTACCTTCTCGGCATCCTTCTTTTTCTTCTCGGCTGCCTCGGCTGCCTTGTTTCTCTCTATTATCTGTCCGGCATCGTTCTCCTTGAAATTGGTCTCATGATCGAGGTTCCTGGGCATGTAGATGCTCTCCTTCATGAATGATGCCAGCACGCCCTTCTTCTCGTCGGATTTGTCGAATTCAACTCCGAGATTGTGCATCATGTTCTCGTTATTGGCCAGGTAATCCAGCTTTTCCTGCTCGTTCGCAAATTTATGCTCAGCCAGGAGCCTGCCGTTCTCATCATAGGTCCTGTCCACGTTCTGACCATTGAGGATGCCGTATTCCTCGTTTATGTCATTCATGTTGTTCTTGTCGAGATGACGCAGTCCCACGAGTTCGAAGCCGTTCCAGCCTATGAGCTCCGAGGGTTCCATCATGATGTCCTCATCCACCGGATCGTGGGTGGAACTGTGGCAGACTATCTGACCGTTCTCCACTCCCACTATCGTGTAATAATGCACGCCGGGCTTAAGCAGTGAGATGGGGCCTTTCGAGGCCTTAAGCTCCTTCTTGATCTTAAAGAGTATCTCATTTTCGATCTGGGTTTTGGTTTCAGCTTCCTGAAGCATCGGATCATCCGGGTTGAACGTATATACGGAGTGACTTACTGCCGTATTGGACAGGTTGCCCAGGAATACGTCCGCCATGAAGTAGGAGTTGCCCATCACCGCTCCGGTCAATGACCTCTGCAGGATCCGGAATTCATTGTGAACGCTTGCCTGAACGTCCAGTATCCTTTGTTTTTCCGCCTTTACCTGCGGAGAGTCGGTATCCTTTATCTGGACGTTGGTGCTAAGCATCCTGCCCAGTTCATAGTTCACGCGGTTGTACTTTTCAGGCTGCAGGAAGGTGCCGTTCTTGGTGATGACGGGCTTCTTTCTGTTATATGAATCCTTATGCTGTTTCTGATAATAATTGGCTATGAAAGTGCCGCTGCACGCCCAGCAGGAATTGGGCTCCACCTGCTTCACGTCCAGACCCTTCGTCTTATATTTAACGTCTGTCTTCAGTTCCTCATCCACCTCATTTGCATGCTCGTTTAATTCAGCCTTCATTGCGGCTCTTTCATCGGCATACTTCCATGCATCTATGAAGGCCTGCATCCTGATGTTCTGCAGCGGACTGAAGATCCCTATTTCCTTTTGGTAGTTGCAAAAGGCGCTGAGGGAGCGGGGATCATTATCCTTCAAATGCTCCTTGACGTGATCCATGACCTCCTTATCTTCCTCAGTGAGCAGGGTCAGATCCTTGACCATGGCACTCTTTATCTCTTTCGCAGTAGGATTCGCCTTGTTGATCCGGGTCCTTGCCTCGGCGGTTAAGGACTTGAGCAGATTCACCCTGTAAGATTCCAAAAAGTAATGCTTAAACATGGCCTGCGGGTCATCCGGAGCTATGTCACCGTTCTGCTGCCTAAAGGTTATGACGGGCGTAACGGTAGTCATGTTCAGGACTTTATTGAAGAATTCGAGCTTCAGCGCATCGATAAGCAGGGGGGGGTCATTCTGTTGTTGCTGCTGCTGTTGTTGTTGCTGCTCCTGTTGCTGTTGTTGTTGCTGCTCTTCCTCCTGAACGATGACCTGCTGTTCCTGTTCCTGTTCCTGCTCCTGATGCTGCTCCTGATTCAGGTTTTCCTGCTTCTGTTCCTCATGCTTCTCCTCCTGCTGTTCCTGATTCAGGTGGTTCTCCTGCTGCTGTTCTTCATGCTTCTCTTCATTCTTCTCTTCATTCTTCTCTTCCTGCCGTTCGTCATGCTTCTCTTCCTGTTCCTGGGGCTGCTCAGCCTGTTCCCGTCTTTCGTCAATATGCTCCTCAAGCAGTTCGTCATCGGCTTCATTATAAAATACCTTTTCGGCATTTTCCGCAAATATGAACTCAGGATTGCCCTCTCCGACCTGATCCTCCGCATGCTTCGCCAGCAGTTCGGCCATCTTTTCCTCGTTAAGGCCTTTGGCCTTCATGGCAGACTTACGTTTCCTGCCCGGCATGAGTGCGTCGAACTTGTCCTCCAGCAGAGCCCGGACGTTTTGATCCAAAAGCCCTTCCGCAATCTTCAGGTTTTTATCGATATAACGCTTCAATGCAGCATTTTTGCTGAGCTTTGGGTGGTTCTTTACGTAGTTTTTTTCCGCCTCGGTCAGTTCCACCTTATTGATGCTCCTGCCGGTTTCGATCCTGTCGGATATGGTGGTCAGCCTGTGTAGGTTCAGGTATTTCTCAACGTAGCTGAACCTCTTGTAATGCTCCTTGCGGATGAAACTAAAGGATTCTTTTTCATCGGCATTCAGTCCGAGCAGCAGCTTATCGGTGTAGTTTTTATTCTCCCTGGCGTACTCCACTCGCGAGGCGATCTCCTGGATTGCCTTGGAACGGCTGTAATAGCTGGCCAGTTTGTTCATCAGTTTCTCGTTTTCCTTGGCGGTACGCTGCGCTTCAGCGCCGATAAGCAGCTCATTGATCAGGTTGCGTCCTTCCACGACTATGCCCGAATAAGCCTCCTTAAGCCTCCTTACGACTTCCTTTTCGGTGATCCGCTTGCCGTCCTGCACGAAGTCGGTCACCTCCTTCAGCCTGTCCATTATCTGCATGCCGGTGAGGTCCTTCAGGTCATCCTTCATCATGATCAGGTGCAGGGCAAGCCTGCCCTCCCTGTCGTTATACAGCCATCTTTTGAACTTCTCAGCATTTTTGGCAACACCGAGCAGGCCCTTGACCTTGTCAAAGACCATGTCTGCCTTATCCTTGAAATACTCCTCGCCTGCGGCAGCGGACTTCACGTTGTTCAGAAGCCCTACCTCCCTGGTCGTGATCTCCTCCTGTACCGATATCCACTCATCTGCTTCTTCCTTGCCTTCCAGCTTAATATTCTCTGTTGTTTGGTTCATCTGCTCCAGAAGCTGTGCGCCCGTCTGCGTGAGTTCGCCCCCATGCAAAAGATGATCCATCACGCTGACGTATCCGGCGGCGCGTTCAGACAGCAGTGCTATCCTGTATCTGTATTTAGCGGCATCCGTCTTGATCCTGGCCCTAAGCTGCGGACTGGCCTTTACCTCGTCCGTGCCGAGGGCCCTGTCCGTGAGGGCAAGTCTCTTCTGCATCTCATCTATGGATGCGGCGATGCCGTCAGTATGCTCCTTAACGATCCGGTAATGACGGCCATACTGCGAATTCTCATCCTGCTCCATATTGGCCACGGTCATTCTGATGCTCGCAGTGTCCACGAGGTTATCCGGCTGGTTCTCACCGTCATTCCCGGTCTGTTCCAGCTTGTCATAAACGGCTTTTTCCCTGGCCTCCCAGTATCCCCTGCCGTGTTCGAGACGCTCCCTTGCCTGCTCGGGAGTCTGCCTGGCGAGCCTTGCCTCACGCTTCTTTAGTCCCTCGTAGACCATGTTGCCGCTTTTGCTCACTCCCTTCAGCTGTTTTCCGAGCATGCTGTTCTTGTATTTCATGCCGGCCTTTTTGAGGCAAAAATCAAGATCTGCATCCAGGGCGTTTTTGATCATCTCCATGAACTTAAAGTTGTTTGCCTCGAATCCGCCCTTATGTTCATGTCCTGCATGCCCGTCTTCTTTTTCGCCTTCCTTCTTCTGCTCTTCCTTGTTTTCTTCTTTGTTCCCTTCTTCTTTCTTTTCCTCTTCCTTTTTCTCTTCTTCTTCTTCCTTCTGCTCTCCCTTGTCTTCTCCCTCTTTATTCTCTTCTTTCTTCTGCTCTTCCTTGTTTTCTCCTTCTTTGTTCTCTTCTTCCTTCTTGTCCTCTTCCTTTTTCTCTTCTTCCTTTTTTTCTTCTTCCTTGTTTTCCTCTTCGTTCTCTTCGTCCTTCTTTTCTTCTTTCTTCTCTTCCTCTTTGTTTTCGTTCCGGTTCTCTTCGCCCTTGTTCTCTTCCTTCTTCTCTTCGTCCTTCTTTTCTTCCTGCTTCCCTTCTTCTTTCTTCTCTTCCTTCTTCTCTTCTGCCTTCTTTTCTGCCTTCTTTTCCTCTTCCTTCTTCTCTTCTGCATTCTTCTCGGCAAAGACGTCCTGCAGCATGTCCTTGAGCTGGTCCGGCATCTTCGCGGCGTTGCGCTTTAATTTGTCCTGAGCCCCAAGTAAACGCTGCAGCGTCATGATCGCGTCATACTTGTTCCTAAGCTGCATCAGCCGGTCAAAGTTCGCCGGTATGTTGGCTGCTCCGGCCATGCCCGACTTAAGCAGTACCAGTGAATGTGAAACGTCCATCATCGCATTCCTGACGGCCGCAACGGGGTCATCAAGCAGGCTCTTTACGTACGCCGTAAAGGACTGGACCGAATCTTCATCAAACGTAAGCTGGGAAGATAGGTTGTCGGTCTCGTTTGGCACGACCATGATCGACGGACCGATCTCAAGTAAATACTTCCCGTACCTGTTCAGAATTTCCTTCTTCTGCTCGTCCTGAATCGCGTCAATGGCAGGCCTTGACAGATGCTGCCTGACTATCTCAAGCTTTTTCTTCTCTATCTCCATGAGCTGGCGGGTGCCCATCATCATGTCAGCCGTGTATTCATTGGGCTTGCCTTCGACCGCAAATCCATACTTATTTCTGATCGAGTTATCATACGTTCCCCTGGTCATCAGCCTGTTATATGCACCGGTCTGGTCAGCCGTAGCCTTTTTTTTGATCTTTTTGCGGAAAAACCTCAGATTCAGGTCATATGCCTGCATCTCCTCGGTTTCGGGAGATCCCGTAGCCTTGACTGCGTTGCCCTCCTCCTGCGTAAGCTTAAAAGACCTGCGGAATTTCTCCTGTTCGTCCAGTTCCTTGACGGCAAACTGTTCGTCATACTGAACCTGCTGCAAGGGGCCGGCGACCTGATACTCCTGCTGATCGACATTCGTGACGTTTAAGACGTTGTCCAGTTCCGTTTTTTTGAGTCTAAATAGATCCATGTTTCACTCTCCCATCAATTACTGCCCATCACAAATTGCGAAATGCTCTCTTCTCCGTTCAGATAAGAATCCACCCTTTCAAGGTCAAGGAGCGCGGAGACCTCCTTATGGCCGTTTACTCCAAGCGTTGATTCAAGCAGCCTGGTCATCTGTCCGTCCGGGAAGTACCCGGTAAGCACGTCATTGTCTTCATACTCATGCAGGGTATTGCGGCACAGGGCGCTGAGCAGATACAGCGGCGTAGATCGGAAGAGCGTC
>CALGGH010000219.1 GCA_937916415.1 uncultured Lachnospiraceae bacterium
TCAGGCGGTTCGGGATCAGGCGGCTCAGGGTCGGGCAGTTCAGGCTCAGGCAACTCCGGCTCGGATTCAGGCTCTGGCAGCTCCGGCTCGGATTCAGGCTCTGGCGGCATGATCAGTCCCGGAGATGGCGGCGGAAACGGCAGTGAATCCGGTTCGGGAGACTCCGGAACCGGCTCTGAGTCCGGTACTGAGTCAGATACTGAGTCCGGCGGTGAAAGCGGCGATCCGGGAGACGGTGATTCGGAGCCGGGGTCCGACGATGACGGCGATGCCACGGATCCATCAGATGAGGACACGGGAGATGATGACAAAAACTCCGGCGATGGCGATCCCGGAACCGGAAGCGGAAACAAGGACAAAAACAAGAACAAGGGCGGAGGCTCATCCTCATACTCAGGCGGATCCTCTGATGACGGGGTTACCAACGATGGAGGAAGTGCCGGAGGTGACGGATCTGCGGGTGACGGCAGCGGAAATGGCGGCAGCGCCGGCGATGAGGGATCTTCGTCCCAGACCGTTCCGGAATCGCTGATCCCCATATACGTGATATCTGACCCCAGGGGAGACGACAGCCTGATAGTGGCCAAGCTCAATGATGAAGAGATAGCGCAGAAGCCTGACCTGATCACGCTTTCAAAAAAGAAAAAGAAAGCCGAATCCGCCGCTTATTCAGGTACGGTCCATGATGATGATTCCGGCACCCGGGAATGGACGGATGGTGACGCGCAGGATGATGGCTGGGTGGAGTTTGGCACCGGCGGGGCAGCATATTATCCTCTGTGGAATAACGAAACGGGGCTGACGGATACACCGGCACCGGAGAAAGGAGGAGCGTCAGCAGAGGCAGCACCGTCCGGAGGCGTCACCACGGCAGGAAGCGACAGGGTCGAAATGCCGTATGCCACCGCCAAGTCCGGCGTCATCGAGGAGAAGGCCGCGGGCTTGAGCGTTCCCTTTTACAGGACGAGGGCATTTAAGGTGTCAGCTTCCGTCGGAGGCGGAACCCTGGCAGCGGCCGTACCGCTGCTGATATTCGTAATGACGTATTCGGGCGTCATTGTATACAGTTATGACAGCAGGAAATACAGATTCATGGGCATCAAGATGATACGCCGTTCGGAGAGGGGCAGATACGTCAGGATGAGTCCCGAATTCATGGAAAAGGCTCACTCGAGCAGGTACAAGTTCAGGCTGGGTTCCGTATATGCGCGCCTGCATAAGGATGAGCTGCTGCACGTCAATGCGGACAATGACTGGCTGACGCTGCCGGTGCAGAGCGTCGGATACCTCACGGTCAGGTCCCGCTGATTGATTAAAATTTCTTAAACTTAAAGGCACTTTGGTTGAGAAAAGGACTTCGTTGTGATAAAATGTTCGAAGTAACGTTGGTGGAAAACCGGGAAATGCCTAAATTAATTGCGTGAAGATGATTTTCATTTTCCGGACATTACATTTGGAGGGTTTTGTCATGACTATATCTGATTTTTTTGGAATGATCGGTAACGCTATCTCGGACACCGCGCAGGATGCTTATGATTATGCCAAGGATGCCACTGAGATCGCCGGACTGAAGAAGCAGATAGCTTCCAATAAGGCCACGCTTAAGGACTGCTATGCCGCCCTTGGAGAGTTTTATTATGAAAAATACAAGGATAATCCTGACGCTGAGGTAGCTGAGAACGTTAAGTCCATTACCAACCTTGAGTATGCCAACAAGGGTCTGGAGGTTAAGATCAACGAGATCAAGGATGCACAGACTGAACTTAAGGCAGCCAAGGAAGCAGCCAGGGAGGAGGCCAGGAAGGCAGCAGCCGAGGCTAAGGCAGCCGCTGAGAATGAAGTTGACGACGAGCTGGCCAGGGTCAAGGAGGCCGCATCCGACGCGTTTGATGCGGCAGGAGATGCGGCAGAGGATGTCAAGGATGCAGTTGCCGACGCCGCAGATGAGATCAAGGACAACGCGGACAATTGATCCGGAAATAAATACCTTTGACATTGAGGGCTGTGACAACTCTAAGTTGCGCGGCCCTTTTTATGGAGATGAAAGAGATGAAACAGACGAGAGACGATATCAGAAACATAGCGATCATAGCCCACGTTGATCACGGTAAGACTACGCTGGTGGATGAGCTGCTCAAGCAGAGCGGAGTGTTCAGGGCCAACCAGGAGGTGGCAGAGCGCGTGATGGATTCGGGCGACATAGAGAGGGAAAGGGGAATCACCATACTCTCCAAGAATACGGCGGTCACCTACAAGGGCACCAAGATCAACATAGTGGACACGCCGGGACACGCTGACTTCGGAGGAGAGGTGGAGCGCGTGCTCAAGATGGTCAACGGAGTCATTCTGGTGGTGGATGCCTTTGAGGGCCCCATGCCCCAGACCAAGTTCGTGCTCAAAAAGGCCCTCGAACTGGATCTGTCAGTCATCGTCTGCATCAACAAGATAGACAGGCCGGAAGCCAGGCCCGAAGAGGTCGAGGAGGAGGTCCTGGAACTGTTCATGGACCTGGATGCCAATGACAGGCAGCTGGATTCGCCCTTTGTGTATGCCTCGGCCAAAAACGGATCGGCTACCACCAATCTGACGGTCAGGAACAAGGACATGACGCCCCTGTTTGAGACCATACTCGAGCACATTCCCGCACCCGAGGGTGATCCCGAGGCTGCCACCCAGGTGCTGATCAGCACCATAGACTACAACGAATACGTGGGCAGGATCGGCGTAGGCAAGGTCGACAACGGCGTGGTCAGGGTAAATCAGGACGTAGTCATCGTCAATCACCACGATCCCGACGTCCTAAGGAAGGTCAGGATCAGCAAGCTCTATGAATTTGACGGCTTAAACAAAGTGGAGGTCAGGGAAGCGGGGATCGGATCGATCGTGGCCATTTCGGGCATCAGCGACATCAGCATAGGCGATACCCTGTGCTCGCCCGACAACCCGGTGCCGATACCTTTTCAAAAGATATCCGAACCCACCATATCGATGGATTTCATAGTCAATGATTCGCCCCTGGCAGGACAGGAGGGCAAGTACGTGACATCCAGGCACGTCAGGGACAGGCTCATGAGGGAGCTGAACACCGACGTGTCACTCAGGGTCGAGGAGACCGATACCACCGAGGCCTACAAGGTGTCGGGACGTGGAGAGCTGCATTTGTCCGTGCTGATAGAGAACATGCGACGCGAGGGTTATGAATTCGCGGTCAGCAAGGCCGAGGTCATATATAAGAAGAGCGAGGACGGCAAGCTCCTGGAACCCATGGAGGACGTATACGTGGACGTCCCGGATGAGTTTACCGGAGTGGTCATAGAGAAGCTCAGCATCCGCAAGGCGGAGCTTAAGGGCATGAATCCCATAGCCGGCGGATACACCAGGCTCGAATTCAGCATGCCTTCGCGCGGACTGATCGGATACAGGGGAGATTTTTTGACGGATACCAAGGGCAACGGCATCATGAACACGCAGTTCGCCGGATATGCACCTTTTAAGGGAGAGATCGCATTCCGCAAGCAGGGCAGCCTGATCGCGTTTGAAGCGGGCGAAGCCATCACCTACGGATTGTTTAACGCTCAGGAGAGGGGAACCCTCTTCATCGGCCCCGGCGAAAAGGTTTATCCCGGCATGGTCGTGGGTCAGTCGGGCAAGACCGAGGACATAGAAGTAAACGTATGCAAGACCAAGCATCTGACCAACACCAGAAGCTCCAGCGCCGATGAAGCGCTCAGGCTCACGCCCAAAAAGATCATGAGCCTGGAGCAGTGCCTCGACTTCATAGATACCGACGAACTGCTGGAGGTTACGCCGGTCAACCTGCGCATACGCAAGAAAATACTGGACTCCACCCTGCGCAAGAGGGCCTCGTTTGCCAAAAAATAGACCATCTTGCAATAATGTGTTATCATATTAAAATCAGTAACCATGTGTTACGGCAGGTGAGCTATGGATTTCAGCAGCAGAGGAATAGCCAAAAAAAAGCATGAAGTGGGCGCCATTGGTCCCAAGCTGTCCAGGAAGCTGGGCATTTTTGCGGTTGAGCTGATCATAATGGGCATACTGGCGGTCGCAATCTGGGGAGCAAGCGGCGGAATAGGCGTATTTAAGGGAATCATTGCCACGGCTCCCGAGATAGGCAATATCGACGTGACCCCGACCGGCTATTCGACGTTCGTATACGACGTTGAGGGCAATCAGATAGCCAAGCTGGTATCCACGGATTCCAACCGCATCCCGGTGACCATGGATCAGGTTCCCGATGACCTGGCGCATGCTTTCGTCGCAGTCGAGGATTCCAGGTTTTATGAGCATAACGGCATTGACGTCAAGGGCATCATCCGTGCCGGAATCACCGCCGTGACTCAGGGGGACTTTTCGCAGGGCGCATCCACGATCACGCAGCAGCTGCTCAAGAACAACGTCTTCACGGACTGGACCAGCGAGTCCTCGCTGATAGACAAATTCAAACGTAAGTTCCAGGAACAGTACCTGGCTCTTGAACTGGAAAAGGTCATGAGCAAGGACGACATCCTGATCAACTACATGAACACCATCAACCTGGGACAGAACACCCTGGGAGTGCAGGCTGCGTCCCTCAGGTATTTCGGCAAGGACGTTTCCACCCTTAGCCTGTCCGAGTGTGCGGTCATTGCGGGCATCACGCAGAACCCTTCCAGATACAATCCCATATCCCATCCCGACAAGAACGCCGAGAGACGTGAGAAGGTGCTCAGGGACATGCGCGATCAGGGATATATCACGCAGGCCGAATATGATGAGGCACAGGCGGACGACGTGTATTCCAGGATACAGCTCATAGATTCCGAGACCATGGATGACACGATCAATTCATATTTCGTCGACGCACTGACGGATGACGTGCTGGACGACCTGATCGAGGCCGGATACACCGACACCCAGGCCTATACGCTGCTGTACAGCGGCGGACTCAAGATATATTCCACCCAGGATCCGGGGATTCAGCGAATATGCGACGACGTGTTTTCCAACGACGAGAATTTCCCTGCCGGCACCAAATGGTACCTGAACTATCAGATGACCGTGCAGCAGGGCAATGGTGACATGTACAATACGAGCACCGAGATGTTCAGGAAGCATTTCAGGGAGTTCAATTCATCCTATAACCTGATCTATGGCAGCCGGGAAGAAGCTTATGCCGACATCGAGGCCTACAAGGAGGCAATCCTGGAGCCCGGGGATGAGGTCTTTGACGAAAAGATATCGCTCACGCCCCAGCCCCAGGTTTCGATCACGGTGGAGGACCAGACCACGGGCCAGGTGGTTGCGATGGTTGGCGGACGGGGCAGCAAGACTGCCAGCCGTACCCTCAACAGGGCCACGGATACCATGCGTCAGCCCGGATCAACGTTCAAGATCGTGTCAACCTACGCTCCGGCGCTGGACAGCGCCGGACTGTCACTGGCATACGTGCAGAATGACGCTCCCTTTAACTATCAGGGAGGCACGCCCGTGCGCAACTGGTATGGCGAGCAGTACAGGGGCCTGACTTCCCTGAGGGAAGGCATCAGGGAATCCATGAACATAGTCACGGTCAAGACGCTGACGCAGATCACTCCCCAGCTGGGATTTGACTACCTGCTCAACTTCGGCTTTACCACCCTGGTCGACAGCAGGGAGGTCAATACCGCGGAAGGGGTCAAGGTCTATTCGGACATTACCCAGTCGCTGGCACTCGGCGGCATTACCGACGGCGTGACCAATGAGGAACTCAACGCCGCGTATGCCACGATCGCAAACGGAGGCCTATATATCAAGCCGAAGCTCTATACCAAGGTGGTGGATCATGACGGCAACGTGGTGCTGGACAATACGGAACTCAATGCACACCGCGTGATCAAGGAGACCACCGCATACCTGCTTACCGACGCCATGGAGGACGTGGTCACCAGCGGTACCGGAGGGTCAGTCAATTTCGGCGGCACGGCCATCGCCGGCAAGACCGGTACGACTTCGGACTACAATGACGTATGGTTCGCGGGATATACCACGTATTATACCGCCACGACCTGGGCAGGCTTTGACAACAACGTCAAGCTTTCATCCACCGATGAAAAGAACCTGGCCAAGAAACTGTGGAGGCTTACGATGTCCCGCATACACGAGGATCTGGAGGGCACGTCCTTTGCGGTGCCCGGCGGCATAATCACTGCCACGGTATGTTCCAGGTCGGGCAAGCTGCCCATCGCGGGGCTTTGCGACGGAACCGTCAGGACTGAATACTTCGCGGAGGGAACCGTGCCCACGGACACGTGTGACGTGCATTATGAGGGTGAGATATGTGCGTACGATAACTGTCCCGCGGCAGAGGGATGCCCGTTTGCGTATCATGGCGTAGTTGAGAGGCTGCCTGCCGAGGATCCGTCCCTGCTGTCAGGTTCATCCACCACGGTCACCACCGTCGATGAGAGCGGCAACGAGATCAGGGTTACACAGGGCACGCAGACCATCTGCCAGCATACTCCTGAGTTCTTCGCCAATCCTGACGCTGAGGGCATCATCGCCGGCCAGAGGGCGGAGCTTGAGCAGAGAAACGCCGAAGCGGCGGCGGCCGCG
>CALGGH010000220.1 GCA_937916415.1 uncultured Lachnospiraceae bacterium
GCTCCCGGTTCTGGTTTGTCGTCAAGCAGGAAGTGAGGGATGATGCGCCCATCGGTGAATTCACGAGCGGCCCTCAGGGCGTCTCAAGCTCCTATGCATATCAGGGCGCTTTCATTGCTCCGGACGCGCACGTGCTGGTCGTGGATGACAACGACATGAACCGCAAGGTGTTCAGGAGCCTGCTTAAGCCGACGAGACTGCAGATATCTGAGGCGGGAGGCGGAGCCGAAGCACTTGAAATGGCAGGAGGAACGATCTATGACATGGTGTTCATGGATCACATGATGCCGGACATGGACGGCGTGGAGACCATGCACCGCATGCGTGAGATTCCGGGTTACGACCGGGTGCCCATCTACGTGCTTACCGCAAATGCCGTCACCGGTGCAAGGGAACAATACATGGAAGCCGGATTTGACGGATTCATAGCCAAGCCCGTCGTTTCGGACAAGCTTGAAGAAGCGCTGAAGGACGCTCTTCCGTCGGACAAGGTCCTTCCCTATGAGGATGATTACGATTCGGCCCGCTTCAGCGGGAATGGCGCCGGTGCGGGCAGGTCTCATGCCGGCCTGCCGGATGACTTGCCGGCCGTTGACGGACTTGACTGGAACTACGCATTCCTGCATCTGCCTGATCCGGAGCTGATCGAATCGACCGTCAGGGATTTTGCGGAGGTGCTGCAGGTTCATGCTGACAAGCTGGATAAATCGCATGCACTGCTTATGGGTGATCCCGAACAGGCCGAAAGCGCGATGGAAGCATACAGGATACAGGTACACGGCATGAAGAGCTCCGCTGCCACCATAGGCATAGTGCCGCTGGCGGGCATGGCCAAAATGCTTGAATTTGCCGCCAGGGACAAAGATTTGGACACAATAAGCGCCATACATGATATATTTATAAGTGAGTGGAGGTCATACGGTGACAAACTGGCTGGTACGTTTGGCATAGGCGGGAGTTACGCAGATGAAGATAAGCCCGGGGCCGATGCGGACATGCTGCTGGCGATGCTGGACATGCTGCACGCGGCCATGGAGGATTTTGACGTGGACGCCGCGGATGAAGTGATCGCCAGGCTGAAGGGATATTCGTATGACGAGGGGATTGAAGCTCTGATCCCAGAACTGGCGGCAGCCGTCAGCGACCTGGACGGAGATGCCGCAGATTCGGTCATGGACAGGATGAAGAAGGCAGTTGACAGCATTTGATCGTTCCGTGAACTTTTTCTGTCATTTAGGAGGTGGTTTATGAGCGGAGGCTTTTTTGACGGCTATGTTGAATCTTCCGAAAAAAGAGTTGACCTGCCTGATCGGTATTTTAACGAAAACCTCGAGCGCGCTCTGGCGGAGGACTGGATCAGGGTGCATTACATGCCGATAGTCAGGGCGTCAAACGGCAGGGTCTGTCATGAGGAAGCCCTGGCAAGGTGGATCGATCCGGATAAAGGCATGATCCTCCCGGACGGATTCATTCCCGCGCTGGAAAAGACCAGGCAGATATACAGGCTTGACCTGTACGTCCTGGACAGCGTGCTTGAGAAGATCAGGATCCAGATGAATGCCGGACTCTACGTCGTGCCGATCTCCGTCAACTTATCCAGGATAGACTTTGAAGTCTGCGACATCGTGGATGAGGTATGCCGCAGGGTGGACGGATCCGGGATCAGCCGGGACAGGATCATAATAGAGCTGACCGAGGACGTGATCGGCGAAAACTTTGATTACCTCAAGGAACAGATCGAACGTTTCCAGCAGGAAGGCTTCAGCGTCTGGATGGACGACTTCGGCAGCGGCTATTCCTCGCTGGACGTGCTGCAGAGCATGCCGGTGGACCTGATCAAGTTCGACATGCGCTTCATGCAGCAGTTCGACCACGGGGAAAAGAGCCGGGTCATCCTCACGGAGCTGATGAAGATGGCCGTGGGCCTGGGCATCGACACCGTCTGCGAGGGCGTGGAGCGGGAGGACCAGGCGGCATTCCTGCGGGAGATCGGCTGCTCGAAGC
>CALGGH010000221.1 GCA_937916415.1 uncultured Lachnospiraceae bacterium
GCAGCCAAAATCCGGCGCAGTAAACGAGCAAAACGAAATTCGTTTTGTCGTTTACCATAGCATATTCTTCGGGTATGATGAGAGCACCGTGTTGAGCGTAGATACGTACCTTAACAATGCTTATGATGAGACATGGCTGGGTGGATCCTTTTGTCAGAGACATCTCCTTACGGTTTCAATTCAATAGGAGGCACGTTAATGTACAAAAACAGCATACGGTTTATTGCTTTTATAACATGCGCAGCAAGCTCGGTTTCTTCCATGAACCTGAACGTTCTGGCAGCCGAAAGTGAAGGCCCGGTCGAACGGGACGTCATCGAAGGGTCATGCACTTGGGAAGAAGATGTCGTTTGTGAGGATGATCGTGAATCAAGTGAAATGACGGCCACGGACCGCGTCATCTGCTATGCGGAAAACAGGCAGGAGGCCGAGGAAATTGCGAAAAGGTATGGGTACCTGCTTGACTACGGATATCACGTCGCAACGATCGGGCTTGACGGATTGACCGTCGATGAGGCCGTCGGATTAAGCGACGGAATGCTGGAGCCCGACGTCGAGTTCATGCTTGATTACGAGGAAGCGGACGGAATTCCTTCATCAGATTCTGACGTTCCCATCGGAAGCAGCTGGCAGACGGCGTACTGGGAAAACGGATTTAACGATCCGGCCCTTAACCCCGAGAATGAACATTTCCAGTGGATGCATGAGGAAGTGAATTCCTATGCCGCATGGGGAGTCACAACCGGTGATCCCGGAATCGTCGTGGCCGTGCTTGACACGGGAGTTTATTCCTCTCATGAGGACCTTCCGAGGGTAACCGTTCATGACATAGGATACGGGGCCATGACCTCAAGCCAGCACGGAACGCACGTGGCCGGAATAATCGCCGCCGCCGCGGGAAACGGCAAGGGAGGCGCCGGCATAGCACCCGGGGTGAGCATCCTGGGCATAAACGTCTTCTATAATGACAAGCACTGCGCAAGGAAGGACGTGGCTAAGGCGATCTATTACGTGGCCGGCTGTGACGAGGAAGGAAACCGCGTCGCTGACAGGCGCGCAGACGTAATTAACATGAGCCTGGGCGGCATCGGCGGAACCAGCGAAGTCTATCAGCAGGCCATTGATGCCGCATATCGTGCCGGCGTTACCGTGGTTGCGGCCATGGGAAACGATTATTCCAATGCCAGATCTTATCCGGCGGCGGCGGATCACGTCATTGCCGTATGTGCCACGGATCAGGCGGCTGACAAGACGCTGTTTTCGAACTATGGGCCATGGGCCGACGTATCCGCGCCCGGACATGACATATATTCAACGGGATACGTGTCGGGAAGCCCATCCAATGATCAATACGCGGTCCTGTCCGGGACATCCATGGCATCGCCCGTCGTGGCCGGGGCATGCGCCCTCTACATGAGCGCCAAGGGACACGTCGATCCCGACGAGATGGAAACCGTCATAAAAAGGAGCGTGCACAAAAGCGGCTCAAGGCAGGTCGGCACGGGAATAATCGACCTTGCGGTAATGTTTGGCGGTGACGCGACGGCACCTGAACTGGAGATAAAGGATGATGCCGTCGTCATTTCGGCAAGTCCGGATTCAACGATCGTATATTCGACGGACGGAAAGGCTCCCTCCGTGAAAAACGGGATGATAACCCACGGAATCATATATGAGAACGCACTGCCGCTCACGGAACTTGGCAAGCAGGTGTCGAAACACGCCAGGATGCAGATAAAGGCAATGGCGGTGACGGGCATGGGAGTGGCAAGCCGCCCCGGAACCCTTGTCGTGGAGGTCGATCCCAATGCCGGCGACGGCAGCCTGGAAAGCATCATCCTTTCAGGACCTGACTACGTTGTCGCGGGGTCTCCGGCAAAGTATAAGGTCACGGGAACGATCCCCGCAAGCATTGCACCCGGCAGTTATGACTGGAGCGTGACCGACGGGGCGGGTGTCATCGTGCCCGGGGCAGAAGTCAGCACGTCCGGCGTGCTTAAGGTGACCGGGAATATTGCTCCGGGAACAAAGCTTGTCGTCCGGGCCGGATCAGACGGAGCATGCGGAGAAGCGGAGGTTACCGTCAGGGAAAAGGCTGTCTCCGTCATCGTGACTTCCGGGACGGCAGACGACGTCTACGGGATCGTCAGCAAGAAAGGAACCATAACCTCCCTCAGGCTCTTCACCGCAAACGTTGATGACGGGAAGGACGTTGATGAACATTCCGTAATCGTCAGCGGCACGGGATTAAGCCGTGACGGTACGGACACGGGTTCGGCGGCGACGTGGTCCACCAGCAACGCAAAGATCGTTGACGTCATTGCGGACGGCAATACGGCCAGGCTTCTTGCCACGGGCAAGGGCACTGCCACGGTCAAATGCACCGTACAGGGCAAGAGCACGGCCGTGAAGGTAAAGGTGGAGGTTCCCGTTTCGGACGTCTGCGTGACCACGACGGGATCAAGCCGGCTGGCCTACGGCGGAAAGACGTCATTCAAGGCCTCCGTCGGCAAAACCTACGGCATTCCAAGCAATCCGAAGGTCAGGTGGGAGTACGATTACGTCGTTCAGCTGGAAGGAATGAGGAACGGAACCTACCAAACGGAGATCGTGGAACTGGGAGACATTAATTCCTACGTAAAGAAAAAGAAACTGATCAAATTCTCAGGGGGAAAACTAAGCATCGCAAAACAGGCCGGGTTCGGGGACATACTGTATCCGTGGACGTATCCGATACGCGAGACGGATTATGGGTTTGAATGGGCGGACAGATACGCGGCCGTCAGAATCCGCGCCATCAGCACGGACGGAACGGAAAAAACGGGGCAAAGCGTCGTATACCTGTTTGATCCCGTCAGTTCCATCGCATTATATGACTATAATACGGTGGATGAGGAAGTTTCCCATGATGGAGACATGATCACGATTACGACGTATGAAGGTTACTTTGATGATCCAATGACCTCGCTGACGGTCTCCGAACTCTCGTCGTTTTTGCTGTTTTCCGGAACGACGTACTATAGCATGTATTCCCGAAGGTACGTCAGATCCGCTCCCTGGCCCCCTGAGACGGATTTTACGGTAGTCAGCAGCAATCCCAACATTGCGAGCGGGGCCTTCGTTTGGAGCGAACTGAATGAGGATTACCCTGACTATTCCCGTTATATTCCGATTCTTGTGGTCGATCCCGTGAAAAAGGGTACCGTGACGCTTACCATTTCGCCCACGGACGGTTCGGGATTCAAGAGAAAGGTCAAGGTGACGGTCAGGTGAAGAAGGGCTTTACTTGCCGATATTCTGTGACCTTTTGATGTCACATGATATCGGCGGGATTTTCACCTTTCAGAACTGGACCGGATGTGAGTCCTTTATGAACCAGCCAATCCTGAAATACTCAAATGAGATCAGAAGCGCGGTACTTCTCATCCACGGAGAAAAGGCTCATTCCTGCTACTTCTCTAAGGACGCATATGCAAACATGATAAAGGACAGCAAATATGCATCGAATAAGGAACTCATGATCATCCCGGATGCGGTTCATACGGATCCTTATATTCCGTTTGATAAGTTGGAGAGTTTTTATGCGGAAAACCTGAAGTGATTTTTTCCTCTGTTTTTTCATGAGCCATAAGCCGACATTTTGACTGGTTTAATGTAAGGATCCACGCATAATTAATTGTTACAACTTCCTTGCCTGAATTCGCCCATGCATCGTTGTCGTCAGTCGTCGTAGCCCGCTACGACTCCTTCCTCCGCCTTGCCTGGACGAATTCATCCTGCGCAAGTTGCAACATTAATTTATGCGCGGCTCCTAACATTCTGAAAAATGACACTCTGACTCCGTCCCCGAGGTTCATTTCTGAAAAATGACACTCTGACTCCGTCCCCGAGTGTCATTTATAGAGTTGTTTCGCATTCATGATAAAAGCATATTCCGATGACGATTCATCTTTCAGGACGTTTGTCTTGCTGTAAATGCCGAAAGGCGCATGTGGGGACTGTGCCCACTTAAACGTGATGACGTCCGGGTGCTTCATGATCTCATGCTCGGGAAGAAAAGCATATCCAAAACCGGAAAGCAGAAGCCCGTATGCTTCGTTGGCATTGGAACAGATAGCATTATCTAAGTCGTCATTTACCGGTACTATGTGCCTGCCTCGTGAAAAGAAGTTTCCCAGGAGATAGGGCGGAATGGATATTATCTGCCGGTATTCCCATAGATCATCAGTTGATATGGTTTTATTCTTTCTTTTTTTGATCATCCCGACCAGAGGATGCTCCTTGGGCATTGCACAGATAAAGCGTTCATCATGGAGCATGGTGAAGGAAATATCCGGATCCGAGAATTTGGCGTCCTTCATGCCTATGATGACGTCTATCTGGTTGTTTACAAGCCTGCTCAGGTTCGCGTCTGTCTGATCATTGGAGAATTCCGGAATGACATTGGGATTCGTCATAAGCAGGGGCTTAAGGATCTTGCTTATAAGATTAAGCGCATGAGGATCCATATATCCGATCCTCAGGGAATGACGCTCTCTCTTCTGAAAGCTTGATATTCTTTCCCTTGAGCGATAGAAGGTGTCCATCATGGTGTTGGCATCCTTTAGGAAGGATGCACCGACTCTCGTTAGGGTAACGGATCTGGTCGTTCTGCTGAAAAGCTTGCAACCAAGTTCTGTCTCCAATGATTGAATCTGCTTTGTGACAGCGGGCTGCGTGAGTCCCAATTGTTCGGATGTCTTCATGTAGTTTAAGGTACCGGCCAGGCTGATGAAACATTCAAGCTGTGAAGTGTTCATATCGGGGTTCTCCTTGATCCATTCCGTTTATTTATAAATAGTAGCATATATTCATTTCACGGTACAGCTCATTGTTGCCAAACCATTTACCTCTAAATGAAAAAATTTTCCATGTCAATATTTTGCCGCTGAATGGTAGGGCAGTCGCTTAATATTTTTTAAGAAAAAAGGAAGTATTGAATAAAAGGTACTTCCTTTTTTATTCATAGTAGTGTATAATATACACTACTTAGTATGGAGATGAAAAGATGTATCCAGAGTGGGTTCTAAAACACAAAAAACCAGGAACAACAGTAAAGCAGATAGGCAAGAATTATTACCTTTACTACGCAACATCGCATCGTGAGCCGGGAAAGAAATACCCAGTATCTTCCCAGACCTATATTGGTAAGATAACAGAGCAAGGTGTTATCAGTGAGCGAGTTTCCATAGCTGTAAGAGATACGGAAGCTGCTCTTCTATCAAAACTTGTACCGAATCTGCCTAAAGAATTTTCTGGAATAATCGCCCTCAGGATAAAGAAGGAATGGGTGTTGACAAAAACAGACAAAAAACTTGAAAAGAAGCTTGAAAAGAAAGGAATAGCCAAAAATGGAAAGATCGTTTTTTGACAGGTTCTCAGTGCTTGAGGATCCGAGAAATGAGAAAGGCAGAATATTCCCACTGATTGATGTGATTATTCTTGCAA
>CALGGH010000222.1 GCA_937916415.1 uncultured Lachnospiraceae bacterium
TCATAATGCCGTCACAGTATTTTTCGCTGATGGTATTGGAGCTGCCGCCCAGAAAGCGGGTGGTAAAGGCCTTGTAGCCGAAATCGGCATAGACCTTGTCAGCCAGCTTCTGAATATTCTCCATATAGGCGTCCGTGGAGGCATAGGCCACATCATAATCGTGGGTGTATCCGTGGATGGCCACGGTATGGCCTTCGTCGATTTCGCGCTTGAGCATGGGCTTGGTCTTTTCATCATAGTTGCAGATAAAGAAGGTCGCCTTGATGCCGTTTTTCTTCAGGATATTCAGGATTTCCGGCGTAACGGTATCGCTGGGGCCGTCATCAAAGGTCAGGTATACCCGGCGCACGTCAGATTCGTCATCGGCCGCATCCACCGGCGAGTTCTCCTGATACACCTCATCCGCATACTCGTCATAATCCCGTTCGGACTCAGTCACCTCCGAGACGCTGTATACGTCCTGCTCCTCCGGCACGGATGAAATGTTCTCACGCAGGCTTTCCATGGTGGCGAGGAGTTCCTCATAACGGGCGTTCAGCTCATCATACTGTCTGCGTGAATGCGCATACAATAAAATAAAAATGACGGAGCAGGTAAGAGGGATCAGAATGGCAATTAATATCGTAACAGGTATTATTTTTTTAAGTCTCTGAACCCTTTTGCGTCTATACTCCGCATAGGACGCATCATCTATATCATACATAATTCATACTAAGTTAGCAAGAGAATAATCTCATTGAAACATTTCGGGCGGTCCATAAATATCAAGCGGTATGTTATCCTCCGGATTGAAGGGAGCATCCGGATCCGGCTCCGAATACGCATCAGGATCCTCAACGGCAGGATCGTATGCCACCTCATCCGGATCCACGACGACGGGAGCGTCAGACTCCTCATCGGGATTCTCGATGACGGGAGCGTCAGGCCCCTCATCGGGAGAAGACGGGTCTGCCTCCCATTCAAACGGCGGAGGTCCATATATTACTTCAGGGACGTTGTCCTTAGGCCTGAAGCTGCAGCCCTGCAGCAGCGCCATGACTATCAGAAGCAGGGCGGCCAGTCCGGTCGCGATAGATATGACAGTGCTCATCCGTAAACTCCAAAAATATAAGAAAAAAAGGTATTAAGATGCATTTCTACGCCGGCACCACGGACGGGGCCGGGCGTGTTCAGAAATGCATGGATGCATTTCTACGCCAAATTATATCATATACGATCCTAAAAAACATTCTTCAATCTGACTCTTTGCCATCGTTCCCGTCCTTATCGGGTTCCCGTGCCGAATCGTCGACGTCCTCGCTTTCTCTTTTCCCGCCGCCTTCATCCGGACCATCCCCGGCATCCATGGCTCCGCTCTCCTCGCCGGCATCACCAGCCGTGTCCGCTGCATCCGCCTCATCCCCGTCATCCGCCGCGCCGCTCTCTTCGCCGCCTTCATCAGCCGTGTCCGCTGCGTCCCCTTCATTCCCGGCATCCGCGTCGTCGTCCTTTACGACCTCGTTGCCGAACCGGTCTTCCTCAGCATGATAAAAGAGTTCCTGCGAGCCGAGGTTCTGAGTCACGGCCCTGGTCCTGTCCGCTATGACGTGAGCGGCCCCGGCGATCTGCTTTTTGTAATTACTCATCCTGACCTGGATCTTGGGATAGTTGCCGCGCAGCACGCACTTGGCTATGAACGTGGTGTTTAAGTCCGAATCCCTGATGCCGGTCATGTCGCTCTCGGGATCAAAATCGTATTCTGGTCTGCCGGTTCTGCCTCATCCACCTCCGCGTATGCCTGCGAAGTGAGCAGCAGGACCGTGACGACTACTATGACCACGATGACCGATATGGTCTGCATTTCCTCATTGATGAGTTCGGACTGGGTGTCCCCCAGGTCGGTCTTTACGTAGGAATCGTATTTCTCGACCCCCGCCTGGACCAAAGCCAGGGAATCGAGGCATCTGTCGTCATTCTGATCATACTCAAAGGTCACGGACAACAGGGCCGATCCACCTGACGCGGACTTTTTTCCCTCTTCCATTTTACGGCACTTCCAAAATAGTCATTAAACGTTTTACCTGCAAGCTGCTTAACTGTCCCGGTACGGCAAATGTTTGCAGGTATTTTACTTTCACGCACGCTTAAGGCAGCCGGACCTGGTTTACCGGACCGGCTGCCTCTCATAAGCCTGTCTATAATACTCTATTGTACCTTAACGGTCAAGTTCGTTTTTTTGGTTTTGCCCGCGACGTCGGTAAGGGTTATGGTCAGCCTGACGGTACCTGCACGGTTTCCGCGTACGCAGAGGGCCTCTCCGGTCTCGACGGACATTCCGGCGACCGGAGCCTGATAATCATCCAGCCGTGAGAGCGCGATCTTTTTGGCATATGATGATGAGATCGACGACAGCTTATCCGCAGGCATCGTCGTCAGCTCCACGCCCCCCGCTCCGGATGCGGTAACCTGCATCTTAACGGCCTCGGCACCGGCAGCAACGGGCAGTATGATCGGCACGAAGGCATCATATGCCGCCAGGTTATCGGTGCCGGTTCCGATCACGGTCTTGTTCTTATCTGCCTTAAATGAGGTCACGGCCGCATACGCACGCACTTTTATGCTGGCCTTCACGTCAGGATCGGCCGCTGATCTGGCGGTAATATTGGCCGTGCCCGAGCCTACCGCAACCACCTTTCCCGCCGGAGTGACGTATGCAACCGACAGGTCATCAGACTCCCAGGTAACCGCCTGATTTCTGTATTTTTTGCCGAGTACGTTCTTCACGGTCGCCTTAAGCGAGGCTGACTTGCCTATGGCCAGCATCTTCTCGCTGCCGGCATTTATCACGACTTCCTTTGGAGCATATCCGACCGTCACCGTGCACTTGGCAGTTTTGGTCACGCCTTCTGAAGTGGCAGTAATGGTCATGACGGAGGTTCCGGGCTTGATTCCCGTCACCCTGCAGATTCCCGTGGAATCATCATAAGCTGCGCTTATGACGTCGTTGGTCAGGTCTTCATCCGGATCATCGTCCAGTTCACATTTTATGGAGCCGGTGCCAGTCAGCATCGGCACGGTGGTTATCCTGAATTCAACGTTACCGCCTTCGTCCACCACCATTTTTTTGGCTGAAAGCGCCAGCTTGCCAAGCGGCTTGTCTGACACGGTCACGTTACAGGTAAGCACGGTATCCTTAGTCGCTCCGTAGGGCCTGAAGGTGGCCGTGACCGGAACGGCCTTGACCGTGGCCTGCTTAGGCGTCACGATCCCGGTGTCGCTTATTGTAACGTAGGTTGAATCTGTCATGGGATCCTTGAGCTCCCATTTCACTTCCTGAGCCGCGTCAATGCCGACCCCGCTGCCGGTCGCATGATCCGCGCCGGTGACCGACGGCGTGACGATTACGCCCAGCTGATATCCCTCGCTCATGCTGCTTGGGATGGTGATGCTCTTCACGCTCAGCTCAGCTTTTTTGACGGGCACGTACACGTCAACCGAACATGCCTCTGACTTCGTTCCGCTGGCGGGATTCGTCGCGTATACGTTAACGCGTCCCTCAGCGAGTCCCGTCAGCACGCCCTTGGCGCTAACGTTGGCTTCACCCTCTCCGTCAGCGCTCTCCACGGTCCATTCCAGGGCGGAACTAGCCAGCCTGGCCGTTCCGTACGTTGCCGTCATCGTCAGCGTCCTGCCTACGGCCACGCATCCGGTCTTGCTGCTTACGTACGGGGCACTCTCATCACCTTCGGATGAAACTGCCGCCAATATCGTTATCTTGCACGTTGCCTGTTTGGTGCCCGACCTGGCTGTCAGGACCAGACTGCCGGGATCCTTGGCGGTAACGCTTAACGATCTGCCCTCAACTATGTAATCGGCATGCGCCTCATTGCTCAATCTCCATTCTATGCTTTGAGATGCCGTGGCAGGCATGACCGAAGCCGTGATGTACGCGGTTTCACCTACCGCCATCGTAATGGCCGTCCTGCTCAGCTGCACTCCGGTCGCCGCCGTACCCTGGGCAACCGCCTCAGCGTTTTTGAAATCTACCCACTCTGCCCTGAGCATATACGGATGATCATTGGTCACGACGTCAGATTCCAGGACCAGTTCATCATTCTCATCAAACCATCCGACGAAGACGTAACCTTCCCTGACGGGAGTTGGCAGGCTGCCATATTCATCTCCCTGATACACGATAATGCTGCCTGTCACGGAATCAGGCAGTTGCCCGCCGTTAGCATCAAGCGTCACGGACACGCCCCACCTTGCATACAGGGTAAAGCCTCGTGCTCCGATCATGGAGTCAAAATCATAGGCCGTAGAAAAAATCTCATCCGAATACCATCCGCCAAATCCCGCCTGTCCTTTTACGGGATCAGCGGGCCTGGTCACCTTTCCGCGATAGGGAACCATCTGTGAACTGACGGATGACCCGCCATTGGTTTCGAACCTTATTTCATATTCATTGATCCTCCACGTTGCATACAGGGTATGATTGGAATCAGTGCTTACGATCGTCTGTGAAGTGATCACGTCCCCGCTTCCGTCAGCCGCGGTATTCCATCCCAGGAAAGTGTACCCTTCCCTGACGGGCACGGGCAGTTCCTCTCCATATGGCTGACCAGCCTCTGTCTTAATCCATTCCCTGTCAATGGTCACTTCATCGCTCCCCGCATTTACGTCAAGGTCTGCGGACGAGACGACATTGTTTGTAAATGCCTTTATCTTAAAGTTACCGGAATAATCATACGAGGTCTTGGACCAATCTACCCAATTCTCGTAACCGGCGCTGCTCTTGCTCGCATAATACCCAAAGCTCTGTCCCTCTTCCTTATTAACCTCTATGTCGTACCATCCGGTTGACGATGAAGCCTTGGTCTCTGCCGCCAGACCCTCCGTGCAGCTCAGCGACACCACTACCGAAAACTTTTCTCCGTAATCCACGCCTATGGGTGCATTAAGCTCAACCGTATAATATCCGGCATAATCAGTGGTTCCAATCAGGGTATCTGCCAGACTGCCGCTTTCGGGATCCGCATCATCCGTCAGGCCGGTATATACGCTTATCTCATAATCGGCATTGGCCCCCAGCGTGGCAAAGGAAACCGCATCGATCTCCTCCCGGCCTCCGTCATTGGCATGGACGGTAAAGACATTGGCCGCCTTTTGCCTTTTTGACGACGCTACGTACATTCCGCCGTCATATTGATAGTTATGGCCATAGTTATCTGCTGTGTCGAACTCCATGGCATAGACTCCGTTAGTTGCGACAACTCCCTTATCATAATATGACATCCAGAAATATCCGGCCTTGCAGTAGTCATCAGTGCCATTTCCTCCCCAGCTGTTTCTCACGAGCCAGGCTCCGTCTCCGGCAGGTTTTTTGTTAAATTTGTCCGCTGCAAATTCATCATCCCATCCCACTATCGTGATGGCATGATCGTTAGCGGCGGATCCGAAATAATAAAATGAGTTATTTGTGGCGTTATAATACGAATCAGTGTTCTTGGAGGTCATGGACATTGATACGGCTCCGTAGTCCCTGATCAGTTTCTTGATCGGAGCAAGATCCTTCAGGTCATACTTGGCCATGTAATAACCTGTCAGATGCGCCGAGTCATGACCATATGCATATTCAGGTGCCGGTGCCGTGCCGCTATCGAGCTGACCCGCGCTGATTCCCGCAAACGAATTCTCATAACGTCCGTTTGCTCCGTCCGCATCAGCTGCTCCGATCCAGTTGGACAGCACGTTAGTGGAAAAGATCACGTTACCGCCTACGTTGAGAGGACCATTGGTGCTTTTACTGGCGTTCACGTCTCCGGCCGTCCCTCCCAGCGGATCGGTCACGAAATTATACGTGTAATATGACAGCTGGAGCTCCGACAGGTTAACGTCATCCTTAGCCTTTCCGTTTTTCATCAGGTTTATTTCGGCCATGGCCATGGATGAATATGCCCAGCAGTTATTGTATGGATTCTGGTTGCGGATCTCAGGCAGCGTATCCGTGACGTAGTATGCCGGAAGGGTCTCGGAAGCCTTCAGATTCCTGATCCCATGAGCATTGATGCCTGACATGTCCGGACTGATCTCATCCGCCCGGTCAAGGTCAACCTGTTCAAACTCTATGGGCACGTCCAGATATCCGCGTCCGTAGCCGTCATCAAACGATTCATATGATTCAGCCGACTCAAGGCTTATCTCATCGGGGGCAACGTCATCCGACGTCTCGTCAAACATTGGGGAGGCATCGGCAGATGGATCAATAGCTTCCTCAATCTGAGGCGCTGACTCCGGAACATTTTCATCATACATGAATTCAACGTCAGGATTCACGACGTCTTCCACGATCTCCGCGTCCTCCGCACCATATGCCGTAAACGACGAAGAGACCGTCAAAATGGCGGCCATCAATGCTGCTGAGGCTCTAAACAGCTTATTCCCGTTTTTCATTTAGACTTCTACCTCTATCCATGATTTCCGTTCAGCAACGTTCAAACGTATTTTCTCCTGAAGAACTAAGGATCTGTTCATAAATAAATCATTAATTTGCTTGTCTTTTTCTTCGATCGCA
>CALGGH010000223.1 GCA_937916415.1 uncultured Lachnospiraceae bacterium
CTGGAATGGGATTATTGCATGGATCTGGCTTGGCGGACCTTTCTCAAATACGAGGCTCAGGATTATACGCAGGAAGGAATCGACAACTTCCTCGAATTCGTCAGGGAAGAAAAGCTGAGGGACATGTTTTACGAAGGGGATTACAAGCTCTTTGTCGCCGAATATGATTCCACCATCATAGGCATGGGCTCCCTCCGCGAGAAATCGCATATCTCCCTGCTTTTTGTTGAAAGCAGATATCATTACATGGGTGTCGGCAGGGGCCTCATTGAGACGCTGGCGGAATGCGTGCGCAGTGAGGCAGGCGGAAATAAGATGACGGTAAATGCCGCTCCGTATGCCGTGGGTTTTTATCATAAGCTGGGATTTGAGGATACCGCCTCCGAACAGGTTACGGACGGGATCCGATACACTCCCATGGTTTTAGGGGTTTAAAATGGATAAATTATTCAACATTGACAGTCCGTTCATGAGGTTTCTGGCGAGGCTTGCAGACCTTATGATACTGAACATACTGGTTCTCATCACGTGCATTCCGGTGATCACGGTCGGAGCGTCGCTCACGGCCATGCACTACGTGCTGATCAAGATGGTCAGGGATGAGGAGACGTACATCACCAAGATGTATTTTAAGTCATTTAAGGAAAACTTCCTTCAGTCCACCGTGCTCTGGATCATCATGGTCCTGGTGGGCGCGGTTTTCGTGGGTGATTATTTCGTATTCCTGAGATCGGAGCAGAAGTTTCCGACCGTTTTCATCGTGGCGGTGCTGGCGGTAGCCGTGCTTTTCGTGATGACCTCCATGTATGTTTTTCCGCTGCAGTCGAGATTCTACAACACCATAGGACGAACGATCAAGAACGCTTTTTTGGTGATGATACTCAACTTCCCGAGAAGCATCCTTATGCTGCTTTTGTATGCGGTGCCCATCGTGCTGCTGGCGTTTTCGAGTTTCGCGGTTCCGTTCCTTTTCATGTTTGGACTGTCTGCCCCGGGACTTGGCGCGGTATACCTCTATCGCAAGGTTTTCTCGCGTTTTGAGCCCGAAGCGGCGGCGATCACCGATGACATGGACTTCCGCGTGGAGGGCGTGGATGAAGCTGATCAAGGGGATCAATGGGATCAAGGGGATGGCTCTTTTGTGTAATCTGTATACTCTTTTTTTGAAATTCTGTTCAAAACAAGCATGGCAGAGAACTTTTCATTCGTTTATACTTACAATAGTTGCGATTTGACGCACAGTCTAATTAATAATTTTAGGAGGTCACAATGGCAAGTTTATCTTTAACCAACATTTGTAAAGTTTACCCCAACGGATTTGAAGCCGTTAAGGACTTTAACCTTCAGATCGAAGATAAGGAATTCATCATCTTCGTAGGTCCTTCAGGATGCGGTAAGTCCACGACGCTTCGTATGATCGCAGGTCTGGAAGACATTTCTTCCGGCGAGCTCAAGATCGGTGATCGCATCGTTAACGACGTAGAGCCCAAGGATCGTGATATCGCGATGGTATTCCAGAACTACGCTCTGTATCCGCACATGTCGGTTTATGACAACATGGCATTCGGACTTAAGCTTCGTAAGGTTCCGAAGGACGAGATCGACAAGATGGTTAAGGAAGCAGCTAAGATCCTCGACCTGACCGCTCTGCTTGATCGTAAGCCCAAGGCTCTTTCCGGTGGTCAGAGACAGCGTGTTGCCATGGGACGTGCAATCGTTCGTAATCCTCAGGTGTTCCTGATGGATGAGCCTCTTTCAAACCTGGATGCAAAGCTTCGTGTACAGATGCGTATCGAGATCGCCAAGCTGCATCAGAGACTGGGCACCACGATCATCTACGTTACGCATGACCAGACAGAGGCCATGACCCTGGGCGATCGTATCGTAGTTATGAAGGACGGCGTCATCCAGCAGGTTGATACTCCTCAGAATCTGTATGAGAAGCCTGGCAACCTCTTCGTTGCAGGATTCATGGGATCTCCTCAGATGAACTTCCTTGACGCCGAGGTTGAGGTATCCGGCGATACCGCTTCACTCAAGGTAGGCGGCAAGTCCATTCCGCTTCCTCCCGCTAAGTCCAAGAAGCTCATCGACGGCGGCTATGCAGGCAAGACCGTTACCTTCGGTATCCGTCCTGAGGACGTATATGATTCAGAGATGTTCATCGAGACCGCTAAGTGCGTATTCGAGTCCAACATCAAGGTTTACGAGCTTCTGGGTGCTGAAGTTTATCTGTATTTTGATCTTGACGAGTTCCCGATCACCGCCAGGGTTGATTCCAGAACAACCGCAAGACCCGGTGATACCGTTAAGTTCGCATTCGACGTCGAGAAGATTCACGTATTCGACAAAGAGACCGAGCAGACTATCACCAACTAGTCACAAGTTTGGACGCAAGTCGGAGGGGATGGGTAACCATCCCCTCTTTTTAGATATCCAGATCCTAAATGAGAAAGGACGAACATGATCTCCATACAGACAATCAAATCCAGCATAGATGACCTGCATGCAATAACCAGGGCGGAAATAGCCATATATGATCTCCAGGGAGCACTGCAGACCTCCACCACGGAGGTTGAAAACCCGGGCCCAAAGGTGATCACTGACTTCGTGGATTCTGCCGCCGATTCTCAGGTTAAGGGAGATCATCATTTGTTCGGAATATATGACGGCGAAGAGAAACTGTACGTCTTAGATTCCATAGGTAAGGAGGAGGGCGCATACATCTATGGCAGGATCGCGGTGAGTAACATCGAGCACCTCGTACAGGCATATAAGGAAAAGTTTGACCGGGGCGGATTCTTTCAAAACCTGCTCATGGACAACCTGCTGCTCGTGGACATTTATAATCGTGCCAAAAAACTCCATATCGACATACAGGTTCCCAGGGTAGCCATGCTGGTTGAGACGGCACCGGACCGGAACAGCCTGGCGGGAGAGGTATTGGCGGGCATGTATACCCCCCAGAACGGGGACTACACGACCGCGGGCGATGAGAACGGCATCATCCTGATCAAGCGTCTCGAACCCGATCAGGGTTACGACGAAGTCAGGCACGTGGCCGACGTCATCGTGGACATGATGAACTCTGAAGCCATGATGAACGTGCGGGTATCTTATGGCACGATAGTTCAGGAGCTCAAGGACGTCTCCAAGTCATATAAGGAGGCCATGATGGCCCTTGAGGTCGGCAGGATATTCTACACTGAGTCGAGGGTGGCCGCATATAACAACTTAGGCATAGGCCGTCTGATATACCAGCTGCCCGAAAACCTCTGCGAGATGTACGTTGAAGAGATATTTGGCGATGAATCGCCGGTGGACTTTGATGAGGAGACCATCAATACGGTCAATACCTTCTTTGAAAACAGCCTGAACATATCTGAGACGTCCAGACAGCTCTACGTGCATCGCAACACGCTGGTGTACCGCATAGAAAAGCTTCAGAAGATGACGGGACTGGACATCCGGGTATTTGAGGATGCGCTGACTCTCAAGATAGCGCTGATGGTTGGAGACTACATTTCATATCAGCGTTCAAGATAAAAATGCCGTGCACCTTCCTTCGAACCTCGGCCCATGCAGGTTTCCCGCGTAGACAGCTCCGCCAGGCACCCTCACGGCACACGAGAAATTCCGCTTAGTGCTGCTGCATTCCTGCCCTGACACGATTCACGGACACCCGTTGCGTAAGACCCAAACTTCATCACTACTTGCGTGGGGCTTTTGCACAAGCTCCGGCCCTCCGGTCGGCATCACCCCTGCTGGAGCGGATTGCAGGTACAGGGCTCCGCTAATTCCCCGGTTGCACGGCCCTATAATTTTATTTTAATTTGCGACGTTTGTCAATTCTGACGGGTTTCGGCCTCGATCGCCTGACGGGTTTCGGCCTCGATCGCCGGCTTCGGTCGATTTTGATCGGCCAGGCAGACTCGTGTCATTTCATTCTGATGCATCACGGTCACGGTTTCATCTTTTATGATAGAATAAGTCTATGGCTGATTATACCGAAGAAGACATTGTTTATATGAAGGAAGCCTTGAAACAGGCGCGTATGGCCTACAAAAAGGGCGAGGTGCCGATCGGCTGCGTGATCGTGCATGAGGGCAGGATCATAGGACGTGGGTACAACAGGCGCAATACTGACAAGTGTACGCTCTCGCATGCCGAGATCACCGCGATACGGCGGGCGAGCAAGGTCATCGGAGACTGGCGGCTTGAGGAGACGCGCATGTACGTGACGCTGGAGCCGTGCCAGATGTGTGCAGGGGCCATCGTTCAGTCACGCATTCCGGTGGTTTTCGCCGGGGCATCCAGTCCCAAGGCCGGGTGTGCAGGATCCATCCTGGACGTACTGACCAATAATGAGTTCAATCATCAGGTTGAATACGATCAGGGACTGTTGGAAAAGGACTGTTCGGCCCTGCTAAAGAAGTTTTTTGTGGAGCTTCGAGTGCGCAATAAGGAAGAAAAGCTTAGGAACTGTAGCAGAATTACTTAAGCATTTCGTGCCGTATGCTTTTTCGATATCAAAGAAGAAAACGTAGCCGTAGCGGGGTGCTAAACGTCCAGTGGACGTTTGCTC
>CALGGH010000224.1 GCA_937916415.1 uncultured Lachnospiraceae bacterium
GGAGCTTGGGCTTGCCAATTTCCTGCAGGCCATACTTGAGCTGCCCGTCATGGCATTGAGCGGGTTCGTGCTTAAGAAGATCACGTCTGACAAGCTTTTGCTTACGTCCGGCGTCGCGTTTTTGGTCAAGACCATCATCATGCTGCTGGCAGTCAATCTGGCAATGATGTACCTTAGCCAGTCATTTCAGCTTTTCGCATATGCGGTGTTCATACCGGCTTCGGCATATTACGTGAGTCAGACCATGGAAC
Source organism: uncultured Lachnospiraceae bacterium (assembly GCA_937916415.1). Taxonomy (GTDB): domain Bacteria; phylum Bacillota; class Clostridia; order Lachnospirales; family Lachnospiraceae; genus XBB2008. The sequence continues at coordinate 252 of CALGGH010000224.1, forward strand.
CGCTCGATCAGGTCAAGGGGCAGGCATACGTCACCAGCGCGATCACGGTCGGGGGCGTCTTTTCCAACCTGATCAGCGGCGCGATACTGGATCACTTCGGAGTCAGGGCAATGCTGTCGGTAGGTTCCGTCGTGTGCGCCATCGGCGTGGTCATTGCTTTCGTGGCCTTTAGCAGGCTTCCGCATTATCAAAATAACGACAAATGAGCAACGTGTTTTCGCGTGAAGAAATATGGCATCTTTGAACCTGATATTGTATACTTTTTGTGTTGAAAAATAAAAAGAAGTCATCGTTTCAATCAATTTGGAGGAGATCAAAATGGCAAATGACAGACGCCCGGACGACATGGTCCGGATCACGACACCCGAACTTGCTGACGCATTCATCGAGGAGCAGCTTGAGGCGCTTCGCGCACAGATCGGAGACAAAAAGGTGCTGCTGGCGCTTTCGGGCGGAGTAGATTCTTCGGTGGTGGCGGCAATGCTCATCAAGGCAGTCGGACAGCAGCTCGTGTGCGTTCACGTGAACCACGGACTGCTCAGAAAGGGAGAGCCGGAGCAGGTCATCGAAGTGTTCCGCAACCAGATGAAGGCCAACCTGGTGTACGTGGATGCGACGGACCGGTTCCTGGACAAGCTGGCCGGGGTGACCGATCCCGAGACCAAGCGCAAGATAATAGGCGGCGAGTTCATCGAGGTGTTTGCCGAGGAGGCCAGGAAGCAGGACGGCATAGAGTTCCTGGCTCAGGGCACGATCTGGCCTGACATACTTGAGAGTGAGCAGGGCATCAAGGCGCATCACAATGCCGGTGGCCTGCCCGAGGACATGCAGTTTGAGCTGGTTGAGCCCGTCCGCATACTTTTTAAGGACGAGGTCAGGGTGGTAGGCAAGCAGCTGGGGCTGCCTGATAACATGGTATACCGTCAGCCCTTCCCCGGACCGGGACTGGGCGTGAGGTGTCCCGGAGCGATCACCAGGGATCGCCTGGAGGCAGTGCGCGAGTCCGATGCCATCCTCAGGGAGGAATTCGCCAGGAACGGCCTTGAGGGCAAGGTATGGCAGTATTTCACCGTTGTGCCGGACTTCAAGTCCACGGGCGTCAAGGATGGCAAGAGAACCTTTGACTGGCCCTGCATCATCCGTGCGATCAACACGACTGACGTCATGGAGGTTACGGTGGAGCATCTGTCGGATGAGCTGATCGATCATCTCGTGCAGCGCATCATCTCTGAGGTTCCCGGCATCAACAGGGTGCTGTTTGACTATACTCCCAAGCCTCCGGCAACCGTGGAGTACGAGTGATTTTTTCTTAAAATAAACCCTGTATTTATGCGGACTGCAAGCATATTTGTTTAATAATTGGCAACATTTTGGCAACAAATGTTACCCTTTGTACAACGGGGCATCCGATTGATCCTACAGAGCGGGCCAGAGGAAGCATGTATTCTTTCCCTATAGTGATAGGAGACGGGGCATGGATAGGAGCAGGTGCTATCATTCTTCCCGGGATTACAATAGGTGAGTATGCCGTTATCGGGGCAGGCTCGGTAGTGACAAAAGATATACCGGCATATACTATAGCTGCAGGGAACCCATGTAAACCAATCCGTAAGATTGATGAACATGATAAAGAATACTATTTCAAGGAGCACAGATTTGATGAAAATGACTAATATTGAAAGAAGAGACAAGGAGCTTGTTTACATATCTGATGATGAGGTATTTGAGGAACAGAAGATTGCCAGACGGCTTACACAGGAGCTGAATACAGTAGACAGATCTGACTTCGCCGCTATAAAGGGGATTGTAAATAAGCTCCTTGGAAAATCGGATGGTGAAGCGTTTATAAATCCTCCGTTCTATTGTGACTATGGAACACATATAGAAGTTGGGAAGAATTTTTTTGCTAACTATAATTGCACTATGTTAGATGTAGGAATGATCAGGATAGGTGACAATGTTCAGCTTGCTCCAAATGTCGCCATATATACGGCAGGCCATCCTGTTCATCCCGCCACCAGAAACACTCAGTATGAATACGGAATTGACGTCACCATAGGAAATAACGTGTGGATTGGAGGTAATGTTGTAATATGTCCAGGAGTGACTATTGGGGATAATACAGTGATCGGAGCAGGATCTGTTGTTACGAAAGATATTCCGGCGTGGGTCGTTGCCGCAGGAAATCCCTGTCGTGTGATACGTAAGATAACTGAAGCTGACCGCAATAAGTATTATGCCGACAAAGAGATAGATCATGAAGCATGGCAGGATATAATGCGCATGGAAAGCGAAGAGAACGATGAGGGAAAATATCCGGTATCGGGGGAATGATATGTTTGCAGATTATCATGTTCACACTTATTATAGTGATGATTCAGAAACTCCTATGGAAAAACAGGTTGAGCGGGCTGCTGCATTAGGATTGCAGGAAATTTGTTTTACAGATCATGTGGACTATGGGATTAAGCGTGACTGGGATGATCCCAGGAGAATGAACTATCGAAAAGGAGGCTCCGGAGAGCCGGAGCGGATGGCTCTTTCGAATGTGGATTATCCGCGATACTTTAAGGAAATTGAAGAAATAAGGAAAAGATATTCGGATAAAATTATTATCCGAGCCGGACTTGAATTTGGAATTCAGGTAACGACCATCCCTCAGTATGAAGCTCTTTACGAAAAATTCAGTGATAAACTTGATCTTGTGTTACTTTCGGTTCATCAGATTGATAACTTGGAATTGTGGACGCAGGATTTCCAGAGAGGGAAGAGTCAGGAGGAGTATAACCGGCGATATTATCAGGAAATACTAAAAGTTGTACAGAAATATAAGAATTATGATATATTGGCACATCTTGATCTGATAACAAGGTATGATAACCATGGAGCATATCCTTTTGAAAATGTTCGGGATATTGTTGAAAAAATACTAAAAATCATAATTTCTGAGGGAAAGGGATTAGAACTTAATACATCATCATGGCGTTATGGCTTGGCTGATACACAACCTTCTAAGGATATACTCAGGCTTTATAAGGAAATGGGCGGTAGATATATTTCGTTTGGTTCTGATGCACACACTCCGGAATTTATTGCATCTCATTTTGAAGAGGCGAATAGTATACTTGTAAACGAAATCGGGATAAATTATGAGATTTATGGTAGTTTGTCAAGATAGAATACGCTGTAAAATTTGCGTACAAATTATGTTGCGATACAAGGAGCCTGATGTTAAAATGTCTTCAAGAGAGGAGGCGACACTATGCCGAATATAAAAAGGTTCAACCTTTCTGTCAGTTCTTATGCAGAGGCTGAGGATACCAGAGAGAAGATCGATATAGTGAAGCTGAATGCTGAGATTAAGGGAATCGTAGCCAAAGAGCAGGTGCTTCGCGATGAGATTGACAAGATCATTGCAGAGATTGAGGGAGGGCAGAACGAATGAGTAGGGAACAAAAACAATAAACGGAGGATCCGGCGTGGTTTTATACACTGCAGAGATCGGAAATTCACGTAAAGATTGCTGAGTCCCCTCCGGTTTCGTTGACAGAAAGCAGCCTGCAATGATAGAATTTAGGATAGTTTCAGGAGTCGTATGATCGAAGAAGGACTTCGGCAAGAAAGGGGTAAAAATGGCTTGTTTTTTAGTATCGGCAGCTGAGGCGGTTGTTACAACGATCGCTGTAAAAGTAATTGAAAAGAAAATTGATTTAGCATTAACAAAATTCATAACAGCTGTAAGTTCAGATAGCAAAATAGAAGATGGAGAATATCTAACACCAAACAAGAAAATTGGAAGTAAAACAAACGAATATACAAGAGCAACAGTAG
>CALGGH010000225.1 GCA_937916415.1 uncultured Lachnospiraceae bacterium
TGTCTATATGCAGAACAGCGGTGAGGGCAACATCATCAACCCCGTCGCCAGTCTCTTGAACGACAAGGTTTACGCCATCCCCATGGTGTTTATCATAGGCTGGAGGGGCGAACCCGGAGTGCATGACGAACCTCAGCACGTATATCAGGGAGAAGTGACCCTTAAGCTGCTCGAGGACATGGGAATAGAGTACTGCGTGATAGGCACGGAGACTACGGTCACGGAGGTTCGCGAGGTCATGGACGGATTCCGGGAACTGCTGGCTCAGGGACGTGACGTGGCTTTTGTAATCCGCAAGGGTGCGCTGACGGATTCTTCGCCCGTGAAATACCAGAATGACAATGCGATGGTACGCGAAGAGATAATCCGCCATATAGCCCGATACAGCGGTGACGATCCGATCGTCAGCACTACGGGCAAGGCCAGCCGTGAATTGTTTGAGATCAGAGAAGCCAATGGACAGGGGCATAAATATGATTTCCTGACGGTGGGATCGATGGGACACGCATCCTCCATAGCGCTCGGCGTGGCCGTCAACAAATCTGACAGGAAGATATGGTGCATAGACGGTGACGGTGCGGCTCTCATGCACATGGGCGCCATGGCGGTGATAGGGGCCTCAGCACCGGACAACCTGGTACACATAGTCATTAACAACGGTGCACATGAGACCGTCGGAGGCATGCCGACCGTCGCGGGCTCCGTCGACATGGTCGGGGTGGCGAAGTCGTGCGGATATCCTTATGCGGCATCTGTGTCGGATTACGACAGCCTGGATCATGAACTGGAGGACGCGCAAGATCATGCGGGGCTTAGGCTCATCGAAGTCAGGTGCGGCATAGGATCCAGGGCAGACCTGGGACGTCCCACGACTACTGCTTTGGAAAATAAGCGGGGGTTTATGGATTTTTTGCGGGATGCTTTATGACATTCGGACAAATGGTACGATGACGTGAGAAACATATGCTGCAGTTAAGAGAATCTTTTTTTGAACCTGAGGTTATATGTGACTATCAGGTGAGCACTGAAAGAAAAAGAATATGGGCCAGGGAGCTGGAAATACTTGAGGCGTTTGACGCCATTTGCCGTAAGCATGGGCTGAGGTACTGGGCAGCTTATGGTACGCTGTTGGGAGCGGTCAGACATCGGGGATTCATTCCGTGGGACGATGATCTGGATCTGTGCATGCCGAGGGAAGACTATGACAAGGCGGCGATCGTCATGAAAGAGGAGCTGGAGGCTCCTTTTGAATGGCAGGATCTGTATACAAACTTAAGTCTGTGTACCCCGGAGGAGATCACCACCCATCACATGCTGCCGTTTGCCAAGATATGCAACCGGATGACGACGGCGATCAGCCCACCGGCTATGCCGCCGGCCATAAATCAGGGGATATGGATAGACATTTTTCCGTTTGATGACGGTTTTGACGGTCATGGACTTACCCCGGAAGCATTTCAGATTGAGAAGTCATTGTGCGTTGCGACGTTTGGCAAACCGGAACTGAAGGAGAAACTTCTGTCACCGGACTATGAACCTTGCATGGATCGGGATGATCTGAGAGCAATCCTGAATTTACCCATGGAAGACAGATTCAGGATTTTTGAGCAGACATTGGCTTCCGTTGTGGGGGTATCGACGTTGTATTCATATAAATACAGTGAGATTTTTGGTTTTTCCAGTGGATTCAGCAAAACCTTTTATGAACATACTGACTATTTGCCATTTGAATCCTTCAGCATGCCGGTTCCGTATAAATATCATGACATGCTTAGCTTCTGGTATGGCGATTACAATAAACTTGTCATGGCGGAAGGCCATATCACCATATATAATACGGAAATATCGTATATGGATTATTTCAACAATCCCGGAAAATACATGGATTCCCTCAAAATAGGGGTTGACTAAAATTTTTTGTAAAAAAGCCTTAACTTTTGAATGTATTTGTCCGATAATAGTGACAGAAGTAACTAGGTGTCTCATGTCATGATGAGATATGTGTAATGGGCAAGAGGCCCGCAGGTATTGTTCACATGGAGGTGAGAGGATGAACATAGAACCCATTAGCAGTGTGATGACGCTGCAAAGTCAGCAGGTCCCCGTTAAACAGGTGGATCCTGCGCAGAAGGCACCTGAGTACAATTCCCAGGATACTTCCACGCCGGATGCGACGCCGGATCTGTCGTCGGTACAGGTGGTATCGAAGACGCAGGATGCAGCCGGAGGCAGTGAGGGACAGGGAGGTAAGAACTCAGGCAATTTTTATCAGGAAGAGGCTACAACCACTAATGAGCGCCTGAAAGAAGCAGTAGCCAGATTTAACAAGAGCTCCGGAGCCAATTCTGAGGCTGTATTTGGCATACACGAGGGCACCAACCGTGTGACTATCAAGATTGTGGATAAACAGACTAAAGAAACAATTAAAGAACTGCCGCCTGAGAAGACCCTGGACATGATAGCTAAGGTTTGGGAGATGGCCGGAATAATGGTGGATGAGAAGAGATAGAGAGGAGAGATGAATTATGCCTATGAGAATGAGCGGCCTTATATCAGGCCTTGATACGGACAGTCTGATCTCTCAGCTTGTCTCTGCCAAAAGGTTAAAAGTTACCAAGAGCAAGGGAGATCAAACAAAGCTTAGCTGGAAACAGGATAAGTGGAAGGATCTGAATAAGCAGCTGGTTAGTCTGAGAACCATGGCATCCAATATGCGTTGGAGTGATGCGTGGAACAAGAAGACCACTGGAGTGTCTGACACTTCCAAAGCCAGCGTTATTACCGGCAGCGGTGCCGTGGACAGCGTACAAAGCCTCAAGATCACGCAACTGGCCAAGTCAGGGTATCTGACAGGCGGCAAAATTGAAGCGGTGGATTCGGAAGGAAATGCTACCGGAGAGAAGCTTACGGCACTATCCAAGATGAGTGATCTTGGCTTTACCGGAGAGACTAAACTTAACATTACGACCAATGGTTCTACTTCCGAAATATCAATTAATGGCGACACCAGCATATCCGACGTGCTTAGCGCACTTAAGAAACAGGGGCTCAACGCTTCGTTTGATGAGAATAATCAGAGATTGTTTGTCAGCTCCAAGACTACGGGTGCCAAGTCTGATTTCAGCATAACCGCTAATGATGCGACCGGACAGGATGCATTGGATAAGCTTGGTATCAGCACATATGATGCAACAGCCAAAAAGAATCTTGAGTCATATCTGACCTATTCGGAATCCGATGTTGAATCCGAATCACTTAAACGCGCTGCAGACTCGGCAGAGGCTTACAAGAATCTGTTTAACAGCATGAAGACTGCTGAAAAAAATGTTGCTGATCTTGTTGAACAAAGAGCAAAGATGGATGAAGAAGGCAATCCCGCTACGGCCGAAGATAAAGAGGCAATGGATCAGAAGATAGCCGAAGCAAGGACAAATGCGGATGAATTGGCTGTCAAGGTATCGGATGCCTGGACGTCTGCTGACTGGGATGCAGATATTGAGTATGATGAAACAGACGGAACCATAAAGTCGATATCTAATGTTCAGGTCAAAGATGATGAATCCGGACAGGCACTTAAGGATCAGGTTCGGGCAGATTTCGCACAGAGAGCGTCTTATGCACAGTCACAGATTGATGCTATTGAGGCGGGGACGCTGGAGGGCAAGGCCACAAAGATTACGGGGCAGGATGCCATGATAGAGCTCAACGGAGCGGAATTTGAGAGCTCTACTAATGTGTTTGAAATCAACGGACTCACTATCACTGCATTAGGTGAAACCAAGGGCGATGAAGAAGTCACGCTGACTACAACAAATGATACCAGCGGCCTTTATGATCAGATCAAGAATTTTATCAGTTCATATAATAAGATAATAAACGAACTTGATAAGTTGTATAATGCCGATTCATCTTCCAAATTTACGCCTCTTACCGATGAGGAGAAAGAGGCGCTCAGTGATGCTGAGGTTGAGAAGTACGAAACCAAGATCAAAGACGGATTATTCAAGGGTGATGAGACTATCAGTGCCATCATGTCGTCAATGACACAGGGTATGGCGCAGGGCATTACCATCAATGGAAAAACACTTCACCTTTCGGATTTCGGAATTAATACACTTAGCTATTTTGAGGCTGAGAAAAATGAAACGCATGCATTCCATATTGATGGGGATTCAGATGATGAGAAGACATCCGGTAAAGCGGATGCTCTCAAGAGTCTGATCGCATCGGATCCGGATCAGGTGTCAGGTTTCTTTACCAAACTGAGCAGTGATATATATTCAAGACTTGACAAGCTGTCGTCCAGAGTGGCAGGACGTCGTACGTACGGATCCTTCTATGAGGATCAGACCATGAAGTCCGATTACACCGGGTATGATTCCAAGATTCAGGAGCTGGAGGATGCAGCCAATGATTATGAGGACAGGCTGTATACCAAGTTTTCCAAAATGGAAACAGCCATGGCAAAGCTCCAGAGTAAGACCAGCGCCCTGACAGGGCTGCTCGGAGGATCACAATAAGATATTATTTGAGCTTACGTTTAGAAAATAGATTTAGTCGGATGCGATTGGGGTCATCCCCAATCGCATCTGTGAAATGGAGGTTTCGATGGCACTGCCTCAGGCATATGCACAGTATAATAACAGCAAGATTCTTACAGCTAAACCGGCAGAATTGACGTTAATGTTGTATGAAGGGGCGATAAAATTCTGTAACATTGCGCTTAAGGGGATAGAGGATAATGACGTAAATAAGGCGCATGAAAATATTATGAAAGTACAGAGGATCATAGATTATCTGCGGCAGACTTTGGATATGAGTTACCCTGTGGCACAGGATTTTGAGAACATATACAGTTACCTGTCCAAACGGCTTCTGGAAGCCAATATGGATAAAGATCCGGAGATTTTGAATGAAGTGAATATGCATCTTCACTCAGTCAGGGATAATTGGAAACTGGTGATGGAGAAGGTTGCAAAGGGAGAAGGATGATGACCTCCTATGTAGATAGGTTAGAGGAAAACCTTGCCGCTAAAATCGGCATATTGGAAAGAATATACGAGTCAGATAAGAGAATCGTTGATGCGATACATTCCGCTCAGAACGGATTGGAAGTGTACGATGAATATATAATTGAGCAGAATTCGTATATAAGTGAATTAGACGAACTGGATTTAAAATATGATGAGATATATGAATATCTTGTTAAGCATCGCAGTGAGGTATCGGCAGTGTCTTCTGCCAGACGAGAGAAGATCAAAACACTCTCCAAAGAAATAGAGGGTAAAATGATCGCAGTAAACGAGATGGAGGATAAGGTCAGAGGCCTGACAGAAACATATATTAACAACAGAAGATCGGCAATTCAGGCTTCGCGAAAGAACGCCAGAGTTCTTCAGAATCGATACAAACCCGGACCCATTTCCGGTTCAGGGGATAATTCAATATTTGATATCACTAATTAATTTTACAAAATGCTTGAAAAAAATGTAATTTTTTTTTAGAATAGGGTTAAGAAATCCCTAATGGGGTTCGATATATGTTGTGTAAGCATTGAACACAACGGTGAAAATCTTTTTTTGATGAAGGACGGAGCGTACGGCCGACATGATTCATAAGAGGATGACTCACCAAAACACCAAAGGTGTCGCAAGGATGCGACTTTCAAGCGAGCCGGACGGCCGCTTCATTTCAAGGAGGAAAAATTATGGTAGTACAGCACAATTTAACAGCAATGAACTCAAACAGAATGCTTGGTCTTACTCAGTCAACCCTTACTAAGAGTACTGAGAAGCTCTCTTCCGGTTACAAGGTAAACCGTGCAGCGGATGATGCAGCAGGGCTTGCTATTTCCGAGAAGATGAGACGTCAGGTGAGAGGCCTGACCCAGGCTTCCGCTAACGCGCAGGACGGCATCTCCAATACCTTCTCCATCATACCCGACGCGCTGGGCAAGGGCTTCGACGTCATGCTCGACGAGCTCGACCTGGGCGACGCCGGCCTGGACATCTCCATCGAGAACGACGTGGCGTGCGCGAGCTGCGCGCCCAACGAGCCCGCCTACGACGAGGACTTCGGCGCGTAGGACATCCCACGACCATGCAGGCAAGGCAAGCGAAGAACCGGAAAGGACCAACCATGCAGACCTCCGACATTCCCGAGAGCCAGGTTGACAACCTCGTGACGATGCTCGACGGCTACACCGAGCAGGGTGGCCATCACCTCAACGTGAACGTGTTCACCAAGGACACGCTGCTGGACGCCCAGGAGCACCCCGAGAAGTATCCGCAGCTCACCATCCGCGTCTCCGGCTACGCGGTGAAGTTCAACAGCCTCACCAGGGCCCAACAGGACGACGTGATCAGCCGCACCTTCCACGAGTCGATGTAGGCGGCGTCGGCGTCACACAAGCCATGTGAGAGCGGGCGGCTGGGGACATGCATCTCCCGCCGCCCCGGTGTCACCTGCCGGCCTTCTTGACCTGGCGGGCAACGACCCGTGTGCGGGTGGGCAACTCTCGTACCTCGTGCGGCGGTCTGGTGAGCTGGGTCAGCCTG
>CALGGH010000226.1 GCA_937916415.1 uncultured Lachnospiraceae bacterium
GTCAAACGCCCATCTGCTTCTTCAGAAAGCCTCGGCGTAGCCCGCTACCCGCGTGCCATACTCTCTTTTGAGGGTGTCACCTTTAGCGCGAAAGCGTGGTGGACGGACTGGCCTTCTGATTTGCTCAGAGGGATTGACTGTTATCGCCCCTCTGAGTATGGAACTGTCGTACAGATGCTCCGACATCTAGTCGCACCGGAAAGGAGGGCCTCGGATATGTTGACGTTAGGTGAATTTATCGCTGTTATCGGCGTCTGCTTGACCAGCTTTGGCCTTGGCTACAAGCTCGGAAAAGACAGGTCATCGAAGGATACTAAGAATGAACAGGAATAGCCGCCCCGGCGACCAACCAATGGCGGCTATTTCTATAGCTTAAATTAAGGAGGCCTGCCGTTAAGCCGGTGGCACTCTCTTTTGTTCATCTACATCGTATCATTTGAGCGGTGGCTTGTCAAATATAGCTGCCCGCCAAAAGAACTCCGCCCAGCGTTAATCCAAACCCCCAATACAACTTGGGTACGAACAGGAACAGGATAACCATAGTAATAATGAACGCTATTACCTTTTTTGCTTTGTTTCCATCGGAGATTACCCCCATCTATAGTCTCAAAATAGGGAAGCCCGCTTTGTTTCCCAGCATATTTTCCAATATACAAGACCGTATCTCCTGTATTCAGGTTGGAGCCTGTCGGATAGGATCCCAATGCAAAGAAATAATCCTGCGTTGCTGATTTTGTTGTCCCTCTATAAGATTGTAAAAATAAAATGGAAAAAGTAAATGAAAAGTAGATGAGAGGCAAAAAACAAGGATCCCGAAATCTCGAAACCCTTGATTTTACTTAATCGGAGTGACAAGACTTGAACTTGCGGCCTCTTCGTCCCTAACGAAGCGCTCTACCACCTGAGCCACACCCCGATATGCCGTATTTGGTTGGACAGCTTTATTATTGTATATGAATGAAGAATCAAAGTCAAGTGGATTTTGAGGATTTGTGTGCGTACGTATTTTGAGGATTTGTGCGCTTACGTATTTTGAGGATTTATGCGCGTACGTCCGCCTGATGATCGGATGCATGACGTCACTGTGGGATGGTTGATGATTCAGAGCAGCCTGATCAGCTTGCAGTTGTCCAGGCCCCCGCTCCAGAAATCCTTGATGGGCAGTTTTTTGACCTGACAGATGATGCTGGAATTCATTGCTCCGTGACCCACTATCAGCACGTCCCTGCCTTGATCCAGATCCGGATATACCACCTCGTTCAGGAATTCGCCGGTTCTGGCAAACAGCTCGTCAAAGCTCTCCGATCCTCCCACGGAAACGTATTTTTCCGGTTCAAAGAAAAGAACGTTGATCGGACAGTCCGGTATCTGAAAGCTGTTTTCCGTGCCTTCGTAGTCGCCGAAACCCATTTCCACGAGCCTGTCATCCGTTATGATCGGGACGTCGCGTCCGTTCAGCATCATTTCAGCCGTTTCCTTTGCACGGGAAAGCGGTGAGCAATAGCATACGTCAAAATGGACGTTACGATATTCCACTCCGGCCGAAAAGGCCATCCGTCTCCCTTCGTCATTGAGCGGGACGTCAGTCCTGCCCTGCATTTTCTTTTTGGCATTCCAGTCGGTTTTGCCGTGTCTCATAACGTATAGCATGGATCACTCTCCGCATTAAATTACAATCAGCTCGAAACGGCATCCGGTCCGATCGGACGCGGCTCATACCGGCAAGTCTTCGCTTGCAAACCTCTTGATGTTCTTGTATGCCAATACGTTCAGCATGACCATGAGCGCGGTCATTATGCCCCTTTGCTTGACCGCGTCACTCCACGTTCTTCAAGGCTTCCGTCATCGGAATGCGTCGAATGCGTCTCATGTCGAAAAACACCACGATGAAATATGCTATCAGAACCATGATCACCATTTCCACGGTGTCTCCCGGTCCCAGGTAAAACCTGAACCAGCCATTAAGCCCGTACATGACGTTGGCCCACATCGTCACCAGTACTCCCCTGCAGATGAACGTGCCGATTATGGCTGAGACGATCACGACGATGGACGTGATGCGCACGTAGAGGCTGTTGATCTCCTCATTGGTATAGCCCAGCACCTTGACCATGGATATGGAAACGGCGCTCCTCTCTATGATGATCTTGGTCAGCAGGTATATGATGATCACGGCCATGAGCACGCAGATCACTTCGAAATATCCCATGAAGGACCCCATGGAGTGATCCAGCTGGTTCGATATCTTGAGTGCGTCATCCAGCGTTACGACGGTTGCGATCACGTCCTCGTCAATGTCCGTGATCTTGTTTGCCGACAGGAAGCCAGTAAAAGAGCCCTCGTCCAGGTCGAACGTCCGGTTGAATTCGTCATTTGGCAGCAACACCGCCAGGGTTCCCGGCAGGTCATACGTATCCTTGATTACAAAGTCATAGGTCTTGTCTGAGTATTCTTCCTTGAGGGAAACGGACTGCCCGGCCCTGAGCGAAAACTTGTCCGCATACGCCTCAGAAACGAGAACCTCGCCGCGGGCAGGGGACTCATTCACGTCAAAGTAACGGCTGTCATCCACGTACCCGTAAACGGTGATCTTTTCCCCGACGTGAGGATCGCTCGTGGCCTCAAGCGTGGTGATGCTGTATTTTTCCGCCGATGGCTCAGAGGTCACGATCTCGTTGCCGTCCTTATCCTCCGTTCCCTTCAGCACGTACTGATAGTCAACCAATAAATAATCCGTCACGTGGTCCTGATAATTGCTCAGCGTGGCCGGAAGGCCTATCGCGAAGCCAAGCAACACGTCCACGAAACCAATGCCGGCAAACAGCACGAGATATCCCGGCACGTTCTGCAAAAACACCCTGATGCGAAAGCGTGTCATGAACTTAAGGTCAGGCAGCCGCATCGCTTTTTTGTTCTTTTTGCTGCTGAGGTTTTTACGCAGAAACTGGAGCGGGCTGAACCTGAGCTTAACCTTCAAAACCGTAAAATTGACAGCCACCATGATCAGTATGGGGATTATCGTCGTGCGCAAAAGAGCATCCGCGTTCCACCTGGTCACGTAAGCGGGCAGCGAGTATGAATTGTAGTACATCATGACCACGACGTTCTTGAGGACCGAGTATCCCAGGACGTTGCCCATGACTGCCGCCGCGAAGGTCACCATCAGAGGCATCGTGACGTAATGACGAAGCATTTCATCCTTGGTATATCCTGAAGCCCTGAGGGTTCCTATTACGCCGGCTTCATTGACTATCGTGTTGGAGGCAGTGATCGCGAAGACGAATGCCAGCACGATCACGAGCACTATCAGCAGAACCTCGCACATGGATTTGTCCGAGCCCATGTCATTTGGAGCAAAGTGTATCGCCTGGTTCAGATACTCGGGGACGTAATCCGTGAGTTCGTTTTGGTGCTCTTCATAGGGCTCCAGCTTCTTGAGCTCGTCGCCTGCCGCCTCTGCTTCGTCTATGAGCGGCTGGAGGTCATCGGCATCTGCCTGAAGCGCATCTCCGCGGGCCTGCAGGTCGTCAGCCCTTGCCTGCAGTTCATCGCCGCGGGCCTGCAGGTCGTCGGCCTTCTTTTGCAGGGCTTCTCCCCTGGACGTCATGTCCCTGACTTCAGCCTGTACTGATTCAGGCAAATAGGGAAGCAGCTGCTTGATCGCATCCTCGTCCAGCTGTGGAGTCGCTCCCGCAGTCACGTCCCGAGCAGCGTCCGTACCGGGCATGATGCCCATCTGAACGAGCATCGGTTCAACGGATGCCATGATCCGCTGCTGCTCCCGTGCCAGTTCGGTGCCCTCGGCCTCAAGCTTTTCGCCCTCTTCCTTCAGTTCATCTCCCTCAGCCTCCAGGACGTCGGCCTCCGCTTCCAGTTCGTCCTTCCTGGCGGTTAACTCGTCTCCCTTGGCCTTGACGTCATCAATCAGATCCGTCCATTCATCGATCCTGTCGGCCAGTGCCTCGGCTTCGTCGGGATCATCCAGCATGCCGCCGGTAGCGGCCAGGGTGCCCAGCTTTTTGACGAGTTCGTCTGACATTTCCTTTTGCTCATTATCGTCAGACGGAGGAACGTCATACTTGAACGCATATTGACAGACCTCCGGCGAGTCAAGCACGTCATACTGCTCAGGAGTGACCACGCCTATGTTAAAGGTCAGCGCGTCGAACATCGTGTCCATGTTGCTTTTGTACAGGGTACTGTAATCGGCAAAGGCAAGCAGTCCCACGACTTCCAGCGGCTCACCGTTCAGTGATATGCTGCTCCCGACAGTGATGCCGTTATTGTCGGCGTGCATGCGGTCGATGGCTATCTCGCCTTCCCTTTCCGGCAGCCGGCCCGACATGATGCATGCCCTGTTTACTTCTTTCCTGACCTTAAACGTGCGGATCACCGCATCGGATTCGCCGTCTCCGTCGGCATCCTCGTCAAAATCCTTGTAGTGCTGTTCATAAAGGGTGATGCCGGTTGCAGAGAAATCGCTCAGCAGTTCGTCCGTGGGCTCATCCTTCAGTTCGAAGTGCCCGTCCTCCACGTCATACAGTTCAAATCCGTCCGCAAGGGCAGCTTCCATGCTGTCATTGGCCACGTAGACGGCGGCAACTGCCCCGATGGTGAGAGTCAGCAGAAGGAATAGGGCCAGGTACTTTTTGAAGTCCTTCCGTATCTCCCTGTGCAGTCTTTTTCGTAATGGGTTTTTAGTCTTAGTCTTCATGTCAGTATCACCAATCCAGCTCCGTTGCGCTTATCTTGTTTTCGTTGATCACGTTCTTTCTGACCTGTCCGTCACGCAGCTTGATCGTATGATCGGCCATGTGCTGGATGGCCTCATTATGCGTGACCATGATCACGGTGTTGCCATACTTCTGATTGACGTCCTCGATGAGCTTAAGAATGTCCTTGGAGGTGTTGTAGTCAAGGGCTCCCGTCGGCTCGTCGCAAAGCAGTATGTCAGGATTCTTGATGATCGCGCGGCCAATCGAAGTACGCTGCTGCTGTCCGCCGGAAAGCTGGTTGGGAAGCTTGTTCCTGTGATCGTACAGGCCGAGCGTTTCGAGCAGTTCGTTTATGTCCAGGGGATTGTCGGAAAGATATGCTCCGACTTCGATGTTTTCCTGTACCGTCAGGTTGGGAATCAGGTTGTACAGCTGGAATACGTAACCCAGATGCCTGCGCCTGTACTGAGTCAGTGTCTTTTCATCCATGTCGCGCAGCTTGTCGCCGCCTATGGAAATGTAGCCGTCATCGGCACTGTCTATGCCTCCTATGATGTTGAGCAGGGTGGACTTGCCCGATCCGGAAGGTCCGAGCAGCACGCAAAACTCGCCCCTTGCCACTGAAAAATCCGTACCCTTCAGGACTTCCTGCCTGCTGTCTCCCTCGCCGAAAGCCTTGTAGACGTTGCATACGTTAAGAAACTTATCGTTCGACATATGTCAGTCTCCTTGTATTTTTAGTAGTATTATTTTCGTTGATTAGATATGTCTAACCTCGTGTGATTATATCACTTTATAAACGTTTGTCAAACTAGTATAATTAACCTTGGAAATACATCCATGTATTTCCAAACAAGGCGGGCCCCATCCATGGTGCCAAACCTTAAAAGTGCAAACAAAATTATGAGGTGTAAAATGAAATATGACGTGATAATAATCGGTGCCGGCCCCGGCGGAATATTCGCAGCCTACGAGCTGACTAAGCTGGATCCCGGGTTAAGGATAGGCGTATTCGAGGCGGGCAACAGGCTGGATGCGCGTAAGTGCCCCATCGACGGCGACAAGGTCAAGAGCTGCGTACACTGCAGGACGTGCTCCATCATGAGCGGATTCGGCGGCGCGGGTGCCTTTTCGGACGGCAAATACAACATTACCAACGACTTCGGCGGGACCCTGTACGAATACGTGGGCAGGGATGAGGCCATCAGGCTCATGGAATACGTGGACGGGATCAACCTTTCCCACGGTGGCGAAGGAACCAGGCTCTACACGACTGCAGGAACGGAGTTCAAGAAGATCTGCATGCAGAACAAGCTCAAGCTGCTGGATGCATCCGTCCGTCATCTCGGAACCGACATCAATTACACCGTGCTGGAAAACCTTTTTGATGAGCTAAAGGACAAGGCTGACTTTCACTTTAATACGCCCGTCGAAAGCCTGGAAAAAACGGAATCGGGATACCTGGTGCACATAGGCGTTGATACGCATGAATGCGACAAATGCATCGTGTCGGTCGGCCGCAGCGGCAGCAAGTGGATGGAGCGGGTGTGCGATGATCTGAACATTCCGACCAATTCCAACCGCGTGGACATCGGCGTCCGGGTGGAGCTTACGGCGGAGCTCTTTTCCCATCTGACGGATGAGCTCTACGAGAGCAAGATAGTGTACCGCACCGAAAAGTTCGAGGACAAGGTCCGTACGTTCTGCATGAACCCCCACGGCAGCGTCGTAACCGAAAACACCAACGGCATAATCACCGTCAACGGACACAGCTATGAGGATACTGCCCGTCAGACCGACAATACCAACTTTGCGCTGCTCGTGGCCAAGCATTTTTCCGAACCGTTCAAGGACAGCAATGGCTATGGCGAGAGCATCGCGCGTCTCTCCAACATGCTGGGCGGCGGAGTCATCGTCCAGCGATTCGGCGACCTCATCAGGGGACGGCGCAGCACCCACAAGCGGCTGGAGGAAAACTTCGTCGTGCCCA
>CALGGH010000227.1 GCA_937916415.1 uncultured Lachnospiraceae bacterium
CGGCCCAGCCGGTCGCATCAAGGCCCAGCCACTCACACATGGGCCCGATCGTCTCACCTGTCGCCGTACGGTAATACATGCCGGAAGCGCCGCATTTGATGACCAGCACCTTTACGCCCATGTCCATGCATTCATCCGCCAGGGGCAAAACGTCCCTGTCGACGTCCAGATTCTCAGTCACGTCTCCCGAGCCCTGCGCCCTCAACCGTTCGTACCTGTCTCTGTCAAGCATGTAGAGCAGCTCCTCGGCGCTCGGCAAAAACAGGTCCACGTATTGAAGCGTGCCCTTCAGTATCTTCCTCCAGTCCGCGCGTCCCGCTTCGGAGGACGGGTCCACCGCGGCCAGGTCAAGCGAAGTCACGGTCCCGGCCTGCTTGGCCAGCCTGAATATCCGGATCAGTTCCTCCCCGTCGTTTTCATATGCCCTTTTCATCAGGGGCGGATATCCGAAATGAAAAAGCGCAGCCTCACTGATCGCATCCATCGGCAGGTCTTCCGCGCAGAAAGTGTCGTTCGCTCCCGGATTGTGCAAAAATATGCGGTCCACTCCGGGAATGGAGATTACGACGGAATACGAGGTGCTCTCGCCTTTCCTGCGAATGAGGCCATCAGATGCGCCGTAACCATGCATTATGGACGTGATCATGTCGCCGAAGGCGTCATCACCGATCTTGCCGGCCAGCGTCACGTCGGCGCCAAGCAGCTTCATCGCAAGCCCGGTATTCGCCACCGCGCCGCCGGTATGAATGTCGGCGGGGCCCACGTTGATCAGCTTGCCCGGGGCAAGCACGTCCTGTATGAGATCCGATGACTGCATGGGAACGGAGGGCGTGACGTCCAGGCAGACGTGTCCTGCGACTACTACCTTTTTATTCAACTTACGATCCCTCCGAAGACCATCATGGCGCACTTTACGTCCTCGCGCATGGCATCCCGCGCTGCCATCGACACCGTAGAAAAGAACGCAGGCTCTCCTCCTGCGAGTCCGCGCAGGCATTCATTGGCGGCATTTCCGCCCGCCTTGTCCATGTAGGTGAAATAATTGATCTTGCGGACGCCTGCATTTATGGCATTGTGAAAATCCTCTGCCGACACGCCGGAGCCGCCGTGCATTACCACCGGGACGTTGCCGGTAAGCCTGCGTACGTTTCTGACTACGTCGAAATCCAGCCTGGGCTGTTTCAGATATATGCCGTGCGTGGTCCCGAAGGAACATGCCAATGCATCTATGCCCGTATCACGCACGAAATCGGCAGCCAGCCCGGGATCCGTGTATATCTTGGTCTCGTCCTCGTCTCCAGTGCGGTCTCCGGCTCCTGATTCACGCCTGCCCATGGAACCAAGCTCCGCCTCCACGGACGCTCCCGTCCTGCGGGCCATCTCCACGGACCTGACCGTATTCGACAGGTTTTGGTCATACGGCAGCGCCGAGCCGTCATACATGATCCCGGTGAACCCGATGTCGAGCGCCGTCTGCAGATAGTCAAGCGTCTCGCCATGATCGAGGTGCACGCATACGGGCACTGAAGCCCTGCGTGCCGCATCCACCATGATCGGACCTATCAGCGCAAGCGGGATCCAGGGTTCATGGCACTGTGCAAACTGTAAAATGACCGGCAGCTGCAGCTCCTCGGCCGCGGCCGTGATGGCCTGCAATGATTCGAGGTTCGGACAGTTAAACGCTCCGATCGCGATCCGTCTCTCCTCAGCTGTCTCAAGTATGCTCTTAAGCGTAACTAACATCTGCTTCCCCTCCTTAATTATCAATGATACTGTATTTTGCATGTGAAGACAAATGAAAAACGAGCTTTTGCCGCCCAAAAACGCTTTATGCTTTATACTTTTTGCTGCCCAAAAACGCTTTATGCTTTTTGCTGCCCAAAAACGCTTTATGCTTGACAAAGCTCCGCCTCTATTCTAAAATATCTTTTGTTGTCGAAGTGAGCGATCACTCGCAACTCCATATGTGTGCGTAGCTCAGCTGGATAGAGCACTTGGCTACGGACCAAGGTGTCGGGGGTTCGAATCCTCTCGCGCACGCGTATATAGATAAAGGCCGGATCCGAAGGATCCGGCCTTTTTCTATGTTCGAGTCCGGTTCGGACTCGAACGGGTTCGAAGTCTCGCCGGTCGCTTCGCGCCGGCTCTTCGTTTCACTACGGTCGTCGCAGAACAATCGTACCCCGGACGATTTGCGACGGTCGGCGCCAAGCAGGCTCCGCCGGAGCCTGGCGCCCTCTCGCACACGCGCCTGATAGAAATCAGTCCGCTTTTTTGGCACACTCCGGGCATGCGTTATGATTATTGGACGTGCCAAAACTCAGTGCCGCCTTCGGACAGGCCTTCACGCACTCACCGCACCTGATGCACTCAGCACTGTTAGGATTCTCTACGGGATCTGCGTTCATCCTGCAGATTCCCGCACACGTACCGCAATGCACGCATAACCGCTCGTCAAAAGACATTTTCAGGAAGCTCACCTTTTGGAACAGGGAATAGAATGCTCCAAGCGGACAAACGTATTTACAAAAAGGTCTGTAGACAAACATGCAGGCAACCAGGCAGACGATGAGAATTGCGAACTTCCATCTGAAGAGCACTCCCGCCGCCGATCTCATGGCCCTGTTCATGAGCACAAGGGGAATGCCTCCCTCCAAAGTTCCGACAGGACATATATACTTGCAGAAGAACGGTTCTCCCGTGCCCAGATCCGATCTGTAAAAGAAAGGAAGCGCAAACACAAAAAGAAAGAGAAATACATATTTAAAAAATCTCAGGATCTTATCAACCTTCTCCGGCACCCTGATCTTGGGTACGGGTATCATGTAAAGCAGTTCTTCCATCAAGCCAAACAGGCACAGCCATCCGCAAATAAATCTTCCGGCCAAAAGGCCTAACGCCGCAAGGTACCCTGCTACGTAAAAGGAAAACCTTCTTTTTCCGGCATCAAAAACTGACTGCATCGCTCCTATGGGGCATGCCCCCAAAGCACCGGGACACGAATAACAGTTCATTCCCGGCACGCAGAAATTCTTCAGGGGACCCTTATAGATTGATGCGGTCAAAAAGCCCCTGAAATAGCCATTTGACAATATGCCCCATCCGGCCTGGACGCCTTTTCTTATTGCCTTGTGCTTCTTAATTTGCGTTTCAGCCAATTCCTATGCACTCCATGCAGACGTTGACGGCCTTCCTGTTTACGGTTTTCATTTCTCCCCTATAAGCGCCAAATGCGCATGATGCCACGGCAGCTATGAGCAGAATGACGGTAACGTAAGCCGGAATTCTTTTTTTCATGATACGGATTCCCCCTGACCGATCAGTTCTGATTCAAATACCCCGAAATGACGTTGTCCCAGTCATCAGCGGAATTACTTCCAAGTATGGGCTGTCCCAGGATATTGCCCTCCGAATCCACGAAATAAGTAGTTGGCACGGCCTGGATTCCAAGATCCGACAGGAACTGCCAGCTGCATGCCAGAACGGGATATGTTATTTCAGTCCGGTCAATGATGTCCAGGGCGTCAGCAATTACGTCCTCGTCATAACCTCCATTCTGATCTGCCACGTCACAGGTAAGCCCGACTATTTCAAATCCCTGATCCTTATACTTTCTTTCCAGTTCACCCAGATCCGGCATCTCATTAATGCAGGGGCCGCAGAAGGTTCCCCAGATATTCAGCATGGTCACCTCATTGTCCTTTATGTAATCGGCAAGCTCAACGTCTTTCAGTTCAAGATCCTTCATGGAACAATTCATAAAACTAACCGTGCCCGTCGGTGCATATTCCGCATATGACTGCTGCTCTTCATTCTCCATGATTTCCTGCTGTTCTTCATTCTCCATGGTTTCAGCAGCCTGTCCATTCTCCATGGTTTCAGCAGCCTGTTCATTCTGCTGACTCTGCTGCTGACTTTGCTCCTGACCCTGCTGCTGACTTTGCTCCTGGCTTTGCTCCTGACCCTGCTGCTGACCGCTTTCACCGCATCCGGCCAATGCACCGATCAAAAAAACTGTTGACAGCAGTAATGCAGCTGCTTTCTTCATTCATCGAACCTCCAATGCGTTATACTCGTGAACGCAATTAATTACCGTTGTCAGATCTGCCAACTACCGCGTTCGCTCGTTATACGATATATGTATCGGCAGCTATATACGTTAACAAGTATAAATAATCTATGCCGCTCTCATTTATCAAATTTGATTGGATGTTTTTTGACGCCATCTGTCAGTGCGTCATTTCTCTTTCTGCGGTAAGGAACCGTAGCGAATTAACATAGTCATTTCACTTGTCTGCCTTCCCGATATCTGCATCAGAAAGCCTCGCCGTAGCCCGCTACGGCTACGTTTTCTTCTTTGATATCGAAAAAGCATCCAGCGTGAAATGACTAAGTAATTCTGCTACAGTTCCTTATTGATGAAATACTGCCGATGGGACAGGTCATGCCCATCTTAAGGAGACCGCATGGAACAGGGATTAACTTTTTTCTTCGACTGGGAAGTCGCACTGATGGAGGCATTGCAGGGCAACATGGGACAGGCCGGGATCGTTGCCGCGAAGGTGATGACCTTCCTGGGTGAGGAAATGGCCATGATCGCCCTGCTTGGCTTCATTTATTGGTGCCATGACAAGGAACTGGGCCGTGACGTCGGCCTGGCCATAGTCATCGGAGTCGTCCTGAATCCCCTGATCAAAAACATGGCGCTTCGCAGGCGTCCGTATTTTGACAATCCCGGCATCAAATGCCTTAAGCCCGTTGATTCCGGGGCGGACATATATGACGTATCCGCGCAGGGCTTTTCTTTTCCGAGCGGTCATTCCATGAATTCGACGATCATATTTGGTTCAGTTGCTTATCACGTCAGGAAAAACTGGCTTACCGCCACGTGCGTGATCATTCCGCTGCTGGTCGGAACGTCACGGTTCGCGCTGGGAGTTCATTACCCCACCGACGTGATTGTCGGCTGGGCGTGCGGCGCGATCACGGTGTTTGCCGTGCCCCATATGCTTGATAGGTGGAAAAACAGGTATCTGACGTATGCCTGCGTATTCGCCGTTTCGCTTGTCGGAATCTTTTACTGCCGGACCGCGGATTATTTTACCGGGATCGGCATCATGTCAGGCTTCTTCCTCGCAGACCCTTTTGAACGCAGATTCGTGAACTTTGAAACCACCGGGTCAGTTCCTTTTTGCGTGTTCAGGATGCTTGGAGGCCTCATCGTCTATTTTGTGCTCAATACCCTTCTTAAGCTTCCCTTTTCCAAGGAATTTTTGGAATCAGCAAGCACCGGAGCCTTTTTAGTCAGGTTCTGCAGGTACGCGGTCGTGACCTTTGTCGTGATCGGCGTATATCCGCTGGCTTTCAGGCTGGAAAACAGGTTTTCCAAAGCCGATCAAAAAGCCGCTCAAAAGTAACCGTTCTCTTTTGACACCCTATCGTATTGATGGTATTCTATAATGGTATGCGTGGCTTGTTAAGTTCGCTGTTTTGTCATGGAGTAATATGGATACGTCAACGCTGAATGATCTGAATTTATTGGGAATGCCGGGAGAGGATCCTGCCGAGATGCAGAGATCGGAAGAGCACACGTCTGAACTCCAGTCACACTTGAATCTCG
>CALGGH010000228.1 GCA_937916415.1 uncultured Lachnospiraceae bacterium
CGTAAGAGAACAACGCAGATCCCACGCAGAGAATCCCCTCGGGAATCAGCCGTGCCAGATACTCTGCTTCCGAAATATCGGCATTCTCCGCGGATTGGTACAGCCCGTGACGGATGCGCACAAGCACGCCGCTGTTCGCCAGCCGGCTGACATCCGAACGGCTGAGACCGGCGGCAAGAAAGTCGCCGGTATCCGCAATTCTGTTCTTTTCAGACAGGACTTTTTTTGCAATTTCAGCTTTTGTCATATCATCGCCGCTTTCTTCATACAAAATTCAGAATCTGTATGACAATAGTATAACATATTCGATCTGAAAAAGCAATACATTTTTATTACAGTTTTTGTGATCTGTATGACAAATGTTGCGAAAACCTGTCACCGCTGTTCTGCCGCCTGCTTCGTCCTGTTCTCCGTCATCTGCCCGATCAGTGTAATCATGCGCCCGAGCCGCGCATCGTCGATCATGCCCTTGCGGTGCAGAATCTGCGCCCATGCCGTCAGCGTTTGCTTTTCCAGTTCGAGCGCAGGTGAATCCTGCTTCTTCATTGTCATCCCTCCAGGATTTGTATATAGGTAGTATGGGACGAATCAGCGCTGTTATGCAGTCAGCGGCGGATTGCACCGCTTCGGATATAGCCGTTCGGAACCATATCGGATTGCCGTCTGCGTCCGTCAGCTTGGTAAAGTCCAGGGTTTCCCCAACCAGCAGATCCCGTTCCGTAAGGGTGTTTTGGGATACAATGACTTCTATCGCACCATCATCCGCGATTCCGGACTCGGAATACGGCTCGCCGGCGATGATCCGGGCATGTTCGGCCAGGTCGCTCATCGCGCACAAGGAAAGCGTCACGTCTTCCACGTCGTCACGCTGCATCCTGGACTGTACCGGAGTTCTCAGGATGGTATAGCTGTATATGGACTCATATTCCGGGACCCCAAGCTGTTCGCAGATGCCGGCATTGTAGGTTTCCATGCGGCCGATGGTGTCCTTCTTGTCCTTCTGGCAGTTGGCAGTCATGCGTATGACCATTGGCCAGTTGCCTTCTTCGGACATGTAGTCATGAAACTCATCCTGAAGCATGCGGTCATAAGCCGCCTTTTGATACAGCGGAAAACTGACGGCCGTAGCTATCAGCAGGATGCAGCCAAGCAGGAGGCTTAGGTTCATCCACTTTTTCTGCCACGTTTTCTGCAGCATTAAGCCGAGCATATCGTCATGCCCTCCGTAACGTCTCCATAAGCCACCCAGTAGTTGGAATTATCCGAACCTCCGGCAATGAACTTGACCAGCACGTATTCACCGGCATCATTCCTGGTTATCACGAAAGTGTCATTATTGCTCCTGTATACCATGTTTTTGGGAATCAGCAGCACGTGGTCCATGCTCCTGGCGACGGACTTGACGTTAAGCCGCACCCGCGCCCAATATCCGTTATGATTGTCCGACCCGCCGCTCGTAAGTTGGCTCATGGCCTCCTGCGGAACCTTTATGAGTGCATATCCCAGACGGAGCTGCTTAGACAGTCCATATGGATTCAATGACACCACCGTTCCCTCAACCCGGGTCTGACCACCGCCGTCCCTGCCGGTCACGACAGCGCTGTCTCCATATGACAATATGCCGTTCTTGTCCTCTACCAGGACGTAGCAGGAATCATCACTGGCGATCTGCACGAGTTTTTCCTTTTTGCCTATTATCTGACCGGCCTTAATGCCCGTAACGTCCGTAACGATGCCGTCAAAAGGGGCCTTGATCTCCACCACGCCCGAGTACCTGCCAAGCTTTTGCAGCTGCTTGTTCAGGCTCTCTATGGTACGGTTCCTGTCCCTGATGGCCCTGTCTATGACCTCGAGTCCCTCTTCGTCGTATGTGGTCTCCCGGCTTGTCCTCAGGTCCGCAATGCGTTCGTTCTGTCGTTCAATCCTGCGTTTTATGCGCTCTATTTCAATGACGTCCGCCACGACCTCGACCCTGGCCAGGGTCTGTCCCTCAGTGATCTGCTCAAATCTGTCAACGCACAGCTCATTCAGATAGCAGGTCCCGTTAACCGCAGGATTCGTCATCCATTCGGAGCTGGGATGCATCAGGTATCCGTCGGCCGAGAAATCGACGTGAACCTCTCCCTCGCTGATGACCTGCGTCTTGCTGCCGGGATCGTAGGGAACGTCATAAACCACCCTGTCGCCTGCCGCCAGGCCGCCCAGAACCTGAGTGTAGGTTCCGTCCGATTCGCCGACGGTTATCGGGGTATATACGCTGTCATTTCCGTCATACAGGTATACGTAAGTGCCGCTTTCATCCTTGTTTACCGCGCCCCTGGGAATGCACAGGGCGTCTCGGATGCTGGATTCCACCACGACGATGACGGCATACTGACCCATCGACGCCTTTTGGTCCGGATCTGACAGCTTAAAGGTCGTGTAAACCTCATCCTCGCTCTGCTTGAGACGCCGGTATTCTTCAGGTTCCATGACCTCATAGGCCACTTCAAACCTTTCACCGCCTATCAGCGCATATACATCCTGAGCCCTGCTTACGGAAGCCTTGCTGATGAATTCACAGACTATTTCCTTGTCATCCGGATTGCCGACTGCCATCATTTTGGTTCCCTGCGGTACGTAATCTCCCGTCAGGTACTGATTCATGGCGACCACGGTTCCCGGACTGACGGCAGACGCGCCTGTCTTGTCCCGGTTCTCGTTAAGGCGCCTGATGCGTGTTTCGTTGTATGCATATTCCAGGTCAAAAAGCTCGCAGCGCTCCTTGTACGCCTCGTCCAGCTTTTCCCTGGCCATTTTGGCATTCTTGGCCTTGGATTCAAGCGGCATCAAACCTCTGGCAAACCCCGGATACTCATCCGAATCCTCTTTTGGAGCCAGGCTCACCAGGTTCTGATAATCCGATGCAGCTTCAAATTCCGCTTTTTTGGCACGGGCCACGTCCAGTGAATAATCGCTCACGTAATCATTGAAATCAGCCAGGAGCTGCGCATTCTCTTCCTCAATGCTTTCGATCGATTCCTCCATGCCATCAGATGCCGCATAAAAGAGTACCTCTCCGGCTTCCACGGTTTCTCCGGGCAGATGGGAATAGTTGCCGAAGGGCTGATCGGACTCATAGGTATATTCGACCGTATCAGGGCACACCACCCCCTGCAGCGTGCTGACCTTAGCAAGCTCCCTGAAACCGGCAACGTCATATCTCATCACGTTTCCAACCGGTTCTGCCAGTTCGACGTCTTCCTCTGCTCCGCCCACGTCCGTCTCGGTACCTGCGCATCCTGCCAAAAGGATGAAAGACAGCGTCAGTGATATTATGTTTCTTAATCCTTTGCGTTTGATGATCATTACTGTGCTTAGGATCAATGAACGACCTTGTCTCCGGCACTCAGGCCTTCTGTGATCTCAACCATGTCATCTCCGACAAGTCCGATTTGTATCCACTGAACCTGCCTGAATTCATTCTCATCCAGTACGTATACGTAGGGCTTGCCGTCAGCATAATGAATGGCTCCAAGCGGGAGTGATGGGACCTGATCCCTTCTGTCGAGTTCAATGATGATGGACGCCGTGGTTCCGACGTCTATCCCGTCATTCTCGGGTCCCGACACCACCTCAAAATACTGTTCGTCGCCCCATGAGGCCGGGTCGCTCGGCGTAACCTCATAATCTCCCACTGCGGAGCTGTATACGATCCTGAGGTCGTACAGTTCGCCCTCATGAAAATACGAAACGTAGTCAGGCTCTTCCATCACGAACCTGCCCGACTTATTGTCAACTATGGTCATTACGACCTCATCCTTGCGGGACGTGGATCCCTCAAGCTCATCAGTCACCCTGTATACGACGCCATCCATCGTGGAGGTGATCCTCGCTGATGAAATCTGAGCCTTCAATTCTGAGAGCTTGCGCTTGTCAAACTCCAGCTCATCATTCAGGTCTTCCCTCTTGTACCTGTAGTTCCGGCTGACAGCCTCCTCGCTCTTTTCGAGATTTTCCAGGTCCTCCTCCTTTATGTCGGGGTTGTTGTAGACAAGGCTGTTATAAGTGCCCTGTTCCTCAAACTTTTGAGCGGAATCAAGATACTCCAGCTCCTTTTGATTCTTTGCGACGCGATACTCCAGCTCATCTATCTGTTCCTGCAGTCCGTCCGTGGCAAGCTCCACCAGCAGGTCACCCTTGCTGACCAGGTCGCCGGCGTTCACGTAAACCTTGGATACGCGTCGTCCTCCGACATTAAAGGAAACCTCCTGCTCCTGTTCCTGGGTGTAGGTCACCACCAGCTGCCTGGTCAGGGTCACGTCGCTGACCTGTACCGAAGTAAGGCCGTAAGCCATGTTTAGGGACTCATTATCAATAAGCACGTCTTCCCTGGCTTCCTGCTCCCCGCAGCCGGTGAGCGCAAGCGCTAACCCCACCGCCAGCGCAACGCCCATGGCCGGCCGGAAAATATTTAATTTGCATAATATGCGTTTGCTTATCAATATGGTTTTCCGTTTGACAGGATAAAAGGCTGCGGCTTAGGCTTATTAATGGTTATTACGTGTGATTCCTCAAGGTTGCGCATGAGCAGCAGCCTGGCCGGTCCGATGCATTCGGGACGGAGCATGTACGTGCAGTATACGTCAATCAGGCCGATTATGTTCGCAGTGCGTCCCTCTATCTTGAAGTTATTGATGCCGCGTGGCACGTATTCTTCCCATATCCGGTCAGGCTTTACGACCGTCGGGAACTTCTGAATGTCATATACGGAATTGCGCTCACCGGCCTCACATTTCCAGGGGATGGTGGGCTTACGCTTTTCGGGCGGCAGGCGCCTGTTGTGCAGGACTATCTTCTGATTGATGGCAATGGTCCTGTAGTGCTCGCCCCTGCGAGGACATGCAGGATCACAGACGGGATTGATGAGTATCTCGAGTTTTTCGGGATGACTGACTTTATCGATTAATTCCCATTTCCCGTTCAGATTGTAATCAAGCACTACGTACTTGTAGTTTCTGTCTATTTCGGAATTCAACGCGTCCACGTCCTTTATTTCCTTACACGTTGAACTGTTGTATTCAAAATCAGGATATTTTTTGCGGAGGTAATCCTCCAGAAGCGGCGATACGATGATGACCTCATTCATGCCGTTATTGGCTTCGTCCATGCAAAAATTGCAAAAAGGATCATCAAGGTCTTCTTCTTCGACAATGGGACTGTTATAGGTATACCGTACCGGGATCCCGGCGGAATTGATGCTTTTGATGACGTTTCTGACGAAGCCGGCGTCACACTGATCCGTACCGGTCGAGCGTCCCCCATTCCAGATGCTGAGCGGAAAGCAGCCAAAGATGGAGCCGATCTCCACGCCTTCCCTGAAGAATTCGGGGTGCGTCCTCAGCAGGCTGATCCAAAGCATGTTTAGGGGATAATTATATCTGAGGCCCGGAAGGTGAAACCGGGCTTTGAATTCTGTCATGTTTTTTCTCCGGTCAAGGAATCCATCGCAATATTGTAACTTTATTTCTGCACGGATCCTAACGAGACGTGAGGACAGGGGATTGAGGATTACGGCAATTGGACAACAGAATATTTCGGGTTTTATGCCGCTTTTGGGACAGGCACCTTCTCCGGGAGAATTTGCCCTGGGAGCGATAGTGGATAAACGGCCGGCGGGCGTAATAGTTTTTTCCGTGAAGGATGAGGTGTGTTACGTTGAGCATCTGCTGGTGACGGAGGAGAACAGGCGGAAGGGCATTGGCACTTTTTTGCTGGCTGACGTTGACTCGTTTGGACGCGAGATCGGGGCCGGATCGATGATGGCCTTCTTTGCGGAGGATGACATGGCTAAGTTTTTTTTTGAGAGCCAGGGGTTCTTCCTCGCGCCGACGGATCCGTTGTTTTCGTTTCGCGGCAGTGACATACTGAATGCTCCGATCGCGGAGAAGGCCATCAGGCTTCCCAAAAACGTGACGGTCAAAAGAATGGATGAGGTTTCGAACGGAATCAGAAACGCACTTGTTAACGGAGTGTCACAAAACGGATTTGATTCCTCGCTCATGGATCGCGGCGGTTATGACGACGACATTTCGCTTTGCTGCGTAAGGGACGACGTTCCCACGGCGCTGATTCTGGCCAAAAGACATGGAGGTGACGCTTACGTAAGCCTCCTGCTGTCACTTTCGGAGGATTCGTGGGCCGTGCCCAGGCTGGCGGCTCATTTCTTTAAGAACGTAAGCGATCGGATCGGCGGGGATGCCAGGATACTCTGCCTGGAGCGTGATCAAAAACTCATCGGTCAGCTGCGCGGAATGGTCGAAGGCCTCGAGGTCGAAGTGATCGGAAGAAGCTGGTCGGCGTGCAAGGCGTAAATGAGCGGCAGAAACGTAAGCAGCGGATCCGAAGCGCCGCGTAAATGATCCGGCAGTTTCAGGCCGGAGAATGGACGTACGGACCGGAGGATGGACTACGGACCGGAGGATGGACGTACGGACCGGAGGATGGACGTACGGGCCGGAGGATGGACGTACGGGCCGGCGAATGGACATGCGTAGTTCAGCAGCTGCGTATACGTACAATGAGTGAGCATAGGGAGGAAGATCAATGAAAGAGATGTACAGGACAGAGTTTCAAAAAACAGAGTTCATAACCAAGCAGGAAAGGCAGGAGATCAGTCAGATTGAATATGATGATCTCATGGGGCAGGACACGCGAAGCAAGGATCTGCATGGCGAGCTTGTCAGGCAGCAGGAGGACTTCTACAAAAAACGTTTCGGCAATCAGGTGATACCTGAGGAAGAACTGGAGCGGGACATACAGACTACCTATGTCAATACCTTCCGCAACAAGACGGTCGGATTCATGGAAAAAGGCAAGCGAGCCGAGAAAGCGGCCAAAAAGATGAAGGTGCAGCGCCACGTAAGGAGAGAGCAGATGACTTACCTGGCATACAGAAAGCGCCTCCGTGAGCAGACGTTCAGGAACATGGATCAGAGCGAATTTGATCCGGAGCAGGTTAAGGAAGTCTACGGAACCGCCGAGGAACAGAACGCCCTGCAGGAATGGCTCGTTAAGTCCGAAGGCGACAAGCGCGTGATCAACTACAAGCTCCTCAGCTCTTCCGAAAAAGTCAGGGCCGAGGAATATAAGCAGATAGTGCAGACGCTGAAGGCCGTGGAGCTTGACGGGTTCAGTTATTCAAGTGACCAGGAATTCGCGTCACATTTTGCCAACAAGTATGATCAGCTGACCAGGCTGTCCTCGGTCAACGTCTTTTTGCGTAAGCTGGTGAAGTATCAGGAAAAGAATCCCGATCCCAAATTGCATCTTTCACGTCTTCAGGCGAAGCTGCTGTGCATCAGGGACATAAAGGCACACTACGAGGAAAAGATGGCACTAATGACTTCGCCATATTACGTGCTGATGGTAAAGAAGGACCTGCAGGGATACATGGGCGATGACGGTGAAGCCAGGGCCGCAAGGGAAGTTAAGTCATCCGCATTCCTGGCATACCTGAAGTCATACAAAAAGGTGTCGGAAAGTCCGGTTGGCAGGGATGCGGACCTTGATTATCATATGAGCAGGAAAATGCAGATGATTGAGGGCGGTTCCATCTCCGAAGAGGACAGGACCTACTTAAACGGCGTGACGCGTGAGGAGAAAAAGGCCGTAAATCAGGCACCGCAGGCTGATGAAAAGCCCATATCGCTGTTTGGCGAGTTCGAAACTCCCGGCGAGCAGGAAGACGACGGCACCTACGTGCTCGGAGGCGGTGACTCCGTGCTGGATGAGGATGAGATGAAGAACATGGAGAATCCTTATGCACGGGATAAGCAGAAAGAGCCCGTCACGCCCGGAGGACCGGACGACGACGCATACGTGCTCGGTGCGAACGATTCGGTGCTGGATGAGGATGAGATGAAGAACATGGAGAATCCTTATGCACGGGATAAGC